>JAKVAV010000007.1:0-61112 GCA_022448105.1 Flavobacteriales bacterium | reverse complement strand
GAAAATATTCGACTTACTTTTTCCAACGGTTGACTGCTTTAAGCTTATAAGCTTAGGGTAGTAATCTCCCAAAACCTCTAGGTTTCCATGGCTGCAATCATTATAGTACTTGGAGACATACTTCAGCGAATCTTCTCCAGAAAAGGTGTTGAAAATGTCATCTTTATAGGTTGGCAATTCGCCTCGCCGCCATCCCTTTGTTCCATTCGGGTATTTGTCTTTTGATTGATCTACGTTGTGATCTATTTCAACAAATACCATGTAGACCCTAATTTTTCCTGATGCGGGCAATACCCAACCATTTGCACTTTTGACTTGTGCCTCCAAGTTCGTGAATAGAAATAGGGAAAACCCAAAGAGTGCCATTAATCTTTGACGAGGTTTGAGGTTAGCGATTACCTTTACAGAAAATTTGAACCGATGAGCCATACCATTGTTTCTCAAAACGAACATATTCGAGAGATTGTTATAAACCGTGCCGCCAAGCTCAATGCTTTGAATTCTGAACTCATTCAAGAACTTTCTGAAGAGTTTAGATCAGCAAATGAAGATAAAGATACTCGAGTTATAATTCTGACGGGGGTGGGAGAAAAAGCCTTTGTTGCTGGTGCTGATATTTCTGAATTTGCGCACTTTAGTCAAGAAGAAGGTCGTGAGCTGAGCCGAATGGGTCAGGAGCTGCTTTTTACTGCTGTGGAACAAATGACCACCCCTGTAATTGCTGCCATTAACGGGTTTGCGTTAGGCGGTGGTTTGGAGCTCGCTCTTTCATGCCATATGCGAATTGCCTCAGATAATGCTAGGCTTGGTCTACCAGAAGTGAGCCTTGGTGTAATTCCCGGCTACGGAGGAACACAAAGATTGTCACAACTGATTGGAAAAGGTCGTGCCTTAGAAATGATTACCTCAGCTCAGATGGTCAAGGCCATCGACGCATATGGAATGGGACTTATTAATAGAGTCACACCTCAAGAGGCTTTGATGGAGGAGGCCCGAAGTTTAGCTAAAAAGATTTGCCAAAACTCTCCAACCGCAATTTCTGCGGCCATTCGGTCAGTAAACGCGCAATTTTCTGAAGGCATTAACGGTTATAAAGTGGAAACAGATTCATTTGGAGAATGCTTTAAAACAAAAGACTTTGTCGAAGGAACCGCGGCTTTTCTCGAAAAACGCAAACCTGTTTTTACGGGTGAATAACGGCTCTTTTTAATGGCAGCCCTGCGCAATCTGCTCGGTCAGACGGCTATTTATGGTGTGAGTAGCATTGTGGGAAGGGTGATGAACTTCTTCATCCTCACACCCTTTTACACTCGCATTTTTGATACAGCAGAGTATGGTGCAATCACAGAATTATATGCGTATGTGGCATTTTTACTTGTTCTTCTCACCTATGGAATGGAGACGGCCTTCTTTCGGTTTTCTTCAAAGGAGAAATCAAAAGCGCATCTAATTTTCAGCACTGCCGCCATTTCTGTGCTTATCACATCTTGCGCGTTTATCGGATTAATCTATCTAACCAATCAAAACATTGCAGATGCTCTGGGCTACTCATCAAAGCCTGAATTCATCATTCTCTTCGGGTGGATCGTTGCCATAGATACTTTCGTTACTATCCCGTTTGCCAGGTTGCGATTGCAAAACAAGGCGGTGCGATTTGCCTCTACCAATATTGCAAGTATTGTAGTGAATATCTTATTGAACCTTTTCTTTTTTATGTACTGCCCCGTTGCCGTCGAAGACGGATCGTCATGGGTTAGCTCTTTTTATAGTCCAGAATTCGGGATCGGGTATGTTTTCGTTGCCAACGTTTTTGCAAGTCTTACCAAATTTGTGCTCCTTCTGCCAACCATTGCAGGAATTAGAGCTGGGTTTAGCCCTACGGTTTTAAAGCAGCTTCTCCCTTATGGCTTGCCCTTGCTGTTTCTGGGTTTAGCTGGAATAGTGAATGAAACTTTTGATAGGGTGGCATTTGAGTCATTATCTGGCTTACCTCCCGGTGAGGCTGCTGCAGAGCTGGGGATATATGGGGCGTGTTACAAAGTAGCCATGCTATTAAGCATCGGTATTCAGGCATATAGGTTTGCCGCGGAGCCATTCATATTTTCATTGTCGAAGGGACATGAAGGCGAAAGAGTACAGGCTGATGCAATGAAATATTACTTCATTTCAGCTCTACTTATCTGTATGACGCTAATTTGTTTTGAGGACTTCTCCTTGATGCTGATTGGTGAAGAGTTTAGAAGTGGCGCTGGTGTGATCCCCATTCTTCTTGCAGCATACTTACTTTACGGAACTGTTTTTAATCTCTCCTTCTGGTATAAGCTGAATGACAAAACACTCTACGGTGCGGTAATCGCATTTGCTGGCGCGGTAATTACAATTGTACTAAATGTTTGGTTGGTACCTAAATTGAGTTATTATGGGTCTGCTCTTGCTACCCTTGCCGCTTATGCTTTAATGACGGTAATTTCATTCACGCTGATGCGTAAATTTCATCCAATAAATTACGACCTCAAATCAATCAGCGTTTATATCGCCACTGCCGTTATAATCCTCTCTACTTTTAAATTTTTGGCATTAAGCGGTTGGTTAAAATATATCGCTGCATTTATGGGCGTCGGAGGATTCGCGTTATTCGCATTCATAAAAGAAAAAAATCTGATTTTCAGCAATGATAACCGTAGAGATAATAAATAAATCCGAGCACAGTCTTCCAAATTATGCCACAGAGGGAAGCGCTGGCTGTGATCTTAGAGCAAACATTTCCGAGACAATTACCCTTCAGCCTCTGGAGAGAAGGCTAATCGAGACTGGGATATATATTGCACTTCCAATCGGCACCGAAGCCCAAATTAGGCCTAGGAGCGGTATGGCCTATAAAGAGGGCGTAACTGTACTTAATTCTCCAGGAACCATAGACGCCGACTTCCGTGGAGAAGTGAAGGTATTATTGGTAAATTTGTCAACGGCTAATGTTTCGGTGCAAGATGGTGATAGAATAGCTCAAATGGTCATTTCGCGTCATGAAACAGCAGATTTTAAGATTGTATCCGAACTTCCAGAAACATCCAGAGGATCTGGAGGCTTTGGAAGCACAGGAAAAAAGGATTAATACCTTATGAATATCATCATTCCAATGGCCGGGCGTGGAAAGCGCCTTCGCCCCCATACACTTACTGTCCCTAAACCACTGGTAAAAATTGCCGGCAAGCCCATTGTACAGCACTTAGTAGAAGATATTGCTAGCCTGCTCAACAATGAGACTCTTGAAAACATCGTATTCATAACTGGACGATTTGGAGAAGATATTGAAAATCACCTTCTAGCGGTAGCAGAAAAACTAGGCGCTAAAGGAGAAATTGCTTATCAGGATGAAGCTTTAGGCACAGCGCACGCGATTTGGTGTGCAAAGCATGCTCTTGTCGGAAAAACGATTGTCGCTTTTGCCGACACTTTATTTAAAGCCGATTTTGAACTTGACGAAGATTCCGACGGAATGCTCTGGGTAAAGCAAATAGATGACCCCTCCAGCTTCGGTGTGGTTAAATTAAATGGTGAGGGAAATATCACTGATTTCGTAGAAAAGCCAAAAGAATTTGTTAGTGATTTAGCAATGATCGGGTGTTATTACTTCAAAGAAGGAAAGGATTTATACGCCGAAATCGAATTCCTTATCGAGCAGGGTTTGATGAAGGGAGGAGAGTATCAACTGCCCGATGCTTTGAGAAGAATGACTGAGAAAGGCAAAACATTTACACCCGGCAAAGTAGAGGAGTGGATGGATTGTGGGAATGCAAAAGTGACCATTGAGACGTCTAATAGAGTGCTCGAACTCAAATACTCAACACCTTATGTGGCCTCCGATGTCACTATTTCCAATTCCACCTTAATCGCCCCTTATTATATCGGGTCGGGTTCGGTGATAAAAAACTCCGTTGTCGGCCCTAATATTTCCATTGGTGAGAACACAATTGTCGAAGATTCACGAGTCTCTCACAGCCTAATACAAGACCATACGGTCATCAAAGGAAAGGTAATGACACAATCAATGATTGGATGCTCTGTAATACTTGAGGGGCACCCAGCTCAATTAAGCTTGGGGGATTTTAATGAATTGAAATGATTCGTACACTTTTCTTATTTCTCTGTGTTGCCCTTGTAATCGTAGGGTGTAAGACTACGGAATCCGTTCGTTCTAATCGTTCTGGGGGTGTAGTCTCTTTAAGTCAAGAAGAGCTGAGGGCGTATGAAATTGCTTTTCTGGACGGAAATAAGGAAAAAATTCTTGGAAATATTGCCGAGGCAGAGCAATACTTCAAGATGGCTCTCAGCATCAACCAAAACAGCGATGTGGCTTATTTCGAATTAGCTAAAATCTCGGTAGAAAGAGGTCGGTTCGATGAAGCGGCCACCCTTATGGAGAAAGCACGAGATTTGAACAAAGAGAACATGTGGTATGCCGAGTATCTCGCCAAAATTTACGCAGAAACCGGCCAGTTCAACCTATCTATAGAAACACTCGAAGAAATCATTGAGGCAAATCCCGAAAAGGTTGAATATTACTTCAATCTCGGCGCCCTGCTCGGCGCCATGGAAAAGTACGATGAAGCTATCAAAGTGTATGATGAGCTCGAAAATAAATACGGGCTAATGGAAGAGGTAGCCATGCAGAGGCAAGTCATCTACAGGGATCAGAATAACCCTCAGAAAGCTCTCGAAGAGGTAAGCCGCCTTATCACATTCAACCCATCTGAAATTAGATACTTGGGGATGAAAGCCGAAATTCTCGAGGAAATGGGGCGCATTGAAGAAGCTAAAACGCTCTATGATAAGATGCTGGAAATAGAACCAGGTTTTGGACAAATCTATTTCTCCCTTTTTCGGATTTATGAAAATGAAGGAAAAACAGAACAGGCTAGAGCATACCTTCTTTCCGCATTTGAAAGTCCTAGTTTGGGCATCGACGTTAAAGTAAATGTGTTATTAAATCTGATGACCAAGCCAGGAGAGTCACCTGAATTGCTCTTCGCGTTATCCGACAAGCTCGTAGAAGCTCACCCCGCAAATGCTAAAGCTCATGCCATACAAGGGGACTTATACAACAACTTTCAGAAGCCTGTGGAGGCGAGGGCCAGTTTCTTACGAGCCCTTGAGCTCGACCCAAACCGACCTCCGATTTGGCAAGAAGTTCTAATCATTAGCTCCGAGCTTAATGATTTTGAAACGATGCTTTCAGAAAGCGAAAAAGCGATTGAATATTTTCCTCAACAACCCCTTTTCTACCTCTTTAACGGCATCGCTCTACAGCAAATGGAAAGGGCTCAAGAGGCCGTAGAATCTCTCAAGGCGGGAAAGAATCTAGTGATAGATAACAATGAACTCTTGGGGCAGTTTTACGCATCCTTGGGTGACGCCCACCACTCTATAAAAGACAACAAGTCCAGTGATTCCGCTTACGAGAAATCCCTCAAGTACACCCCTTCAAATGTGATCGTCCTAAATAATTACGCCTATTATTTATCCTTGAGAGAAAAAGATCTTGAGAAAGCAGAAAAAATGGCAAAAAAAGCCAATGACCTCAGCCCAAATCAAGCTAGCTTTCAAGACACATATGCGTGGGTTCTTTTCAAACGAGGCAATTACCAAAATGCCCTCTTCTGGATAAAAGAGGCTCTTAAAAACGGTGGGGCAGAAGATCCTGATGTGCTCGAACACCACGGTGATATTCTGTGGCAACTCGACCAAAAAATGGAAGCGAAAACCGCTTGGCAGATGGCGCTCGATTTTGGGGGCAATGAAAAATCTCTGAAAGAAAAAATCGGTCGTTTAGAATGAGAATGATATGCCGCCTTCTCTTTGGTCTAGCTTTACTATCCGCTTTTTGGGGCTGTAAAACGAAACGAGCATTAACCAAAAGCCCGCTTCTTCCGCTCAATGAAAAAGCAATTATAAGTCAACTTGAAGCCAATATTTTCGAGTTTAAGACACTGAGCGCCAAGCTAGATGTCAAAGCTAAAACCGATAAAGAAAGTCGCTCCTTCAAAGTCAATACGCGCATTGCTGCAGATAGCGCTATTTGGATGAGTATTACGCCTGCTCTTGGGATTGAAGCAGCTAGAGCTCTAATAACCGAAGATAGCCTGAAATTCATAGACAAACTGAGTGATAAGTTTTACCTTGGTGATTATAAAGCGCTCGACTCTCTTTTTGGTTATGAGGCTCAATACTCATTTCTAGAAAATTTAATGGTTGGAAACCCTATTCAGATCTTAGATGGGGAAAAGTATCAATCTATTGTTGATGACTTGTACTATGTAATTCAGACCAAAAACCCTCGTAAGGTTCGTAGGGCAGTAGATCTGACTCTAGAAAGAGCAGAGCAATATTCCGTGAAGATTGATACCGAAGTAATTCGTGAAAAAAAGTTGATTAAAGCGGTTGAGAAATTTGAAGAAGAAGACTTAGTCATCAAAAGATTTTATGTGCGATCTGATAACTTTAGAGTCGAAAAGGTTATCATCGAAGATTTACTCACACAAAGATCATTTCGGGTTGAGTATGGAGATTTTCAGCCTCTTGGAGACAATTTTTTCGCTCATGATGTCGATATTTTTATAGACACACCGAAGGAGTCCGGAAAATTTGAATTTTCTTACTCACGCATAAAGGTTAATGAAAAACAGTCGTATCCTTTTAAAGTGCCCTCCAAATATGAGCCTCTTTTCCGTTAGGAAGATTCTCCTATGTCTTTTTGTGATCTTCGGAGCGAGCTGTCTTTTTGCGCAAGAAAAAGAGACACTCAAAAAAGAGCGAGATAAGATTTCAGCAGACATCAACCTTACTAATAAACTTCTCAAGGAAACCCGCCAAAACCGAAATAAAATGGAGGGTGAATTGGGGCTTCTCAATAAAAAAATCAGGCTCCGAGAAGATCTCATAAGCAGTATCACAAAGGAGGTGAGGCTTTACAATCACCAAATTGAAAGAAACCGTGAGCAAGTCGATCAACTTGAATCCCAGTTAGCTGAATTAAAAAACAGATACGCCGCACTCGTGGTGCTGGCTCATAGAACAAACAGCGCACAAGACCGATTGATGTTTATTTTCGCCTCTGAAGATTTTCTGCAAGCCATTCGCCGCGCACGCTTCTTTAAGCGTCTAGCGTCTGTAAGGAAAGAACAAGGAGAAAAAATCTCGTCAACTGTGCAAGAGCTTGAAATATTAAATAAAGAGCTCAATGATGCCATCGCCTCTAAAAGATCGAGTCTGAAAAACGAGCAAGAAGCTAAAGATGATTTATCAAAAGATCTCGACGTACAAAAGGAAACCGTTTCTTCTTTGAAAAGCGAGGAGCGAAGCCTGCTCGCTAAATTGAAAAAGCAAGAAAAGCAAAGAGAGAAAGTCAACAAAGAGATTCAGCGTATCATCGAGGCAGAAATTAGGGCTTCAAAAAATAATAATGAAGGGGTTTTTTCATTAACTCCTGAGGCCGCCGCGCTTTCTGCTGATTTTGAAAAGAATCGAGGTAAGCTACCTTGGCCTGTAGAAAGGGGGGTAATTACTCAGAAGTTCGGAGACAATCCACACCCGGTTTTAGCCGGAATAACAGTCCCGAATAATGGTATTGACATCGCCACAAATCAGAATGCTCAAATCCGAGCCGTCTTTGATGGAACTATTTCAGGAGTTTTTAGCATCCCTGGTGCAGGAAAAAATGTCATTATTAATCACGGAGGTTACCGAACCGTTTACTCTAACCTTAAGGAGGTATTTGTTTCAAAGGGGCAAACCATCTTTGCTAAAGACGCTATCGGTCTTGTGCTCACCGATGAAGTGGATGGTAAAACCGAGGCTCACATAGAAATATGGAGGGTGAGTGAGAAGGGGACGATAAAGGAAGACCCCGCCCGCTGGATTGCACGACAATAGGGTAATATATTTCTTAACTTTGCACAAAACTTAAAGGCATGTTGCTTTCTATTTTATTGGGATTTGTTGGCCCTTGGCAGATAGCTCTTATTGTTGTCGTGGTGCTTCTTTTGTTTGGTGGGAGAAAAATCCCCGAACTTATGCGAGGACTGGGCAGAGGGATGAAAGAATTCAAAGATGCCACAAAAGAGGATGGTTCGACCGAACCATCAGATTCAGAAAAAGAGATCAAGTAGATTCCTTTGAGAACTTACCGCACGCTAGGAGAAATTCGCGCAGATATTGACCGGAACCAATTGACCTTGGTAGATTTGGTTAAATCGTATCTGCAAAATATTGAAGACACGTCTCACCTCAACATCTTTCTTGAAGTATTTGAAGATGAGGCCTTGGCCAAAGCAAAAGATATTGAAAGTAAGCTGAAGTCTGGCACTTCAGGAAGGCTTGCTGGAATGGTCATTGCACTAAAAGATAATATTTGTTACGCCGGACACAAAGTCAGTGCAGCTTCTAATATTCTTGAAGGTTTCGAATCACTTTATAGCGCGACGGTTACCAAAAGACTCCTAGCCGAAGATGCGATCATTATCGGACGAGTAAATTGCGATGAATTTGCAATGGGTGCTTCAAATGAAAACTCTGCAAAAGGCTTGGTTAAAAACCCGGTTAATCCAGAACGCGTTCCTGGCGGCTCCTCGGGAGGAAGCGCCGCTGCAGTCGCTGCAAATTGCTGCCTGGTAGCTCTAGGAAGTGACACAGGAGGGAGCATACGACAGCCTGCGGCCTTTTGTGGTGTTGTGGGTTTGAAACCTACGTATGGTAGAGTAAGTCGACATGGGTTAATTGCATTTGCCTCATCTTTTGACCAAATAGGCCCCATTTCTCAATCAGTAGAAGATTCTGCTTTAGTGCTTGAAGTAATGGCAGGGCATGACTCTTTTGACACTACAAGTTCGAAATTAAGAGTAGATAAGTACTCAGAATATTCCGATTTTAAACCGCTAAAAATTGGTTATATAGAGGAGTGTTTAACAAATTCAGCAATAGACGATGAGGTTAAAAAGACAACAGAGCAACTCATCGAAAGGCTTAAAACTAAAGGTCATGCTGTTGAGCCCGTTCACATTGAAGAATTAAAATATTTGGTGCCGACATATTACGTAATTACCACTGCCGAAGCCTCATCAAATCTATCGCGATACGATGGCATCCATTACGGTTACCGGAGCGATGCCAGCGAAGATATTGATTCTACCTATCGACTCAGCCGCAGTGCTGGTTTTGGGCCTGAAGTAAAAAGAAGGATAATGCTGGGTACATTTGTATTGAGTGCGGGGTATTACGATGCATATTATGCTAAAGCACAAAAAGTTCGGCGAGTTATTAAAAATCGCACCGAACAACTTTTCGAAGAATATGATCTTCTCCTCTCTCCTACCACACCAACACCAGCGTTTCCAATAGGGTCGAATACCAACGATCCTATAAAGATGTATTTAGAAGATATATTCACGGTCCACGCAAATTTAGTCGGTACTCCAGCCATTTCTTTACCTCTCTCTACTCATCCCGAAAGCGCTCTTCCTATCGGAGTACAATTTATGGCGAAGAAGTTCGATGAGAAACTCCTTCTTGACTTTTCACACAACTTAATGCAGAGTGCAGCGTTAAAAAAATAACGGGCAATCTGCATTTACTAAATTTTCCATTTATAGCTTCGGTTGAGTTAAAACCTCGGGATAAAGCTTTTCGTATGCTGCTATAACCCCTCTAACACGAATAGATGATTCAGCAAAAACTCAGAAACACCGCAACCTTTTTATGCCTGGTTGTTAGCACCTTGTCTATCGCCTCTCCAAAAGATTCCCTTAAGGCTCACAACGTAGATACTTCTGCAGTAGTAATCTTTGACGATGATCCCATTCTGGTTGCAATGGATCAATCTTGGGAAGAACAGAGAAAAAAGTGGCTGGCTTTCACGGCGGATAGTGCATCCCTAAACACGAATTATTTCGCGACTGATTCAATACCAATTTATACGGATAGCGTCTATGCACAGAGATTGGAGGGACTTAATGAGCTGACCCCCATGGATCTTGATTACAACAAGTATGTAAAAGCTTATATAAATGTTTACACAAGCAAAAGAAAAGATATTACTGAGCAGGTTTTGGGCCTCTCCGCGCTTTATTACCCCATGTTTGAAGAGCATCTGGACAAATATGACATGCCTTTAGAATTAAAGCATTTGGCAGTTGTCGAATCTGCTCTAAACCCCTCGGCTAGGTCTAGGGTTGGGGCAACAGGACTTTGGCAGTTCATGTATGCCACTGGAAAGATGTATGGGCTTGAAGTAAATTCATTTATAGATGAACGGAAAGACCCTTACAAAAGTACCGTGGCGGCGTGTGAGTATATGAGCTACTTATACAGCATTTACAGCGATTGGAATTTAGTGCTAGCTGCATATAACTCTGGTCCCGGCAATGTTAACAAGGCTATTCGTCGTTCTGGCGGTAAAAGAACATATTGGGAAATTCGAAGATACTTACCTAGAGAAACAAGGGGATACGTTCCCGCCTTTATAGCAGTCAACTATGTAATGAACTTTGCCTCCGAACACAATATCTATCCAGAAGAGCCTTTCGCTCAGTATCCAGAAGTTGATACAATTCAGGTATGTAGAAGGACGACGTTTGACCAAATAGCAAAATTTACTGGCTTATCTCTTGAGAAGTTAGAGGCATTAAACCCGTCCATGAAGCGAAACGTTGTTCCAAACACAAAAGAATGTTATGCCGTTTATTTGCCCGTAGAGGCGGCTGGCAAATTCTTGGCTAACGAAGACAAGTTATACGACTACAACCCCGATGCCCCTCAAGCTATCGATGGCTATATCATCGAAGACATTATTGAGACTCACGTCGTACGAAGTGGTGATGTTTTGGGAAAAATTGCAGAGCGGTACGGTGTAAGATTAAGCAGTTTGCGCGAATGGAACAACATTCGCGGTAACCGAATATATCCTGGGCAAAGACTAGAAGTTCATAAAACCGTCAAAACGAAGGTCGGTGACAATTCATCAAAAAATTCAAGCCAGGTGAAAAACCCTGTCATACCGGAAAAGAAGTCTGAAATAATTGCGCAGAACCCAAAGAAAGCTGAGAGTCAGGTCCACGTAATCCAAAGAGGAGATACACTCTGGGACATCGCAAAGCTCTATCCAGGCATCAGTATCCAAGACATCAAAAAAGCCAACTCAGGCCTGGATACCAGAAGACTAAAACCTGGCCAGAAAATTGTTATCCCTTCTTCATGAGTAAGCCTTTTTCTTTTATCAGCCTCCTGTTTTTAGGAATCGTATTGATTTCCTCTTGTGATGAATCAGCAGGCGGAAGCCTGCTGCCTCGACATTCCGGTGAATCCGGTGAAGTACTCCTTGTAATGGATGAAAGGAGATGGCTTGGTCCGGAAGGAGATAGTTTGCGAACGATTTTAGAACAGTATGTGCCCCAGCTCCCTCAGACTGAGTCAATGTTTAGCCTGCTACAATTTTCTCAAGCAGAAATGAGCGGACTACTACGTCAACACAGAAATATCATTGAAATCGAAATTGGTCCAGATGCTGAAGGCCAAAACAAGGTAACCCTGCTAAAAGACAAATGGAGCAAAGACCAACTTGTTTTTAGAGCTTATGCGAGTAGCGCTGAAGAATGGTTTAAGCTAATTGAAAAAGAGTTTCCAAGAGTCGTTAGCATGATTAATGACAAGGAAACCAGTAGACTTCAAAAAAACTATCTACGAAATGGCAACAAGGAATTGCAGGCTAAGGCTAAATCAAAGTTTGGGATAAATATGCTCATCCCACTAGACACAGAAATTGCCGTAGAAACCGACAACTTCCTCTGGATAAAACGTGAGCGCGTGAAGTACCTTGGCAACTCTGCTCATGATATTACCCAAGGATTTTTTATTTATCGCTACCCATATCATGGGCAGGTGGATTTTGACCATGACGTGCTGTTGGTCAAGAGAGATTCTGTGCTAAAAAAATACGTTCCTGGCCCTGAGAGAGGAACCTACATGAGCACAGAATATCGCTACCCACCTGGATCCCGCAATATTACTATCGACGAAAAACTAGCTGTATACACACAAGGACTTTGGCGCACTGAAAATTATTTTATGGGCGGGCCTTTTAGAAGAATCGCCACTACCTCTGAAGCTGGTAATGAAATGGTGGTGGTTTCTGGTTTTGCATTTGCACCAAAGTTTGATAAGCGCGAATACGTGAGAGAGCTGGATGCGGTTATTGCGAGCGTTAAGTTTGAGAAAATCGAGCAGGTGGCTTCCAATTAAGAAAACACCTCCTTTAAAACTTTCAGTGACTTCACCTCCCCGAATCCTTCGAGGTGAAGCCGATAATATTCTACCAAAGAATCAAGGACTTTTCTCCTTCTGTCTTGACTTAACGATAACCTGGTCCCATAGTCACTAGCCAAAATTTCTTTAAAGTCTGTTGAGTTATGTAGGTCTAGTGTGTGGATGGATTGGGCCCTCGAAGAAGAAAATTCTCCATTTAGTAAATCAAAATAGACAGCGTTCTCGGTCATTTCACCCTTAGGGTAAAAGCCAAGAAATCGAGTGAACTTCATAAGGAATATCAGATGGAAGTCCTGTTGGTCGTTCGCTTCTTGCAAGTAAGAAATAGAAGAAAATAAGTAATCAAACAGGTCTTCGTCTGGCGTTTCTTCTTTCAAAGCTTTAAAGAGCATTTCGGCGAGAAATAATTGTACCGTTGATTTAATGGGATCAAAAAAAAGCTTGGGTGAGGTGTAGTCGGCTGTAATCTTTCTAGCTGTTTGCACCCCATACTTTTCCCTAAAATGAAAAGATATTTCTACAAAAGAAAGGGGCTCAAGGTGTGAGAGTCGGTTACCCTTTTTCTTTCCTATTCCTCGGACCAAAAACGAAAGTAATCCCCTGTCCCTGGTGTAGGTTGTGACAATAAAAGATGATCCTGAATAGGGTGTCTTTTTTAGGATAAGAGCTTTGGCTGTTGATTCCAAAACTACTTTATAACTAGCACTTTACTCACACAGTCAGAGTCTGCTGCTTCATTTGAAACAAGGGCAAAATAGACTCCTGTAGCAACTCTTTCCCCATTGAGGTTTTTTCCGTCCCAAATAGCCAGGCCGCCATTAGACAAAATTTCCTTCACTAGATTTCCTCGCATATCCGTGATCTTCACTTCACTGTCTCTCATAACGCCCTCTATACTTATGGGCCCTGTGTAAGTCTCTCTGACTGGGTTAGGATATACCGTCAAACATTCATTGGCCGTCTCGCCAATTACGGCATCCCCTTGATATGAAACCAAACCTTCAAGAGTAGCAATAAAAACTTCTCCTGTCTGATCGTTAATAGCGATATCTAGAATGCGGTCTGAAAACAGGGGGCTGTCTTCCGCGGTAAATCGAAGTATCTGTTCTGTGCCGTCTTCTGATAAGAGAAACACCCCTGACTCAAAAGTTCCTATCCATTTTCTGTTAGCGCCATCAACCGCTATGGCACTAACTCTCTGTGCTTCCAGTAGGAATTGGAATATCCCATCCTGTTCAACCAGAATTTGCCTTGCTCCTGTCGGGTTTGGCGAGAATACGTCAAATGGCGAAAAAAACACCGCTATTCCGTCAGCTGTCCCAACCCATATTTCTCCATCAAGATCTTCGGCAATACTGAAAACTTCATCCTCGTGAATCAAGTCATCCTGTGCTCTAAACCTTTTGTCCTCTCCGGTAGTAGGGTTGAAAGCAACAACACCCTTACGATTATGAAGCATCCATATATTGCCATCCTGACTAACCAAAAGACGAAACAAAACATCATTTGCACCAAACCCCCCTGCACGAAAAGACTCCCATGTGCCGTCTTGCCTAAAGACAACCATTGGCTCATCAGCATAACCATTTGTCATCCATAAATTCCCTTCTTGGTCAAAAGCTACGTCAGAAACTCCCACATAGCCCTCTCCTTCTGGCCTGTTAAACTCTTCTCGTACCTGGAGAGCACTATTATTTTCGTCATATACCTCAATTATTTCTTGCTCTTCCGCTACCGCTAAGCCACCGAACCAACTTCCCACATAGGCGCGGTCTGGATTTTGAGGATCTGGAAGGGCAACCGCAATATCATTGAGTTGCTCTTCAACGAACACCGGTAAATTGGAAGGTAAAAAGTTCTCCCAACGTCCATCAAAAAGTTTGTAAAAACCAATCCTCCTGAAATTGTTATTCCAATTGCCCGGGTGCTGAGGAAAACCACTAGCCACCCAAAGCCGACCATCCTGCATTTCCAGCTTAAATGCACTATTTGTTCCGGGTCCCTCTACCTCAATATATTCAAATCCTTCATTTGAAGTGAACCGAACCAATCCAATTCTATTGTCTGCAATCCATGTGTCGCCTTGGCTGTCAATTATGGCTTGCGAAACGAGCGGGCTGTTTGCAGCTCCTTCATATTCTGAAAGAACATACTTTGATGACCCATCCAAATTTTTTGCATCGATAAAAGAGGTAGCGCTGACAACTAAACCAAACTCTGACTCAGTCAACTCCAAGATATTGGACCCTGAATTAACTTGGGTCCAGAAGTTATAATCCCTTCTGTATACCCCTGGTTCGAGCCCATCACTATAGTTGATATACAACAGCCCGGCAACGGAGGAAACGTTATTTATGTGTTGAAAGGGCTCTGGTATCGTTAAGTTTTGAGTCCAGTTTCCAAAAATCGTGAGGTCCTCGGAAAGGGATCCAAAAAATAAACCCTCCTCTGTTGCAGCATAAAGGGTGTCGTTCAAAATTGTGACTTCATTTATCGAAGGAGACCCTGACGGGAGAATCTCGTATGTATCGCTCACCTCTATTCGTTCGGTGTTAAATACAATTACTCCCAGCCCTGTCGATATGTAAGCCATATTCTCATTAAAATATATATGTCTTATGGTCTTGTCGCCAACAACGCTGCTTGATTTAACATCAATAAAGTTTGTGATGGTTTGATCCCTAATGAGATCTATATTTCCATTTTCATAACCAATCACTACCAATTCCGTCTCTTCATTCGCTGCTAATGCCGTTATTCCTACGTCAGACAGTCCGTTCACTTTGCTAATTCGAGAAATATCGTTTTCAAGACTATTGTAAATAAAGAGCCCATTCTCTGATGCGACGTAAATATCGTTACCGAGTATGTCTATATGTTTAGCACTATTGTAATTAAGATAGTCTCTCCAAGTGCCAATCTGGGAGAATGATGAATGACAAAATAGAAGAAGAAATAAACTATATGCTTCTTTAGGGAACATCGTTCTAAATATCATCATATTCCGTGTTGCTTGATTTAAACGCGAAATTTATTAAAATCATATGCGGCAAAGGTGGCGATATTTAGAATAGTTATAAGGAATTAACGGTTGCTTGATTAAACCCATTACATTTGCACCTCGGCCCAGTAGTTCAACTGGATAGAATATCAGATTTCGGCTCTGAGGGTTGGGGGTTCGAATCCTCCCTGGGTCACCAAAATGTTTGCCTCGACTTATTCGAGGCTTTCTTGTTTAATGAGTTGAAAAGGCTAGAGGAATGTAATATTATCTCCTCAGTTATATTTTGGCTGAGGTTCTCATGAGCTCGCCTAGAGCATCTTACAAAAGAGATCTGATTGAAACAGAAAAGCTCCGTATAAAGTACACGGAGCTTTTTGAGGTCTCGAGCGGATTCGAACCGCTGTACGAGGTTTTGCAGACCTCTGCCTAGCCACTCGGCCACGAGACCATTATTATTTAGGGATGCCAAAAATATGCAATTCATACGCGATTTTGCAACTTCATGTTGCTCTTTTGGCTAACCTTCTAACTTAAATGTTACTTCTGCCACGTCTCCGTTGATTGGTGGCGCAATTTTTCTCACACACACACCTGCATTAATGATGCGAGAATCAGAGTCTTTTATTCGCTTGTGAATTCTATCGGCCACCTGTTCTATCAGTTTGGAACGAATGGCCATCTCTTCTTTAACAATTCTGTTTAGCAAAACATAATCTACCGTGTCGCCTAGCTCATCAGTTTCGAAAGACTTGCTGACATCGGCATCTACAAAAAGATCAACAATATAGTTCCCTCCTATCTTCTCCTCCTCAGGCAGGCAACCATGATATGCGTAGACCTTGATTTCTTTAACCTCAATTCGCTGCAATTCCCAACTCACTTATTCCCTTTTTCATTCGATTAAAGCATTCCTCCTTTCCTAGAAGCGCCATAATGTCAAACATTGACGGCCCCATTCCTTGGCCAGTAATAAGCAGCCTGAGGTTTGGAAGAACTCTTCCCATGCCTAGCTCTTTCTTTTCCAAATAAGAAATAAAAACCGAGTGACAATTCTCAGCGTTCCAATCTGATATTTTTTCAAATTCCGCTCGGAGCCCTTCCATCACTTGAGGTGTATCTTCTTTCCACTTCTTTCTGGTAGTCTTCTCGTCATACTCCTTTGGAACCTCAAATAGATACTGTCCATTCTCCACGATTTCCGGCAAAAACGAAGCTCTTTCCTTCATTAATCGGCTCACTTCTGTCAGGTACTCTAAGCTGACATCATACTCTTTTTCTTTAGCAATCGGCTCAATCATTTTCCCGAGCTCCTCATCTTTATAAGCTCTGAGATATTGCTGATTAAACCACTTGGTTTTATTCGGGTCAAATTTAGCTCCCGCCTTCCCTACTCTTTCCAGGCTGAATGCCTCGATGAGTTCGTCCATAGAGAAGATTTCTTGAGGTGTCCCTGGATTCCAACCTAGCATAGAAAGCATATTCACAAAAGATTCTGCGAAATAGCCATTCTCACGGTAACCGCTCGATTTTTCACCCGTTTTTGGGTCGCTCCACTCTAGCGGGAAAACGGGAAACCCAAGGCGATCACCATCTCTTTTACTAAGTTTTCCGTTGCCATCAGGTTTAAGTAATAGCGGGAGATGAGCAAACTGCGGTGCATCCCAGCCAAAGGCTTGGTAGAGCAATACGTGCAGTGGAGCAGAAGGAAGCCACTCCTCCCCTCTTATTACATGGGTGATTTCCATCTTGTGGTCATCCACAATGTTCGCCAGATGATAAGTCGGCATTCCGTCGCTTTTGAAAAGAACCTTATCGTCTAGCTGAATCGTATTTACGACAACCCATCCGCGAATTACATCTTGTACACGCACATCTTCTTTTCGAGGCATTTTAAACCTAATCACGTAAGGATGTCCTTCTTGAAGAAGTCTAGAAACTTCTTCTTCACTCAATGTGAGTGAGTTTCGCATGGTGTCGCGAGTAATAGTATTGTACTGAGGTGAAGCAACTTTTGCCTTTTTCAGTCTCTCGCGCATCGCATCAAGCTCTTCTGGCGTGTCAAAAGCGTAATAAGCATAACCTGAATTAATTAAGCGGTCTGCATATTCCTTGTATATCTCTTTCCGCTCGCTTTGCTTGTAAGGACCAAATTTTCCCCCAAACCCTGGGCCCTCATCAGGAATCATTCCACACCAGGCTAATGCTTCCTTAATATAGTCTTCAGCTCCTTCAACGAATCTCGTTTGGTCAGTATCTTCAATTCTCAAAATGAAACTCCCTCCGTGCTTCTTCGCAAAGAGATAATTGTAAAGAGCTGTGCGCACACCTCCCATGTGGAGGGGTCCTGTGGGACTTGGTGCAAATCGAACGCGTACTTTCATGCGTAGTTTCTTAATTTGGCCGCAAAGATAGGCCAATTCACGGGATTGAAAGAAAACACTAACAAATCAAATAGCCACATCGATTATGAATTAATCGATTACGGCAACGGAAGAAAACTGGAGCGGTTTGGTGATATCGCCCTGGACAGACCTGAGATTTTAGCTTATGGGAAACCTGCGCTCACCAAAGCTCAATGGATATCAATTTCCAAAGGGGTTTTTATTGAAAAAATGAAGACAAAAGGCTCTTGGACATTATCAGAGGAGGTCCCAGATTCATGGGTATTCGTTTACTCCTTCTCAGGTTTGAGTTGGAGGATAAACCTGAGCCTAAGCCCATTCAAACACATTGGTGTTTTTCCCGAGCAAGAAGAGAATTGGAAATTCCTGATGCAAAATGTCAAAAAAGGCGATAGAGTGCTAAATCTTTTTGGGTATACCGGCGCTGCGACTTTATGTGCAGCCATTGCCGGTGGAGATGTTTTTCACGTCGACTCTTCGAAGTCAATAGTCAAAAAAGCATCTGAAAATGCAAAACTCAGCGGTATTGAGGGAATTCACTGGGTAGTTGAAGATGCGCTGGCGTTCGCTCAAAGGGAGGTTAAAAGAGGAAACCGGTATCGATTTATCATTATGGACCCCCCTATTTACGGGAGAGGAAAACGAGGTGAACATTGGAAGCTTGAAGACCTTCTACCCACTTTGGTAGAAACCGCAGCCAAGCTTCTTTCTAAGAATGGCGTTCTCATTCTGAATACATACTCTCAAAAAGTGCAGTTGAATGATATGACCGATATAGCGAAGCGCCAGAAGCTGAAAATTCGTAAAAAAGGTTGGCTCTCCGTTTCTGGGAAAAATCGGCAACTCAATCTGAGTCGATTTATTATCTGTGCTTCTGCTTAACAATACTTAACTTGCTGCTTCTTTCTTTTGATGAGCCTTAAACGTTAATATTGAGTATGGGGGAATCATATCAGAATTTAATTGATAAACTAGACGCGTTCATTCGAAGGTACTACCTCAATGAAATTATTAGAGGTGGTCTATATTTTGTAGGAATTGGGTTGAGCGCGCTTTTGGTTGTTGCCATTCTTGAGTATTTCGGACGCTTTTCTGGGTCGGTTCGAGCCATTCTCTTTTTCGGGCTTTTGGGCATTTTCCTCTTTCTCCTCCTTAAAAATTTAATCACTCCTGGACTGAAATTGTTCCGCCTAGGTTCTGTGATTTCGCATGAAAATGCTTCCGAAATCATTGGAAAACACTTTCCGGAAGTAAGCGATAAGCTGCTGAACACATTGCAATTACACCGGCAGACATCCAATGATTCAATAGACAATTCTTTAGTAATTGCCAGTATTGAGCAAAAAACTACCGAACTTAAACCTATCCCTTTTCAATCGGCTATCAACTTTAAGGACAATAAGAAGTACTTAAAGTATGCCCTCCCTCCTTTGGGGTTGGCTCTTCTGCTTTTGATGATTTCTCCATCTGTTTTAACAGAAAGCACTCAACGAATTGTCACATATAATCAAGACTACTCTCCACAAGCTCCTTTTGATTTTTCAGTGATGAATGAATCCCTTTCCATCCCTGGGAATGAGAATTTCACGCTTGAAGCGAATGTAGATGGTGAATACGTGCCTCAGACCGTTAAAATAGAACTTGGCGGTAAGGCCTTTCGACTGAATAATGAAGGTGGTGGAAAGTTTTCTTATACATTCAGAAACGTTAGAAATGACATCCCTTTTAAGTTTTTTGCAGACGGATTTTACTCCGAAGAATTCCTAATCAAAGTCCTTCCACCCCCATTGGTGCGTCAGATGAAAATAGATGTTAGCTATCCCGATTATCTCAAAACGGATGCTGTCTCATTTACAAATCGCGGTAATATTCAAGTGCCAGAAGGAAGTCAGGTGGCTTGGATCTTTATGACGGAAAATACAGAGGGTTTGTTTCTTAGCTTAGGAGACTCTGCTGTGCTGCCTGAAAAGGTTAATGAAACTTCATTTAGGCTGTCTCAACGCCTTTTTGAGTCAACTCCTTATTCTATCAGTGCTTACAATAGCCTGGCAGGAAATGCAGATACGGTGACTTACCGCATAGATGTGGTGAAAGACGCTTATCCAAAAATCAATGTAGAAGAAACATCAGACACTCTGGATTCAAGGCGTTTGTTTTTCGGTGGTTCCATTTCTGATGATTACGGTCTGAGTAGCCTTGTTTTTCATTACAAAACGACAAACCCTGACGGCTCCGAAGAACGATTCAAGGAGTACATCAAAATCAACTCAAGTGAGACCCAGGAGTTCTTTCACTTTCAAGACTTTAAGAAATTAGTATCTAAAGCAGGTCAAGCCGTTGAGTATTATTTTGAAGTGTGGGATAATGATGGTGTAAATGGGAGTAAATCTGCTCGCTCATTAAAGAAAACCTACGAAGCTCCCACAGAAAAAGAGCTAGACGATGAGAGAAAAGAGACCTCTGAAAACATTAAAGATCAGCTCGAAGAAAGCATAGAAATGGCCGCTGAACTCCAAAAGGAGTTTGAAGATTTGAATAAAGAGCTTTTAAAAGACAAGGAACTCGATTGGCAAGACAAAAAACGAGTAGAAGATCTACTCGATAAACAAAAGAGGCTTGAAAAAAACATTGAGTCGATGCGCAATGAGCGTAAAAAAATGCAGCAGAGACAAGAGAATTTCTTGGAGAAGAACGAGCAAATACTCGAAAAACAGCGACAACTCGAGAAGATGTTCGACGAGCTTATGAGTGAAGAAATGAAAGAAATGTATCGGCGGATGGAGGAGCTCATGCAAGAGCTTGATCAAGAGAAACTCATGGAGCAGCTCGAGCAAATGGAGATGAATGCTGAAGAGCTTGAAAAAGAGCTTGACAGAAATTTAGAGATGTTCAAGCAATTCGAAGTTGAGCAGGAGTTTGAAAGGTCTGTGGAGAAACTGAAAGACCTTGCAGAAAAGCAGCAAGAACTAAGCGAAAGATCAAAGAACAAAGATGAGGACAAAGAAAAGCTCAAAGAGGAACAGGATAAATTGAACGAAGAATTTGACGAGCTCAAAGAGGAATTGGATGACCTAGATAAGAAGAACGAGGAGCTGGAGCAGCCTTTTGATCTACCAAATACAGATGAACAAGAAGAGAGTATTGATGAAAAAATGGAAGATTCCTCCAAGAAACTCGAAGAGGGAAAAGGAAAGAAAGCTTCTGAGTCTCAGCAAGGAGCCTCCGATGAAATGCAAGATCTGGCTAGTCAAATGGAAGCGTCAATGCAGGCCTCACAATCTCAGCAGGCACAGGAGAATATGGAAGACCTTCGCGCACTCCTTGAAAATATCATTCAGCTTAGCTTTGACCAAGAAGGCGTAATGGAGGAACTCAAGCCACTAGAAAGGGACGATCCTGCTTACGTTGAATCTGGAAGAAAACAGCGAAATATTAAGGACGATAGTCAGATGGTTGAGGACTCTCTCTTCGCCCTGAGCAAAAGAGTTCCGCAAATTGAATCTATCGTTAATGAAGAGATATCGGCCATCAATCAAAACATCTCAAAAGCCTTAGAAGATATCGGTGAAAGACGAACGGCTAACGCAACGAGCAGACAGCAGTATGTGATGACTTCTTACAATAACCTCGCGCTTTTGTTGGATGAAGCTTTGCAGCAAATGCAGATGGCTATGGCCAATCAAATGCCCGGAACCGGGAATTGCGAAAACCCGGGGGGGCAGGGAAAAACCCCTTCCTCTGGTAAAATGGGTAAAATGCAAGAAGAGATGGGTAAAAAATTAGAAGAAATGCTCAAACAAATGGAAAAGGGTCAGCAAGATGGTGGTCAGAAACCAGGGTTTAAGCCGGGAATGGGAAACCAGGGTATGAGCAAAGAAATTGCCAAAATGGCTGCTGAACAAGCCGCCATTCGCCGTGAAGTCGAACGCATGGCTCAAGAGTTAAATGAGAACGGAAAAGGGGAAGGTTCTGGGCTAAAAGATATTGCCGAAGATATGGAAGACCTTGAGAGAGATTTAGTCAATCAAGAGCTGACTCGTGAATCATTAAAGCGCCAAGAGGATATTTTAGTGCGACTATTAGAATCGGAAAAAGCCCTTCGTGAAAGGGAATATGATGAAAAAAGAGAGAGTAATTCTCCTAGATTCTTCGAACCGAGTAACCCCGAAGATTATTTAGAGTATAAAAGGAAAAAATCCAAAGAGGTAGAGCTCCTACGAACTGTCCCTGCCGATTTGAAGCCTTACTATCGAGATAAGGTAAATGATTATTTTCTTAATTTTGAGAGCAACAATTGATGACTATTACCCAATCAACTAAAATGGAAACCATAGAGTTCGCGTCTAAAGGCGAAAATATCACCATTATAGAGCGCCTTATCGATGATCTTTGCGCCAAATTTCATATCCAAGAAGAACACTACGGTAACATTTTGATCGCTCTAACCGAAGCCGTAAATAATGCCATTTACCACGGTAATAAGCAAGATCCCGAAAAGAAGGTTATAGTCAGGTACGCAGTTAACGAGGATGAATTTAAGTTCATCATAGAAGACGAAGGTCCAGGTTTTGATTTCGAAAACGTTCCTGACCCAACTTCCCCAGAGAACATCGAAAAACCAAATGGCAGAGGAGTTTTCTTAATGAAGCACCTTTCAGATGAGATTGGTTTTGACGATGAGGGTCGAATTGTAGAAATGCAATTCAAGGAGCTATCAAAGCCTGTGTCGATAGATGCCTAATGGGGTAAAATTTCCTATTTTCTTTTATTCAGAACTTCCTGATTTTACGTTTGACAAATCTGAAATTATCTCGGAATGGATCGTTCATGCTTCCAAACAAGAGAGGGTTACTATTTGTGCACTAAACTACATCTTCTGCTCCGATGACTATTTGCTCGATATTAACCTTGGTTACCTGAATCATAATTACTTGACAGACATCATTACTTTCCCTTATCAGGAAGGCGACGTTTTAGAAAGCGATATTTTTATTAGCCTCGATAGAGTAAAGGAAAACGCAATAGAGTTAAACATCGCTTGGTTTCATGAGCTCTGTAGAGTGATAATTCATGGCTTCCTCCATCTCTGTGGATATAGAGATAAGACAGATGAGGAGAAATTTGAAATGCGCAATAAAGAGGATTATTATTTATCTTTGCTTTCCTTTTAAAATTTTGATTATAAACGAGTTATGCTACTGGAATACGACGTTATCGTAGTAGGTGGAGGACACGCAGGAAACGAGGCAGCAGCGGCAGCAGCAAATCTTGGATCAAAGGTTCTCATGGTGACTATGAATATGAACACCATTGGACAAATGAGTTGTAATCCCGCTATGGGGGGGATTGCCAAAGGCCAAATCATACGTGAGATAGACGCCTTGGGCGGTTATTCGGGAATTGTTAGTGACAAAAGCGCCATTCAGTTTCGAATGCTCAACCGTTCCAAAGGTCCCGCCATGTGGAGTCCTCGCACTCAAAACGACCGTTTGCTTTTTGCTACGGAATGGAGGGAAATGTTAGAGCAGACGCGCAATGTCGATTTTTTTCAAGACATGGTTCAGGAAGTTTTAATAGACAAAAAAGGGGCTATCTCGGGTGTTAAGACCGGGCTTGGAATTGAAATTAAAGGGAAAACTGTAATACTTACGAGTGGCACATTTTTGAATGGATTGATTCATATCGGTGAGAAAAATTTTGGCGGCGGACGGGCCGGGGAGAAAGCTTCCTTCGGAATTACGGAGCAGCTAGTCCATTTCGGTTTTGAACACGGTCGAATGAAAACTGGAACGCCTCCAAGACTGGACGGACGTAGTCTTGATTATTCTAAAATGGAAGTTCAACTCGGCGATGAAAAACCAGGAAAATTTTCTTTCACTGATACCACACCCGTTTCCCATCAGCGTCCCTGTCATATCACGTACACCAATCTTGAAGTACATGATATTTTGAGATCTGGCTTTGACAGATCGCCCATGTTTAACGGACGAATCCAATCTATTGGACCCAGATATTGTCCTTCTATTGAGGATAAAATTGACCGATTCGCTGAACGTGAAAGACATCAATTATTTGTAGAACCAGAAGGTTGGAACACCATAGAAATTTATCTCAACGGATTTAGTTCCAGCCTCCCTGAAGAAATACAGCTCAAAGCCTTACACAAGATACCTGGTTTGGAAAATGCCAAGATTTTTAGACCTGGTTATGCTATTGAATATGACTATTTTCCACCAACCCAACTGAGTCATACATTAGAAACCAAACTGATTAAAAACCTCTTTTTTGCTGGTCAAATTAATGGAACTACTGGCTACGAGGAAGCGGCATGCCAGGGTCTTATGGCTGGAATCAATGCCCATCAAAATGTTCATGGCAGAGATCCATTTATTTTGAACCGCAGTGAGGCATATATTGGTGTTCTTATCGACGATCTTATTACCAAGGGTACAAAAGAACCCTATAGAATGTTTACCAGCCGAGCTGAATATAGAATCCTGCTCAGGCAAGATAATGCTGATGATCGGTTAACTGCAAAATCTCACGAAATTGGTCTCGCTGCAGATGAGCGATTATTTCGCGTTGAGAAAAAAAGAGCAGAACAGCATTCGTTTTCACGATTGATGGAAAAAACCAGTATCGATCCGGTAAATGCTAACCCCATTCTCAAGATTCAAAATTCTTCAGAACTAAAACAGAAAGTCAAAATCAAATCGCTTTTAAGTAGACCTAACATATCACTAGATCACCTATTTACCATGTCCTCTGGTCTGAATTCGTATAACGATGATAAATCTAAAGAGCTCCAAACTCATGTCTGGTCCGAAGTAAAAGAAAGCTTAGAAATAGCGATCAAATACGAAGGTTACATTGCAAAAGAACAAGAGATGGCTGATCGGATGAATAGGCTGGAAGACATTCATTTATACCCTAATTTCGACTACACAAAAATTAATTCTCTTTCCGCTGAGGCGAAAGAGAAACTAATAAAAATAAAACCGGAAACTATAGGACAGGCTTCTAGAATAAGTGGGGTTTCTCCTAGTGATATTTCAGTATTAATGATTCATCTGGGTCGATAGTTCCACGTGGAACTATCCAAAATATTCANTGTTCATGCGACGCATTAACGTTTGTCCCATCTGTTCAAGCGGTGAGTTATCTCATCATTCAGAAGTGATAGACCATTCAATATCAAAAGAAAAATTCACTTTATCTCAGTGCCTAAATTGTGATTTTCTCTTTACGAATCCACAACCGAAAGCTGGCGATTTATGGAAATACTATGAAAGTGTGGATTATGTCTCTCATAGTAAAACTTCTCAAGGGTTCATCAATTATTGGTATCGACGAGTACAAAAACTGAATCTGCAACTTAAATACAATGCACTTAAATATTATGTTCCACGTGGAACATGGTTAGACTACGGCGCTGGTGGTGGCGATTTTGTTCGCTTTATTTCTCAAAAAAGGATAAACATTATTGGGCTTGAACCAAGTGAAACAGCCCGCATCAATGCACATAAAGACGGGATCAAACTCAAACCAACAGAATACTTAAATTCCATTGAAAACGAATCTTTAGCTTGTATTACCCTTTGGCACGTTCTCGAACATATCCATAACTTTCAAGAAGTCGTTACTTCATTACTATATAAACTCCAAAGCGGCGGTTTACTCGTATTCGCTCTTCCCAACCACCTTTCGTATGACTCTCAAATCTACGGGGCTAATTGGGCGGCTCTTGATGTTCCCCGTCACTTATGGCATTTTACTCAAACCGATATTCAAAACATCGCAACTCAACATTCTTTGACATTGGTTAAAACCAAAGGAATGCTCTTCGACAGCTTTTATGTTTCCTTACTTTCCGAAAAGTATCAATCCGGTTCTAAAATAAAAGGCTTTTGGAATGGTCTCGTTTCTAATCTGAAAGCATCCAAAGAACAAAATCCTTTTTCAAGTCAAATCTACGTTCTCAGAAAATAAGCTCTTCAATAGACCATATTTTGAACTTCTGTCTTCTATAGTATTGCACCATTCAGAATTTACAAAAGTCTCTTATTTCATGAATATTTTATTGTATTGATTATCAATTATTTAAGATTATTGATTATCCATAAAGACTGTGTACCTTTGCACAAATTTTTCAATTCATGTCATCAACTTCTATCACCTCAAATACTATTCAAGACGTTCTCAAAACTCTCGGGGTTGACGAGAATAACCATGGGTGCTCTACTGGACTTAATAATTTTGGGTCTGGGGCTACCCTCAACTCAGTTTCACCTGTTGATGGTCAACTTATAGGCCAAACGACAACTGGAACAGCTGAAGATTACCAAAAAATTGTTGAAGTCGCTAAAACCGCATTCACAGAATGGAGAATGACCCCAGCTCCTCAACGCGGAGAAATTGTTAGGCAATATGGTAATAAGCTGAGGAAGTACAAACATGAACTCGGTATGCTGGTGTCCTACGAAATGGGTAAGTCGCTACAGGAGGGCTTAGGAGAAGTCCAAGAAATGATCGATATCTGCGATTTTGCGGTTGGACTATCTCGGCAACTTCATGGTCTCACCATGCATAGCGAAAGATTCAAACACAGGATGTATGAGCAATATCATCCGCTGGGAATCGTTGGAATAATTTCTGCTTTTAACTTTCCTGTTGCTGTGTGGAGCTGGAATAGCGCACTTGCATGGGTTTGCGGAGATGTATGTATCTGGAAACCCTCCGAGAAAACTCCACTTTGTTCTATTGCTTGTCAAAACATCTTCGCTGAGGTTGCAAAAGAAAATAGTCTTCCAGAAGGTCTAAGCTGCATTATTAATGGAGATTATAAAGTTGGTGAAATGATGACCTCTGATACACATGTTCCTTTGATCTCCGCCACAGGTTCTATTCGAATGGGGAAAATTGTTGCTCAAACAGTTGCTGCACGGCTCGGTAAAAGTCTATTAGAATTAGGAGGTAACAATGCAATGATTATCACTCCAGATGCCGACCTCAAAATTGCTATCCCTGGAATTGTTTTTGGTGCCGTGGGTACAGCGGGCCAAAGATGTACAAGTACACGCAGGCTGATCATTCACGAATCTGTATACGCCAAGGTAAAGGATACTTTGGTAGGTGCTTATCAACAAGTTAAAATTGGTAACCCGCTCGACGAAAACAATCATATGGGTCCACTGATCGATACGGATGCAGTTAATTCTTACCACAAAGCTCTCGAAAGAGTAAAAGAAGAGGGAGGAAACATCATTGTTGCAGGTGGGACGCTCGAAGGACTAGGTAGCGCATGCTACGTAAAACCGGCAATTGCAGAAGTCGAAAATTCCTTTGATATCGTACAGAACGAAACATTCGCACCAATCCTGTATATCATGAAATACAGTACTCTCGACGAAGCTATGAAGCTTCAAAATGGAGTAGTCCAAGGATTATCCTCATCCATCATGACTACTAATATGAGAGAAATGGAAGCTTTCCTATCACATGAAGGCTCAGATTGTGGAATAGCTAATGTAAACATCGGTACTTCGGGCGCAGAAATTGGAGGTGCTTTTGGTGGTGAAAAGGAAACAGGAGGTGGACGTGAGTCAGGATCTGATGCTTGGAAGGTGTATATGCGCAGACAAACAAATACTATAAACTTTAGCGATAGCCTTCCTCTGGCGCAAGGAATAAAATTCGACTTTTAAGATTTCCACTCTTTCAATAACAAAATGAAGGCTCCCTTGTGGAGCCTTTTTATATTTAGCGGTGATGAAAAGGCTTATTCTCTTAATCCTCATGGTTTGGTTAGGTGCTTGTGCAGATAATCAGTCGACTTACAAGACGAATACAATTACCTTACCCGCAACCCCATGGAGGTTTTCTCTCGATCTTAACGGTAGCATCCTACCATTTAACGGAACATTCAGTAATGTTCGTAAAAACAGCGCAAAGCTCACACTGACCAATCACGATGAAGAGATTATAATTGATAACGTTGCTCTTAGGAATGATTCCGTGATCGTGACCTTACCCTATTTTAACACAGAAATGCGCCTTCGCGTTGAATCACCCTATATGATGTCTGGAAGCTGGGTAAAACTTGATCGCGAAGATTATTCCATCCCATTAGATGCCGAACAAGGTGCGGAATATAGATTTACCAATACATCCAGTAATTTAAACATTGCTAATCAGTATGCCGTAAGGTTTGACCTTGGTAAAAAGAGCGAATACCCCGCGGTTCTTATCATCAATAATAACCAAGGAAAATTGACAGGAACAATTCTCACAGAAACTGGAGATTATAGGTATCTAGAAGGTGATATTATGAATGAACAAGTCAACCTTAGTACCTTTGACGGAAGTCATGCATTTTTATTTACGGCAGACATAAATGGTGATTCACTTGTCAATGGTGTTTTCAAATCTGGTAAAAATTATACCTCCCGTTGGTGTGCGGTTGCCGATTCTGCTGCCTCTTTGAAGCGCCCTGACCAAATCACTAAAACAGATTCAACCACTCCATTTAACTTCTTTTTACCCAATCAAAATGGGGATACGGTCTCTTGGGATAATTTGAATTTGCATAATAAAGTTGTCATTCTTGAACTCATGGGTACCTGGTGTCCTAATTGTATGGATGCCTCTAATGCTCTCAGTAGTTTAAAAGAACCATACTCAGACGAGGAATTGGTGATAATTCCCGTTCTATTCGAATACAAAAACGATATTGAATTTGCCAATATCGCTTATAATAGATATCGTGAAAGAATTAAAAATATGCCAGAATATTTCCTACTCGGAGGGAATGCTAGTAAAATGGTTGCTCAGGAAAAATTTCCTATGTTAAGCACAGTAAGGTCATTTCCTACCCTTATTTTCATTGACAAACATAGGAAAGTAAGAGAGGTATATACCGGATTCTATGGACCAGGAACCGGAACTTACTATAATCAATTTATGCAATCCAAGCGAAAATTGCTTGCTCAACTTGTGAGTGAATAAACTCTCTTAAGTACATGGGATTTTTTCTACCCTCCTTTGATGACGACCTCCCTCAAACTGCGCTGATCGGTAAGCATTTATTATTTCAACAGCTAGTTCCTCAGAGATAAACCGTGCAGGTAAAGCTATGATGTTTGCATTATTATGTGACTTCGCCAATGTAGCTAACTCAGGTTTCCAGCAGATAGCACATCTAATTTTTGCGTGTTTATTGGCGGTCATCGATACACCATTTGCACTACCACAGATCAAAATACCATAATCTACTTCACCTGTCGAAACCGAATTAGCCACAGAATGAGCGAATCGTGGATAATCTATGCTCTCTTCACTATGAGTTCCATAGTCGAGTACTTCTATGTTAGAATCTTCTAAATGCTCAGTTATATATCCTTTTAGAGAATATCCGGCGTGGTCACTTCCAATGGCTACTTTCATTGCTTAATTTTTGACAAAGTTAGAAAAGGAGTAAGGGAAATATTATGAACACCACGAAGAATATGAACGAGTTTTACCCAGTGTTTACTGTATTTTCCTCTTTCAGTTATGAGCAATCATTTAGTGAATTGTGTTGATTAGTATGGAAAACAATAAAGCAACTTTCTCGCAATTTCTCTTTCTTTTTGATACAGAATCATAGTTTTCAATTCTCCAAATAGAAAAGTCAGTTTATTTCAAAAGAAAAAGTCGTCTTCATCCACAATGGTTTCACCTTTTCACAAGTTATTATTTCAAGAGGGAAAGGCTAGCCCAAATTGTTAATTATTTAGTAAAACTCTCGTTATAAATACCTTCGATAAGAATAAACCTTTATTCTGTGTTACTAACTTTGGAAAAGTAAAAGAACCAAATAATGAAACTATTCGATTTTCACAGTTTCCACAGGCTATATATAAATTCTATACTTTCTTTTAAAAAGAGAACAATAGTAATAGTTTGGTCCTGTTCTTTTCTCATTTGTTGTGTTCATCTTTGTGGGCAAGATGGAGACTACACAACTTACTACTACGATGATGGAACGGTGTCCTCAGAGGGTTTTTTACTTGACGGAAGACCGAATGGTTATTGGACAACCTACTACCCTACGGGTCAAATAAAAAGTGAGGGAAACAGAGTCGAATTTCAGCTTGATAGCGTATGGGTTTTTTACAATGAAGAAGGTCAACTCAGTTCTAAAATTACTTACGACAAAGGCGAAAAGACCGGAGAGACTCTCACCTATAAAAACGGAGTTTTGTACGAACGCGTTTTCTTAGAGAATGATACCAGAGTGGGTGAGGCAGAGTTATATTTCCCGACCGGAGAGCTGCAAAAGAGAGTACCCTATATCGATGGTTTAGAGCATGGTGAGGGCTTCGAATATGCTAGAGATGGTCGAGTTATTACTTTACTCAAATACGGAGACGGGTATTTAAAATCAATAGAAAAGATAAACCGGTATGATAGCCGAAAAAAGAAAAGAGGTAAGTGGGTGACCTTTCATAAAAACGGTTTTGTAAATGTTGATGGTACATACATGAATGACATGAAGAATGGGATCTTTAAGACATTTGACAAGAGAGGAGATTTACTTAGTTTGGAGAAGTACAGAGATGATAAGTTGATAGTTGACACGGAAGAATCAGTTATCCTTGATTTAAGGAATACATACTACAATGATGGAAAGATTAAATCAACTGGAGGTTACGTAGATGGCAAAAAGGAGGGAACTCACCGCAACTACGATTCTGAGGGGTCGATAACTAGCGCGGAGATTTACAGTAAAGGTGAAAAAACAGCTGAAGGAATCGTTGACCAAAAGGGAGACTACCAGGGGTTTTGGAAGTTATACTACGATACAGGAGAGCTAAGAGCTGAAGGCAAATATGAGAACAACGATAGAGAGGGAGAGTGGGTGTTCTACCACAAAAATGGTTCTATCGAACATAAGGCAAAATATGTATCCGGCCTTCCGCAAGGTAGGTGGACTTGGTACTTTGACAACACAGTTTTGCGGCGAGAAGAGTATTATCGTCGAGGAAAAGAGGATGGTGAGTCTGTCGAGTATAACATTAAGGGAGATGAAATTTCAAAAGGTGAATACATTAGCGGATACAAAGACGGAGAGTGGTTGTATAATGTGGGAGATCACAGTGAAAAAGGATCCTACCTCGACGGTGAAAGAAATGGTGAGTGGATTTATGAATATCCAGACGGTGAGCTGAACTATAAAGGTGAGTATACCCTTGGTCTTCCTGTGGGAAAGCATCGGTGGTATCATCCGAATGGTCAGTTGAAAAAGGAAGGAAAATATAGCAGTGGAGTTAGGGTAGGTACTTGGAAAACTTATAATCCCGAAGGCATACAAGAATTGATTGTCAAATATAAAAATGGCATTGAAGTTAAGATCAACGGGAGTAATGTTGGGGGGAAACAGGGCCAAGACGAAGAAGATATAGCTAATTAAATTCAAACGGTAGTGACTGCTTTGGTCTTAGAAGATAATTCAAATATCTTGTAGAAGCTTTTTAATAAACAACCAAATTGATCACTACAGAAACAGCAAAACTTTATACATCAACCGAACCGCAAACAACCATATTCGAAATCAATAAGTTTGGTATCGTAGAAAGGTGTTATGGATGTGGTGAAGATTGCACAGGTGAATTACTTTCTAAGGTTTTAGGGACACAAAAAGAAGTATTCAATTCATTTTTCTCAAAAGTTCTTGAGTCAGAAAAACAGGGACTAGAATCTTTTTTTTCTCAAAAGAATGGTATTAATGTGCATGTGCGCTTCATGGGAAGAAGAGAGGAAACGTTCTTATTTATACGCACAAAAACAGAATGGGACTCCCCTTCGTATTCATCGTCAATTTTCCCAGAATTATTCCAAGTTCTCGATTCTTCTGGTAAGATTCTCTTCACAAATAGAAACTGGAGAGATAAAATTGGGTTTACAAAAGAATTAGATAAAGGAAAGCTATACTTTCCTCACCTCCTATTACCTGAGTTTATTCCAAAGTACGAGGAACTTATTGAAAATTTTGAGTCTTCACTCATAAATGAGAGCAAAGTATGGGGTTTAAAAACGGAAAATGGAGATCCCATTTTTGTCGAGTGTAATGCAGAACGAAAGATTGTCAATGGAAAGCAGGCAATGTTCTGTAAGTTGATGGATATTACAAACAATGTATCAGCTCTACAGCGCGTAAATGATCAATCAGCACGAATAGAAGCTATATTTCAATCGGGTACTGTCCTCTTTTGGAGTGTAAATAGAAATAAGGCTTTAACTTCATTTAACCAGGCTTACTCGAAGACTATTGAAACTCACTACGGGATTAAACCCGAAATTAACACAGACCTTACTAAACCAAAAAAGAAGTTTGCCTCAGCGGAATATCACGATTTTTGGAACGAGAAATACGATCTGGTTTTTGAGACAAATGAGAGGATAAACTTTCTGACCAAAACCAAGGATCTGAAAGGAAATGTTTTCTTCAGGGAAATTTATTTGAATCCAATTTCTGTTGGTGGACTTGTTACTGAAGTCGCTGGATTGGCCTTGGATGTTAGTGATCAAAAAATAGGCGAACAAAAATTTCGCGAACAGTCCAACAAAATTAATACGATATTTAATTCCAGTCAGCACATGATCTGGTCCATTGATAATCAGTCACGCTTGACATTTTTCAATGATTTTTACAAAGAGAAAATTGACAAACGCTTCAAAACTGATATTTCTATAGGAGATCACATTTTAGAAACCTCTTCTAAAGTCGATTCAAGGGAATCTGATTTTTGGTCAGGTAAGTACAACAATGTATTTAGTGGTCAGAAAGAACGATTTGAATTAAAATTTCAATCAAGCCTGGGCAAGCAATATGCAACGGAAGTATTTCTAAGTCCAATTTACAGTGAAGAAGGTGCAGTTGCTGAGGTAGCAGGAATATCTCAGGAGATTACATACAAAAAGGTCGCCGAGAAAAAACTCAAATCTCAAGCGGCAAAAATTCAGGCAATTTTTGATAGTTCAGTAACCCTGATTTGGTCCATAGATGCTGATTATCACATTGTTTCCTACAATAGAGTTTTTGCTGATCAGCATAAGAAACTTTTAAGGAAAGAAGTAAGTATTGGCACCAATTTTCTAGAATTGCTAAAAGGCCACATAAATGGTGAAGTTCATACGGTTTTAACACAAATCTTCGAAGGAGCATTTCAAGGACAAAAACAACAATTTGAAGGAAAATTAAAGAGCTCTTCTGGTGCCGACGTTTGGTTAGAAACATTCTTTAATCCGATTTACGGAGAACAAAATGAGATTAAAGAAATATCCTGCATGTCATATGACGTAACCACCAAAAAGCAGATCGAGCAAAAAATGCAGGAATCTCTCAATGAAAAGGAAATCTTACTCCAGGAAGTACATCATAGAGTAAAGAATAATCTTCAAGTAATAAGCAGTATTCTCAACTTGCAAACTTCTTATGTACAAGATGAAAATACCCTAGATATTCTGAAGGAAAGCCAGAATAGAATCAAGTCAATGAGCTTTATCCATGAGTCATTGTATCAAACCAAAGATTTCTCGGGAATTGAGTTTACTGGATACCTTCTGTCATTAGCTAATAATCTCATTCATTCCTATAGCTTAGAAATTGGCAAAGTACGTCTCAGAACAGATTTTGAGGAGACTTTTCTTTCTTTAGACCAAGCGATCCCCTGCGGACTAATTGTAAATGAGTTGATATCTAATTCTTTAAAATACGCCTTTGATCACAAGGAAACAGGAGAGGTATACATCTCAGCAAAATCAATTGATCGTTTAATGTTGTTAACTATCGCTGATAATGGAAAAGGTCTTCCAGAAAATATCGACTATGAAAACAGTGATTCATTAGGACTACAATTAGTTTATACTCTTGCTGACCAACTAGATGCAGAAGTAAAGGTATCCTGTTTAGAAGGAACTAAATATTTAATTACATTTGAGAAACAGTAAGAAAACTATCCAATGGCAAAAAAAAATATTCTCGTTGTAGAAGACGAAAGCATTGTATCAAAAGATATCCAGCACAGTTTAACGAAGCTTGGATACAATGTTGCTGGCTCCTCTTCTACAGGAGAAAAAGCCATTGATCTAGCTTTGGAGCTAAAGCCTGACTTAGTTTTGATGGATATAATGCTAAAGGGAAAACTTACAGGAATTGACGCAGCGAATGAGATTAAAAAGGCATTGAAAATTCCTGTTATTTTTTTAACTGCCTACGCAGACGATGCAACTTTAGACAAAGCAAAAATCACAGAGCCTTATGGTTATATTATAAAACCATTCAAGGAAATTGATATCCATACTTCTATCGAAATGGCTTTGTATAAACACGAGAAGGAGAGTGAATTAATAAAGGAGCGAGATTTACTTTATTCGATTGTCGAAAGCAAAGAAACAGATGATTTTATCTTTGTTAAGTCAAATTCTCGCCTAGTTAAGCTGAAAACATCTGATATTTACTATGTTGAGGCATTAAAAGATTACGTTGTCATAAATGCCCTGACTACAAGGTTCACTATCCATTCGACCATGAAGGATATAGAGCGAAAATTATCTTCCGAAGAATTTATTAGAGTTCACCGATCGTTTATAGTCAGAATGGATAAGATAGCGGCAATCGAGCAGCCAAATATAATCTTAGAGAATGATAAAAAGGTTATTCCGATTGGTGGCTCGTATAAGGAAGATCTTCAGAATAGAATAAATCTTGTCTAGATGATTTGAAACTCGAGTTGCTTCTGAATGAGATCAGCGGACCTTACAACAATATTTACTTTATCACCGAATTCAAAGACTTCACCATACCGCTGTCCCACGACTTGGTTTTTTCGCTCATCAAATCGGTAAACATCATCATCCATTGTGTTTAGAGGAATCATACCCTCTACTTTAGTATTAATGAGTTCAATGAAAATACCCCATCTCGTTAAGCCGTTCACGTGACCTTCGAAAGATTGTCCAATTTTATCAAGCATAAACTCTACTTGTTTATACTTGATTGAAGCTCTTTCAGCTTCTACTGCCATTTTTTCTTTCTCAGAAGAGTGCTTACAGCTCCTTTCTAATTTGTCTTTATTTTCTGATTTACCTCCCTTATTGTACTGATTTAATAAGCGATGTACGAGGATATCAGGATATCTTCGAATAGGTGATGTGAAGTGAGTATAGTGATCAAAGCCTAAGCCAAAATGTCCAATATTTTCAGTAGTGTAGATTGCCTTTGCCATAGACCGAATGGACATTAGCTTGACTGCGTCTTCCTCAGGTTGATCCTTAACTTGAGCTAATAGGTCATTTAAAGCAATGGAAGCATTTTCTGGTTTTACACTTTTCAATTTATAACCAAGTCGCGAGACAAAAAGCTTAAGGTTCATAAGCTTCTCTGGATCAGGTGAGTCATGAACCCTATAAACAAAAGTTTTTGGCGGGATTCCTTTTTTAGGAAAACCTACCGATTTTGCCACACTGCGATTAGCGAGAAGCATGAATTCCTCAATGAGGTGGTTCGCTTCTTTCATCACTTTTTCGTAAACACTAATGGGTTTTCCGTTTTCATTCAGGCGGAACTTAACTTCTTTTCCACTAAATTCTAACGCACCGTTTTTAATTCTTTCAGCTCGATACTGGCGAGCCCACTTATGAAAGAGAAGCACTTCATTAGCTAAAAAATGTTTATCGTCTTTTCCATCAATAATCGCCTGTGCTGAAGCATAGGTAAATCTATGGTTGCTAGTGATCACCGTTTTTCCAAACCAGCAATTTTTAACTTGTCCTTCTTTGTTGATCGTAAAAACGGCAGACATACAAAGTTTATCCTCGTGTGGTCTCAAAGAGCAAACATAATTTGATAAAACCTCAGGAAGCATTGGAACTACCCTATCAACTAGATAAACTGATGTTGCTCTTTTCGCCGCTTCGTTTTCAAGCAAGCTTCCCGGTTTTACATAGTGAGAAACATCAGCAATATGGACACCAACTTCATATTCATAATCATTTAAAGTTCTTATGCTTAGCGCATCATCAAAATCTTTGGCATCATCAGGATCAATGGTAAAAGTGGTGTGCTCTCTAAAATCTTTCCTTTTACTGATTTCTTCTTCAGAAATCTTGATGTCAATTTTTTCGGCTTCAGCGATCACCTCATCTGGGAAGTTAAGAGGAAGGTTGTACTCCGCGAGGATTGAATGCATTTCAACATCGTTTATTCCTGGATCACCTAGAACGGTTATTACTTCTGCCTCCGGCGAGCGATCACCTTCATTCCAGTTAAGGAGTTGAACGATTACTTTTTGGCCGTCCTTTGCCTTCTTAGTTTTAGATCGATGAATGAAAAAGTCGACATGTATTCTTCGGTTTGAAGGGATGAAGAAAGCGTGGTTTTTTAAAAGCTCTATTACACCAACATATGATTCTGAGCTTCGCTTCAAGACACGAACTACCTTTCCTTCGGGCTGACCTCTTTTAAGCCCAATAATCGTGAGTTCAACTAGATCACCGTGCATGGCTATCCCAGTATTTTTCTCTCTGACTATGATATCCTTCCCAGCAATTTCCGGAATGGCATAAGCAAGACCCGATTTGGTAAAATCCATCTTTGCCTTCACAAGAACCATCTGAGAAGGGTGCACCTTATACTTACCAAGAGAGGGGCTTTCTAGCATTTCCGATTCGAGTAACTCGCCCAAAATTTCGAGAATTAACCGGCGATCATTGGTATTATCTATNCCTAATCTCGCTGAAATCTGTTTATAGTTCAGAGCCTTTTCGGGAATACCCCGAAGTAGGCTCATTACGTGTCCTCTTAGATCACTCTTTGAGTGGGATCTACCCCTATTTTGAGTTCTCTTTTTTTTCTTTTTACTCATTGATTGNGTGAAGATATGCATTATTCAATCCGAGTCTAAACAAGGGATAGAGCTGTTTTACACGAAAGTGTTGCCTTATCTTTGTATATAAATAATACATTATGCTGTCAGCGAAAATTCAAGAAGTACTTAACGGTCAAATAGAAGTGGAGGCTTCCTCTTCGCAGTTTTATCTAGCCATGGCGTCATGGGCAGAGGCCAATGGTTTGAATGGGGTAGCAAACTTTTTATACGCGCACAGCGACGAAGAACGTCAACACATGTTGAAGCTCGTGAAATTTATTAATGAGCGTGGAGGAAAAGCAGTAGTACCGCAATTGGCTAAACCTCCTGAAGATTTCGAATCTATTCAAACTATTTTTCAAAGTTTATACGATCATGAGGTAAAAGTGACAGCAGAGATCAACAGTGTTGTGGACTTGTGTTTGCAGGAAAAAGATTACACTACACACAATTTTATGCAATGGTACGTCGCAGAGCAAATAGAAGAAGAAGCTTTGGCAGCAGATTTGCTAGATAAGCTAAAATTAATCGGCGGGGATAATGGAGGTCTGTATTTGTTCGATCGAGACCTTGAAACTATGCAAACGTCGGAATAAATTACATTTATAGGTAACTGTTTCACGCTTTACCACGTAAGGCATGATATTGAACGCCCATTACTTGAAAACTCCTTAGGCTTCTCGCAATTGGGTATTCCTAATTAAGTTATAATTCGCCATTCTTTGGAAGAGAATTATTATGAAGAAATTTACCCTATTTCTTTCAATTCTAACTTCATTCTTTCTTCAGGACCCCCAACTTCCTGAAATGAATGAAAAGGATACTGGTGCGATTGTAAAAGCTAGTTATCTCTACAACTTCGGAAAATATATTGATTGGCCTGAAGAAGAAAAAACAGGAAATTTTATCATATCCGTAATGGGAGGGGATAATCTTTATCAGGAGCTCGTTAAGAATTATAATTCAAAACAGATTGGGGGCCAACAAATTGAGATAAGAAAATTATCCAAAACACTGAAGATTAGTGATTGTCACATTATCTACATAGGAGAAGAATACCACGATCTTCTACCAGAAATAGCACAGAAATTTAAAAATACTCCAACACTGGTGGTTAGTGATGGAGAATTGACACTTTCAAATGGATCAGCAGTAGCCTTCGTTTGGAATGAAAACAATTGGTTATTTGATCTTAAAACACCAAATGCCAAATCGCTCTACATTGGTGCAACCTTAAAAAGCCTCGCCCGAAAGGTCGAATGATAGTTATGATTCGAATAATTATGTTTTTGGTATTGACATTTCTGCTGCACCTTTCCAGCATAAGTCAAAGTGCAACTGAAATCCGCAATTCAGCATATTCAGCCTATAAATCCTGGAGGACTAATAAGGCAATAAACTCTGAAAAACTTCAAGAGGCAGTGCAATTCATTGATGAAGCAGTCCAGGCGAAAGGAGGGGAGAATGACGCAACAAGCTGGCATTTACGAGGATTTATTTACAAGGATTTATTTACGACGAGAAGAAGCTCAGAAAAAGCGTCCAATTATAGATCTATCGCTATAGAGTCTTTTTCGAGGTCGATTCAGTTGGATAAAGAAGGCAATTTATTAGAGGAGAATACCAAGGGATTAAGGTTTTTAGCTGTGTCTCATTATAATGACGTAGTAGACATAATCGATACACACGATCCAAAAGGGATTTTCCAAGCAGAACACCATTATTCCGAGTATTGTAGAATAGCAACTGAATTACAATCCGATACAGTTTTGAACGAAAGGAATGTTGAGTATTTCTTGGCCATGTCAACCGCGCACCGCAAAATCTATGAGACCGATAGAGACGAATTTGACAATCATTGGCAAATATCAAACGACTACCTTAATAAGGTGCTAGAGATAGACCCGAATAGTTTTAAAGCACTCTATTCGACGGGTGTGGCTTATTACAATAGAGGAGCATATAATTTGGAAAGACTGCCATATGTAGATATTCATGATTTAATGGAAATTCAATCTGAAAGTATGAGAAGTATCGAAATTGCACTTCCATTCATGATCAGAGCCTACGAAGTAGACTCAAGTAAAATACAGGCGGTTCGCGCATTAAGAATCATCAACTTCAATCTTAACAAGATAGAAGAAAGTAAGCAGTACGAACTGCGGGAGCAGGAACTTGGGGGAATTCAACCCAAGTAAGAAATTTTAGGCTCAAATGAGTTTTCGGTTTACGATTAGCAGAAAAATTGGGGCGGGCTTTGCCATCCTAATCTTTACCACACTAGTGTTGGTATTTCTTACCTATAGCACCCTTTCCACGGGCCGTAAGATGAACGATAATATCAACGATATATACAATCCTTCCGTTTCCTCCTTAGAACGGCTCAAAAGTGACGTCCTTCGTTCAAAAACATTGATTTCAATGTGGGCTGGGGTTCAATCTCGCGAAGACACGAAAGAGAAAGTGTCGCTAAAAATATTATTGAGCGAAGAGATTCCCGAAGTGAAGCAGAACATTGATTCTCTCAGTTTTAATTGGACCGAGCCAGAACGACGACAGAAAGAAAAAGTTTACAAAGACCTCGAAGCATTAATCGAGCTTTATAGCGAGGTCCAAGCTACCCTTGTGGACATCCAAAGTTACGACTTACCCTTTGCGCGATTTGCAATGGGAGAGTTGGTGGAAGAAGGGGGAAAAATTGATCAACAAACACAAGAGTTTTTAGAGGGTTTGAATCTGTTAATCACCGATCATAGATTAAATATAACGGAAGATAGTGAGACGATGATACTCTCTTTTGANCAACTAGAAATTTATCTTTTCATACTTGGTGTTGGATTGTTCGTTGCAGGAATTATNATAGCATCCTTAACGGTGAGAAGCATTGTGATTCCGGTGCGCAGCCTTAGAGAGGTTCTTCTCATACTTGGCAAAGGAGAATTTCCAGAACAAACCGTGGTTAATACAGGAGACGAAATAGGTGAGATGAGCGCAGCCCTTGAGCAATTAGTATCTGGATTAAAGCGGACCACCGAATTCTCTAATCATGTAAGAGACGGAAAGTACGATACAGAATACGAGCCACTATCCGATAAAGACACTTTAGGGATTGCTCTCATAGAGATGCGTAAAGAACTGAAGAAAAGGGATGAAGATTATAAGCAACAAGTACAGAACAAAACCAAAGACATTGAGCATCAAAAAAACCAAATTGCTAAACAAAACGAGCAAAGAAAAGAGCTTTTAGAAGATATTACAGCCTCCATTCAATACGCCCGTCGATTACAAGAAAACATCTTACCATCAGCAAAAAGGATTGAACGATTACTAAATGATGGCCTCATTTTTTTCAAACCAAAGGATATTGTATCCGGAGATTTTTACTTCTTAAATGAGTATCATGGAAAGGTGGTATTTGCGGCTGTTGATTGCACAGGTCACGGTGTGCCCGGAGCTTTTATGAGTCTCGTAGGGCACAACGCATTAAATAGCGCAATAAGACTCAACCCTTCTTTAAACCCAGCAGACATTCTTCGCAGTCTAAATAGATTGTCTTCGCAAGCGCTCAATTCTGACGAAGAAGACTCTCAAGGATTAAGAGATGGTATGGACTTAGCCTTGTGTGTTTTAGATAGAGAAAATGGCACCCTAGAGTATGCCGGAGCTCACAACCCTCTCTATCTAATTCGAAATAATGAGATAACTATATTTAAAGGAGACAAAATTAGTATAGGCTCAATGGAATCTATTGATAAAGAGTTTACTTGTCATAAGGTTAAAATACAAACGGGGGATATGATTTACATATTCAGCGATGGGTACCCTGATCAATTTGGTGGCCAGCAGGGTAAAAAGTTTATGTACGAACCTTTTAGAAAGCTCTTAGTCTCCATTGCGAACTCTCCTAGAATTCAGCAGCAAACAAAATTGGAGGAAACGCTTCAGTCGTGGCTTAACGCAGGGGCAACGAAGCAAGAGCAAATTGATGACATTCTCATCATGGGAGTTAGAATATAGAGATTACCCCCCACCGGAATAAGCGCCAAAAATGCTGGCATGGGAAACTTCCTTAGGATTCATCAATAGTACCGCAATTTCAGGTTCATTTGTAATTATATTCTGAACATAATTACCACCTATTAAATTGGCCAAACTTATGCCTGGAATATTCATTAGCGAAATAAGGTCAGCATTTATCTCTTTTGCAAAAGCTATGATCTCATCGTCGAAATCCTCTTTCCCATCACTTATTTTTGAGGTGCAAGGGATATCCATTTCTGCAAAAAAGTTCTCTGCATAATTAACATTCCTGTCAATCTGATTCTTCAAGAACTCGTCAGATTCACAAGGCACAATAATGTGCACTCTAGAATTAAAATACTTTGCCATGTCGGCTACGAGCGATAGTTTCTGTTTGGTTTCTTTATGAAGGTCCAAGGGCACAACAATATCGTCATATCCATTCCTAGTGATTTCCTTTTCCTGAACGATGATAAATGGAGTAGTAGCACTGGTTACTATTTTAAGCGCCCTACTTCCAGTAATAAATTGCATTCCTCTGAGGCCGTGTGTACCCATGACCACAAGGCTAGCTTGCAGTTCCTCTGCGAGATCACCGATATCTTCGAATATTGACCCCACTCGCGCAACAGTGTCCACAATGAACTCATACTCCTCACGCGCCCTTTCTTTTGCGAGCTTTAGCTTCAGCCGTGCGTCATCGAGCATTTCCTTTTTACCCACAACATGAAGCAGATTTATTGACGCCCCTGTTAGTTTAGCTATAGCGATGGCATGATTTAAGGCACAGTCACCAACTTTACTGAAGTCGGTGGGAACTAGGAAAACTTTTTTACCCATAATAAATAATGATCACAGATTGAGAGTTTGGAATTTCAAATATAGCGGAAACAGAAGATTTTGACTTAGCTGAAGGATAAAGAGCGTTCTGCAAATTCCTTTGAGAAACAAAAAAGGGCTGCCTTATGCAACCCTTTTCAGCTCCCCCTCTTGGGCTCGAACCAAGGACCCTCTGATTAACAGTCAGATGCTCTAACCAGCTGAGCTAAGGAGGAATAAATATTATTTATCCAAAATTAAGGTGTTGTCACCTTCAGGTCTTGCGAACCGTATTAAATTTCGGAGTGCAAGATTACTGTAAAAGTTGGGAATTACCAATATCTTTGCGCAAAAATTTAAGACGAAGATGAGCGTAATAGTCGTTGGTACTGTAGCTTTCGATCAGATTGCTACCCCCTTTGGAAAATCTGACAAAATTGTGGGAGGTGCCGCATCCTACATCAGTTTGGCTGCTTCATTCCTTACTGAAATGGAGGTTAATCTAGTGTCTATCATCGGAGACGACTTCCCTTTATCCTTTTTAGAACAATTGAAAAGTCGTGGAATTAGACAAGAAGGGTTACAAATTATTAAGGGCGAAAAATCGTTTTTTTGGTCTGGGGAGTACCACTATGATATGAACTCCCGCGACACACTCGACACTCAGCTCAATGTTTTAGAGGATTTTAACCCTGTCCTTCCTGCGTCATACCAAGGTTGTGAATTCTTGATGCTTGGAAATTTGGATCCATCAGTGCAATTAAGTGTGATTGAGCAGTTGGTAGAAAGACCCAAGCTAATCATTCTCGACACCATGAATTTTTGGATGGATATCGCTCTAGATAAGCTAAAGGAGGTCATCTCAAGAATCGATGTTCTCACTATTAATGATGAGGAAGCTAGGCAATTGACAGGAGAGTATTCTTTGGTGAAAGCGGCAAAAGAAATTCTCAATATGGGGCCTTCTTCGCTAGTTATAAAGAAAGGGGAAAATGGAGCCCTCTTATTTCAAGGAGATCAGATGTTTTTCGCGCCAGCGCTTCCGTTAGAAGACGTAAAAGACCCAACAGGTGCTGGAGATACATTTGCTGGTGGGTTTGTGGGTTATTTAGCTAAAACTGGGGACACGAGTTTTGATAACATGAAAAGGGCAGTAATAGTGGGCTCAGCTATGGCAAGCTTCACAGTTGAAGAATTTGGAACAGAAGGATTATTGAAGCTAGACGAGGCCAAAATAGACAAGCGTTTGCAGAAATTTGTTGACTTAATGGACACGGGCATGCTTCTTAGTCAGCAGTGAAGAAGCCTGCTTGTTCATCTTCGTTTTCATAGCCTTCGTCAGGAGGTAAGTTTTCTCGAGTGGCTGCACTTACCGCGAGCCGATCGCATTTTTCATTGTATTCGTTTCCATTATGGCCTTTTACCCACTCAAATTTCACCTTATGACGCTGTGCAACATTTAGGTAACGCCTCCATAGGTCAGGATTCTTCTTTTTAGCAAACCCTTTTTTAGCCCATCCAAAAACCCAGCCCTTTTCGACAGCATCTACCACATATTTACTATCGCTGAAGATCAAAACGTCGCAAGGCCTTTTTAGGGCTTCAAGTGCTTTGATCACACTGAGTAGTTCCATTCGGTTATTAGTGGTTTTTCTGAAGCCTTCGGAAAGATGCTTTTTGTGACCTTTTTCTGTCATTAGGATAGCCCCATAGCCCCCTGGGCCTGGGTTCCCTCTGGAAGATCCGTCTGTGTAGACTACTACCCTCATTGTTTGAGCTTCTTTATGGTCTCTTCAATGACCAAAGGAAAGTTCTCATGCTCCAAAGAGTGAATTTTAGACTTTAGTGACTCTAAGCTTTCTTCGCCGTCCAAAGGAAACCTTTTTTGAAAAACGATATCACCTTTATCGTACTCTTCACTCACCTGATGAATGGTGATGCCAGATAATTTTTCATTTGAGGAGAGAACAGCGTTATGAACATGATCTCCATACATTCCAGGACCACCAAAACGAGGAAGAAGGGACGGGTGAATGTTCAGCATGCGTCCCTCGTAGTTTTTGATTATAAGTTTTGGTACTTTCAAAAGGAAACCAGCCAATACGATAAACCCGATGCCTTTTTCTTCTAATAAAGATAGCACAGAATCAGGGTTTTCAATAAAAGTTGATCTAGGCACTACCTCGATATTTACATGTGAACTTCTGGCGACATTCACCACACCAGCACGTTCGCGATTCGTAATTACTAACTCTACAAAAATTTTATTGTTGGTCCTGAAATATTCAATAATTCTTGCTGCGTTAGTGCCTGTGCCGGAAGCGAAGATTGCCAACTTCATCGTTTAAGAATTGATTTGGGACGATAAAGTTAGTCCACGCAAACAAACGAACCTAGACAAAATTTGGCGGGGCAGATCAGGGTTTACGACTGCGCGCGCTAATAAAGAAGTACGTTTCAACAAAAGGGTCTAATAAAATAAGGGGTTTTTGAAGCAAGACCATTTAGGAGTTGCTTTACAATAGACCAAGCCCCATTTACCGAGAATGAGCCAGTTCAGTATTTTGGTACAACGTGATACACTACTCAAATCTAAGACTCTAAAGGCCGCCTTACTGCAGTATTAGGTCTAGCGAAATAAAGAATTAGAGAGAAGTGAAAAATTTTGGTTTATACAGAGGGAAGTATGAGAAACGGATTGCCTAACAGATCGCTATTATTTACAAAATGGGATGCGCAACCCTACACGGTGAATAGTCACCATAAACGTATAGAAACACCCTGCAAGAAACGAGTATTCCCACTTCTTGACAATGCAATGGTTGTGCAAAATNTCCATCTAAAGCCATTAACACATTCAGAAAAGNACCAGTAGAGATGATGCCCCAATATTTTTAAGTATTTTGTCATAAGGAGGAGAATTCATTTATTTGCACACTAAAATTTCTAAACTAAACTGCACTGAAATGTCAGACATTAAGTCGAAAGTAACCAAGATAATCGTTGACAAACTAGGAGTTGACGAATCAGAAGTAACCACTGAAGCCAGCTTCACTAATGATCTAGGTGCTGACTCCTTAGATACGGTAGAACTGATCATGGAATTTGAAAAAGAATTCAACATTGCAATCCCTGACGACCAAGCGGAACAAATCGGAACAGTAGGCCAGGCAGTGGACTACATCGAAAAGAATTCAAACTAATACGGTAAATCCTGTCTATGGATTTAAGACGCGTCGTTGTAACAGGTTGTGGGGCCCTCACACCACTGGGAAACTCAGTAGAAGAGTACTTTAGCTCTTTGAAAGAAGGAGTGAGTGGTGCGGGTACACTGACCAAATTTGACGCGTCAAAGTTCAAAACCAATTTCGCCTGCGAGGTGAAGGGGTTTAGTGTAGAAGGTATCATAGAGCGTAAAGAGGCCAGAAAAATGGATCTCTTTACGCAATATGCCATGGTAGCTTCAGATCAAGCGCTTAAGGATTCTGGAATTGATCCAAATTCCATTGATCTAACCAAAGCCGGTGTTGTTTTAGGGTCGGGCATAGGCGGTATGAACACTACAATGGCGCAGATCACCGAATTTGCCCAAGGCAATGGCACACCGCGATTTAACCCATTTTTTATCCCGAAGTCTATTATAGACATAGCACCAGGAATGGTCTCCATGAAGTATGGGTTTCGAGGGCCGAATTATTCAACAGTTTCGGCATGCGCATCTTCGACAAACGCAATGATCGATGCCATGATGATTATTCAGACGGGCAGAGCTGATGTCATGATTACGGGTGGATCTGAAGCTATAATTAATCAAGCGGGCATCGGTGGCTTCAACGCACTTCACGCGTTGTCCACTAGAAACGACAGCCCGCAAACGGCTTCACGACCATTTGACGCTTCACGAGATGGCTTCGTTATGGGAGAAGGTGCGGGGTGCTTTGTTTTGGAGAACTATGAGCACGCCAAGAGAAGAGGTGCTACTATTTATGCGGAGATTATAGGTGGTGGAATGTCTGCAGATGCCCACCATATGACAGCTCCGCACCCCGAAGGCTTAGGAGCAATTGAAGTGATGCAAAAAGCACTCAATGATGCGCGTATAAATCCAGAGGACGTTGACTATGTAAATGTGCATGGTACGTCGACTCCACTTGGAGACATTGCCGAAGTAAAAGCGATACTCCAGACATTCGGAAGTCACGCGTATGATTTAAATATTTCTTCAACCAAATCAATGACTGGTCACCTGCTAGGTGCTGCTGGAGCGGTTGAATCTTTAGCGTGTATACTGTCTCTACAGGAGAACGTAGTGCCACCAACAATTAATCACACGGAGAATGACCCTAATATCGATTCAAGGCTTAACCTCACCTTGAATGCTGCCCAAGAGCGAAATGTAAGAATTGCGATGAGCAACACTTTCGGTTTTGGAGGACACAATGCTTCAGTAGTGTTCAAAAAGTTTGAGGGATAATTCTTTCCTCGTGAAATTCCCCTTTATAAATAGATTTAAGTCAGAAAGGGAAAAGACAACAGTATCCCTCATCAAGAATAGATTTGGGGTTGCGCCACGAAATGTTGCGCTCTACAACCAAGCCTTTTGTCACAAGTCGGCGGCAAGAAACTTTCACAACAACAGGCATTTAAGCAACGAGAGACTTGAGTTTTTAGGAGACGCCGTTATAGACGCTGTGGTGGCTGAATATCTTTACGTTACACATACAAAGGCGGACGAGGGTGAGTTGACTAAAATGAAGAGTCGTATTGTGAATAGAGCGAATTTGAATGCAATTGCCGTTGCCATAGGTGTGGACCAACACATAGAGACAGATATGCAGGCGGCTAGCTCCACTAAATCAATAGCTGGCAATACCCTAGAGGCAATTATTGGGGCAATATATTTGGATAGGGGGTATAAGAGAGCAAAAAGCTCAACACTTTCAGTACTAATGAATCATGCCGATTTGGGAAGCGTTACTGAAACAGAAAGTGACTACAAGAGCCGGCTTTACGAGGAGGCTCACCGTCTCAATGCGAGAGTGTTTTTTGATACAAAGCCGGTAGATTCAAAAAAAGGAACTCATATGTTTACAGCTCAAGCCCTATGGAATGGCGAGGTGGTAGGGCAAGGGAAAGGGAGTTCCAAAAAAAGAGCCGAACAGCAGGCAGCTCAGGTAGCTTTTGAGAATATAAACGAGTGAGCTNACGATATTTTCATAGCTTCGTGTTAATTTGACAACAAGTATGGCGAGGTTGGTTTTAGAATTAGAAGAAGATTACGCTTTCCAGGCTTATGGAATAGTGTCTACATCTAAGGGTCATCGTCTTTGTTGGGCAATAAATAAGGCGTTAAATATCAACTTAAAAAGAGACAAAGACATTGAAATAATATCTAAGGCAAAAACCTCAAGACACCATGCGATTTACAATTTTTTTGACGAAAACCTCCACATCAAATACCGATTAATAGAAAACAAGAAAGGGGTGAGCATGTTTTTGCCAGAAGTGAAAAATGCAGATTACTTGATTGTAATAGATTCTTCAGAAGAGGTGGATAAAGAGCAGATTACATTAAAACTAAGATCCATTAAAGCGGTATTATTAGCTTTTCACATCAATTTAGATGAAATCACCTCAAAACAAAATATTCTACTCGCGGCATGATTAATAAAAGAACTAAAATAGTAGCAACAATGGGACCTTCTTCCAATAGCCAAGAGACCATTGAAGAGATGATAAAGAAAGGGTTAAATGTCTGCAGAATAAACTTTTCCCATGGGGCGTATGAAGATCATGCCCAAACAATAAGAAATATCCGAAGTGCTGATAAGGAATTGGGCACCCACACAGCCATTTTGGCCGATCTTCAAGGGCCGAAATTGAGGGTTGGCAAGTTTGAGGGAGAAGGACTTCAATTAGTGGATGGAAAGGAAATCATCTTCACCACTAAAAAGGAAGAGGCACATAAAATATATATTACTTATCCTCAATTCGCAAGAGACGTAAAGATTGGAGAAACTATTTTGTTAGATGATGGAAAATTGCAGCTTGAAGTTCTTTCAACAAACGGTAAGGATGAAGTAAAAGCTAAGGTTCTACACGGTGGCCTTTTAAAGGACAAAAAGGGTGTTAATCTCCCCAATACAAGAATTTCTTTGCCATGTCTTACACAAAAAGACCTCGAAGATTTGGAGTTTGCTCTTGACATGGATATTGATTGGATAGGCTTGTCTTTCGTTCGGTCTGCTCGAGACATCATTGAGTTAAAGCACATCATACGGTCCAGAGAGAAGCACGCAAGAGTTGTTGCCAAGATTGAAAAACCTGAAGCCATTCAAGAAATCGACGACATCATTCGAGAAACTGATGCGTTGATGGTTGCCAGAGGAGATCTTGGGGTAGAAATACCACTTCAGAATGTTCCCCTTGTACAGAAGATGTTGGTTAATAAGGCGCTTAAGAGTAGCAAGCCAGTAATCGTTGCAACTCAGATGATGGAGAGTATGATTCAAGACGTTACACCAACACGTGCCGAAGTGAATGATGTAGCGAATGCTGTCTTAGACGGAGCAGACGCCGTAATGCTCAGTGCAGAGACCTCTGTGGGCAAACATCCAATAAGAGTTATTGAAGTGATGTCTGCGATTGTGACGGAAATAGAAGGCTCTGATCAGATTTATCATCACGAGGAGGCTCCGGCTGAGAGCCAAGAAGATAGATACGTTACTGATTCTATTTGTTTTAATGCTACGAGACTTTCCAAGCGCGTAAAGGCTGGAGCCATAATTACAATGACATTTAGTGGTTATACAGGCTTTAAGATTTCTAGCCAAAGACCTAAAGCAGACATCTTTGTCTTCACTGGAAACAAGAGTATCCTCACTCAGATGAGTCTGGTTTGGGGTGTTAGATCCTTTTTCTATGACAAGATGGTAAGCACTGACCATACTATTGCGGACATCAAATACATTCTCAAAAAAATGGAATTGGTTCAGCCGGGAGAACAACTAATTCATCTGGCTAGCATGCCAATGAATGAACAAGGCATGACAAATATGTTGAAATTAGATAAGGTGTGATGTGATGTAGTTTACCAAGCGCCTTTCAATTGGCTGAGGAATCGGATGTCGTTTTCAAATAACATTCTTATATCTCCAATTTGAAACCTGTTCATGGCGATACGCTCGATTCCCATTCCGAAGGCATAACCTGAGTACTCATTAGGGTCTATACCTGAGGATTTTAAAACATCCGGATCGACCATACCACACCCCATAATTTCTAACCAGCCAGTTCCCTTGGTAATTCGGTGATCTACTTCGTTTTCAAGCCCCCAGTATACATCTACCTCGGCGCTGGGCTCGGTGAAGGGAAAGTAAGACGGCCTAAGCCTAATTTTTGCTTTTCCGAAGAAAGCCTCTGCAAAGTATTGGATAGTCTGAACCATATCAGCAAAGGTGACCCCCTTATCGATATACAGCCCTTCAACTTGATGAAATACACAATGAGAACGGGCTGAAATAGCCTCATTTCTGTAAACTCTCCCTGGCGCAATGATTCGGATCGGGGGCTCATTGCTTTCCATCACCCTAACCTGAACACTACTAGTATGGGTTCTTAGAGCGATGTCGGGATCTTTCTCCACGAAGAAAGTGTCTTGCATGTCTCGAGCGGGGTGATTCTCAGGAAAGTTAAGCGCTGAGAAATTATGCCAGTCATCTTCTATTTCTGGCCCAGATGCAACGGTAAAACCAATATGCTGAAAAATCTCTTCTATTTCGCGTCGAACCAAACTCACTGGATGTCTAGCACCCATCTCTTCAACCCCAGTTTTTCTCGATGGATCAAAACCTAAAATAGAGGGGTCTCGTGCAGAATCTAGAAGCGCCTTGTAATCCTCTATCTTTTGTTCTACTGCCCGTTTTAGCTCGTTTAAGCTTTGTCCAAAGGCCTTTCTTTGGGCAGGATCAATGTTCCTTATATGAGAAGAGAGTTCTTTAACAACTCCCTTTTTACCAAGATATTTTATCCGAAAAGACTCCAGCTCTGATAAGGAAGAAGGGGTGAAGGCAGATATTTCGAATAGAATCTTCTCGAGGTCTACTGCCATTTTCTCTTCGTGATTTTCATTTTCATTGTAATGTCCTCAATGGGGCGCGCACGACCGTCGGTTTTGTGTGACGCAATAGAATCAATAACATTCAAACCCTCAATAACTTCTCCGAAAACGGTGTACTCACCGTCCAAGTGTGGGGTTCCACCAATCTCAGTATACGCCTCAATTTGCTCTTGAGTATACGAGAAGGCGTTTCCATCGCGGTTAGGCTTCTTTTGTCTAACCATTCTGGTCAAGGATTCACTGCTCACCACTTTCCCTTGTACGATGTAGAATTGTGAGCCTGAAGATTCTTTGTCCGGGTTCACTGCATCTCCCTGCCTAGCTGCGGAAAGAGCTCCCTTTTTGTGAATGTATTGTGGCCTAAACTCCGCAGGAATTGTATACCCCGGACCTCCGGTCCCAAGAGCCTTGCCCGGATCTGCATTCCTAGAGTCAGGATCGCCGCCTTGAATCATAAAAGATTGAATGACCCGGTGAAAAAGAAGGCCATCATAATATCCTTCTTTTGTTAGTTTCAGGAAGTTCTCTTTGTGCAGGGGGGTATCGTCGTATAGCCTCACAGTCATGTCGCCAAATGAAGTAGAAATGATAACCACTTCTACTTTTTTAGCGCTCTTGTCAAGAACGAAAGATAATGTTATAAGACAGGTTACCATTACTATAATGGGTAGCACATATCTTTTAATCAACTTCTCTCTAACTAATAATTTCATACATTTGAAGCTCGCGGTGGAGCGCGAAAATAATAAACAAGAAATGAATTCTAGGATTGCAGTTTACTTTATACTTATATTTTCGCTTGGTATAACCACCTCGTGTGATAATGAAGAAGACACCATTGCCGAAATCCTCGTTGTGAACCAAGAAGGAACTAGCGTTCAGGGAGCTGAGGTAAGAATTTTTGGCCAAGGGACCGTTGATAGCGATCAAGTTGGTGATATCGCTATTGATAGAACCACATTTACCAATACAAATGGAATCGCCGAATTCGATTTCACAGATGATTATGAGCCTGGGCAGAGTGGTTTTGCCATTCTTGACGTCGAGATTTTATTTGATTCACCAACAGGAATATCTGCAGCTTCAGGGGTTTTAAAAGTAGTTGAAGAGGAGACTACAAGGAAAACTTTTGTCTTAGAACCTTAGCAACCCTTCTTTCTGGAAATATTCTACCACCGCCCTACGCATAAACTCCTTCTGCTCCTTATCATTCAGGAAGGGTAGGGGCTTTATGACTTGAAAATGAGGCCACCCTTCTTTATCCAGCTCTTTAAACTTATAGTAACCGAAGGGTTCCAGCACTGAGCAAATGGCGATATGAATCAAGTTGAGCTTTTCGTCTTTAGAAAACTTTTGAGCTCCAAATCCTAATTCTTGAACACCAATTAAGAAGAGAATAGCTTCTAAATCAATCTCTTCACCAAACTTTTCTTCTAGTTTGGCCAAGAGACCAAACCATTTCTTCTCGAATTCATAATCCACGGAACAAATTTAGTCATAGTCTTAACGTTTTTTAAAATGTGTATTTTTAAACATGCTAACCGGAATTAATTTAGGAGACATCCTTTTTATAGACATAGAGACGGTACCTCAGGTTTATAATTTTGAAAAACTAGACGATTCTTGGAAGGAGCTGTGGTCAGATAAAACCAAGTTTTTACAAGAAAGGGAGAGCAAAACAGCGGGGGATCTCTATCAACGGTCGGCCATATACGCTGAGTTTGGTAAAATCATCTGCATATCTACAGCTTTTTTTTACCAGTCTGGAAGCGAAGAAAGGCTACGGGTTAAGAGCTTTTATGGAAAGGATGAAAGTAAATTGCTCCAGCAATTTTTAATCATGATAGAAAAATTCGACCAGAAGGGCCCTAAGTTTCTTTGTGGCCATAATTCGAAAGAATTTGATATTCCGTTCATCGCAAGAAGGTCTTTGGTGAATCGCCTTGAGTTACCCCCAATGTTTAATTTGGCCGGTAAGAAACCGTGGGAAGTAAATCACCTCGACACCATGCATTTATGGAAATTCGGAGATTACAAGCATTTTACCTCATTGAAGTTGTTAGCGAAGCTCTTTGACGTGCCAACCCCTAAGGGGGATATTTCTGGGGCTGATGTCGGAAGAGTTTACTGGGAAGAGGATGACTTAGGAAGGATCAAAACGTACTGTGAGAAAGATACCATCGCTGTGGCAAGATTAGTGCAGAGGTTCAGAAACTTGGAAATCATACATGACGACTACATCGAATTTGTTTAAGATTGTCTTGCTGCTGTTGTTGGTTTCTTGCTATCAACCAGAGGCCAAAGTAGCTGAGCAAGAAATTCTGGTCGATTCTCGCGGCTGGTTTCGCGGTTACAACTTAGGGAAGAATGTTGAAGAGATATTGCAAAAGGAGCCCTGGAAACCTACAATCTCAAATGATTCAGTAGTTGAGTTTAGACAATCTTTAGTCTATAATCAAGATTCAATTGAAATCGACCTTTATCTTTCCTTTGATCAATTAGGACTCTTTGAAATACAAGCAGATTTCTGGATGGATAACTCACTCCAATTTGAGCATATGATGGCAAATTTTTCAGATAAGCTAAGCCTTACTTTTGGTGACTTCAAGACTTCAGGAGAAGAAATGATCTGGACGACAAATAGTAATGCAAATAGGATCATTGAAATCACGCTCTCCCAAGAAATTACAGATGGGGACGTTCAATTTCTTAGTTTAAACTATTTAGAACCCCTTAATGATAAATACTGAAAAACTTCTTGACATAAGAGATCTCAGTATTTCTTTCCGACATGATAATCGTAGGGCTAACAGAGCTCTAAGTAATATAAATCTCGCGCTCAAAACTGGAGAAGTCCTTGGTATAGTTGGAGAGTCAGGGTCGGGGAAAAGCCTTACATCCTTGGCCATAATGGGGCTGCTCCCACCTAGAGCTATTATAGACTCTGGATCTATAGTTTACTGTGATCAAGTTGAGTTACTTCAGAGACATCCTGAAGGGTTTTTTAGAGCGATACGAGGAAATGAAATATCAATGATTTTTCAGGAGCCCATGACATCTCTCAACCCCGTTCACCGATGTGGAGATCAGGTGGCCGAGATGATCATGACTCATGGTACCATTGGCCAATTTGAAGCAAAAAATAAGGTGATTGAGCTTTTTGAGCGAGTTGAGCTGCCGCGTCCCCAAGAGATGTATGCAAGTTTTCCGCATCAGATTTCTGGCGGTCAAAAACAAAGAGTAATGATTGCAATGGCTATAGCGTGCCAGCCAAGACTGATCATTGCCGACGAGCCTACAACAGCACTCGATGTAACTGTACAAAAGAGCATCATAGACCTTTTGAAGAAACTGTGCCAAGAATATAACAGCGGTTTGATTTTTATCACTCATGACCTTGGTGTTATAGCGCAGATCGCAGACCGAATAATGGTGATGTGCAAAGGGAAGGTTATTGAAGAAGGTAAAGCTTCTGAAATATTAAAGATGCCTAAAGAGTCTTACACTAAAGGACTATTAGCTTGCCGCCCCAAGCTAGATGGAAATCCAAAGAGGCTACCAACAGTGTCGGGCAATGTCACAATTCCTGAATTTGAAGCGAGTAAACTTGACCTAAAAAGGGATAGGAAAAGAGAGAAGTTGCTTGAAGTCAGAAAGGTAGGGGTTCATTTTCAGCTCAGAGGTAGAGGGAATAAAGCTATTCTTAAAGCAGTTGATGATGTTTCATTTGAAGTATTTAGTGGTGAAACACTGGGTCTTGTGGGAGAGTCGGGTTGCGGTAAAAGCACTTTAGGAAGATCAATAATGGGCCTTCAGAATATCCAACTAGGTCATATCACTTATCGAAATCGTGCTATTATGGGCGGCGGGGGATTATTTCCTAAGGAGCTCCGAAAAAAGATTCAAATGATCTTTCAAGACCCATATTCATCCTTGAACCCAGGAAAAACTGTTGAACAGGCTTTAACCGAGCCATTAAGGGTACATCGACTTTTCAGGACTAGTCAGGAAATGTTTACCAGAGTTAAGGAGATGCTTGACAGGGTTGGCTTAGCACAGTCATCGCTACAAAAATACCCCCACCAGTTTTCGGGTGGACAGAGACAGCGAATATGCATCGCAAGAGCATTAATGGTAGAACCAGAATTCATAATATGTGACGAAAGCGTCTCAGCACTTGACGTCTCAGTGCAGGCCATGGTGTTGAATCTTTTGAACGATTTAAAAGAGGATTTTAATCTTACATACATTTTCATATCTCACGATCTTTCAGTGGTGAAGTATATGTCAGATCGCCTCATGGTAATGAGGAAAGGTAGAATCGAAGAGATGGGAGATTCTGAAAAAGTTTACGCAAACCCTCAATCAGCCTACACAAAGGCTCTATTGGAATCTATTCCTAAAGTCTAAATGATAAAGTTGAGCCTCTTTATAGGCGGGTACCACCTATCGGCTCGAAAGGGAATTAGGGTTTTTTGATTCAAGGGGTTTTCACGCCTGAGTAACAGATCGTTCTTATTGTTCATAAGGATAGATCATATCAGAGGTGCTGTTTTGACAAAAAGGCAGCATTCTTTGGTGAAAACCCGCACCACAATACCTCATTTATAAAAGACAAGCAGGATTGAAAATCAACAGATAAATTGTCTAGGGCCAATTACCTCTACTTAATATCCGCTATTCATTATTTAGGAAAGAGGACTTAACTCGACAAAAGCAGGTTTGGCCGCTTAAAACGATGCTCTAATCGTTTTTAAATCGTCAGAGATTATTAGCGCACCCTCTGTTTTAGACCTAACTTCCTCAACAGACACACCTGGTGCAATTTCGGTCAGCAAGAAACCCTTATCTGCAACATCTAATACACCAAGATCAGTAACAATCTTTTTTACGCAGCCAACACCAGTGAGTGGCAAGGTGCACTCTTTCAGTAGCTTGCTTTGACCGGCTTTATTGGTGTGAGTCATCGCGACAATTATGTTTTCGGCTGAGGCAACGAGATCCATCGCTCCCCCCATACCCTTCACCATTTTTCCCGGAATTTTCCAGTTTGCAATATCGCCCCTTTCCGATACTTCCATCGCCCCAAGCACAGTAAGTTGGACATGCTGACCTCTGATCATTGCAAAGCTCATGGCAGAATCGAAAAATGAAGCGCCATTTTGCACTGTTATCGTTTGTTTTCCTGCGTTAATTAGGTCTGCATCTTCCTCTCCCTCCGCTGGGAATGGACCCATTCCAAGAACGCCATTTTCGGATTGAAATTCAACCGTTAGCCCTGGGGGCACATGATTTGCTACAAGTGTGGGAATCCCAATTCCGAGATTCACATAGAATCCATCCTGAAGTTCTTGTGCAATTCTCTGTGCAATTTGGTTTTTATCTAAAGCCATAACCCAAAACTACGAGATAAATCGAATGTGAGCATATACGGATGCTCAGAGAAGGATTTCGGTATACAACTAGAAAAAAACAGATATGCATTAGCCTATTGGACATTAGCAAGCTTAAGCAACCTTGTGGAAATATTTGACACTTCATATTCCTGCTTTTTTCTATTCCAGAGATAACATGTAAGCCTTGTATCGTTTGGACTAAACTTAACTGGCCTGATTAATTCTAGTCGGTTTCCATCCCAATTATGCCTAATCCAATGCAAGGGCATACTGTCATAATACGACGTTTCACCTTCATTATCCTGAACAGAAATGATCAAGTTAATCAGGGCTGGGTTCATCTCTGTTTTGAAATCAAAACCAATTTCGATTGCAGTGGATTGTTGAACAAAATTTTGATCGAATTCATCAAATAAATTATAAAATTCTCGTTTACTGGAGAGATTGGCGGTCTGATACTCTTTGACCAGACCAAACATCAAGAGCTCTCTTCTTTTAAATACGCGTATATCTCCTTCATTCTCGGGATATGCATCCTCATAGAAATCCAAAAGTTGACCGCAGTCTTTTGCATAGCAAATGTGGAAATCAGAAATGAGCTCATCATTCTCTCGGTCACCCATTGGAGGGAGGGGTTTTTCGCTTTTCAGGTTTTCGTAGGCCCAACTCAGAGGGAACAACTTATAACCAGAGATGATAATGGGTCGATTAAATGAATATCGTTCGGCGTTAATTTTCTCATAAAGGCTGCGATCCAGAGCAATGCTCTTCCAAAGGTTTGTGCTAGAAAAGCTTGAGTTCGCTAAAGTACAAACGGGAAAAGCTAAAAGCGATAAAGCTGAAGCAACATGAGCCATGCTCATATTGAGAGCCTTCAGTTTCTCACTTGCATACAAGACCACCAAAATGAAAAGTGGAATAAAATAAATACCAACTCGATCTTCGGGAAAGTTGACTCCAAACATGGCATTTAGAGCAAAGGCACCAGCAACATTACCTAAAAGGAGAATTGCACAAAGATGCCCTTTACTAAACTCCATTGGGTTGAGGAGCCCTTTATCAATGAGCAAAAAAAGGGATGACAGCACACCGATTAAGACGACGATGACAATGGTCAAGGCAGAGTTTTCTCCAAAAGAGTATAGGGCTAAGGTTTTTACCGTAACCGCTAAAAAACCGGTATCCTCTCCGTAGTAAAGTAGACCACGCCCTTTCATTTCAAAGGACACTATTGCGAAGGCAATGAAAGGAGGAATACCTAGAAGAAAAAACGGTGAAAGGGTGGAGATTCGGCTTCCCCTATGCCAAAGTATGATCGAAGCTAGGACCAAGAACAGGGCCATCAAATAAGTATTGCTGAGAGACAGGTTTGCGGATAGGGTTAAAATGAGAAAAACCCAAAGGGCTATTTGATCTTTAGCCGCACCACCGGTAAGAAATCTCCACAAATAGAAAATAGAGGGGAGCAAAAATGCTAAGCTCAAGCCGTAGCCACGACATTGTGAGAAAAACTCAAAAGGCATCCACGCAGTGAGCAACGCTAAGTATCCTAGGCTCTGAGCCAGCTTCGAACTCAAGCCTCGGAGGAGCTTGAAGGCATACACAGCATACAATAAAAAACTCAAGGCATTTGGCATCCTCAGCCAGATTAATTCATCTCCAATGGCCTTGTACATAATGATGGAGAGAAATGAGTTCAAAGGGTGGTTGTTGGCATCCCAATGTGCATAATACGGAAAGAATTCTCCTCTTTGAATGTAGTGAAGGAAAGTGGCCGCCTCATCGTGTGTGATCGGAACGGCGACAGCTCTGACAATAATAAAAATGAAGGTGATTATTGCAACGAGAAGAGCATACTTGCTAAACTCTAATTTCCTTAAATCANGAATCATTCTTTTGATCGAATGGTCCTTTGCTCGATGCGTTTTTCAAACTTNTCTCCTTGGAAGATCCTCTGAACGAAAATTCCAGGAGTATGAATCTGATTTGGNTCAAGCTCTCCGGCTGGAACGAGTTCTTCCACTTCAGCGATGGTGATTTTTCCAGCCATGGCCATCATCGGGTTGAAGTTTCTTGCGGTAGCTTTATAAATCAGGTTGCCTTCAGTATCTCCTTTCCAGGCTTTTACAATGGCAAATTGGGCGTAGAAGCTGCGCTCTAAAATATGCATCTTTCCGCTGAACTCACGCACCTCTTTTCCCTCCGCAACTTCCGTCCCGTGGCCGGCTGGAGTATAGAAGGCTGGAATGCCCGCGCCAGCAGCCCTGCATCTCTCGGCTAGGGTTCCCTGGGGTATAAGGTCCACTTCTAATTCGCCGCTAAGCATTTGCCTTTCAAATTCCTTGTTCTCCCCCACGTAGGAGGAAATCATTTTTTTGATTTGTCTTTTTTCCAGTAGAAGACCAAGACCAAAATCGTCAACCCCAGCATTGTTTGATATGCACGTTAAGCCACTAATATTTGTTTGAGCAAGCGCAGAGATACAGTTTTCTGGGATACCGCAAAGCCCAAAACCTCCGAGCATTATGGTCATGTTTGACTCTATTCCGGCAATCGCCTCTTGGGCTCCACCAACGACTTTATTCATGTTTATGAGAATTTAACTACCAAGATAAGCCTTCTGGTGAATCGAACATGTTTTGATGTCTAGCATAGTTCTCGCAATCAAGTTCTACGTCTATTCCTTCTGGCTTTTCAAAATCACCTTTAGAGACATTGAGACTTTCATCGGCATAAACGGACTTCATGTAATAACCCCATATGGGCAGCGCCATGTTGGTTCCCATACCTAGGGTCAAGCTTCTAAAGTGAACGCTTCGATCCTCAGCTCCGACCCAGACACCAGTCACGAGATCAGGTGTAAGACCTATAAACCAGCCGTCAGATTGATTTTGTGTTGTTCCGGTTTTACCTGCAATCTTTATATCTGGATCTATTCCGTCATATTCTCTCCCGGGAAGATCCATTTTTAAGCGAACTGCTGTTCCTAGCTTTCTTCCTTCATGTGCATTATAAACACCATCTACGGTTCCCTCCATAAGGCTGAGCATGGTGTAAGCAGTTTTGGCGTCCATAGCTTCGTTGGTTTCGGGCTCCATGCTGTAGATGGTTTTCCCATTTTTATCCTCGATGCGCATTATGTAGATGGGCTTAATATGCACGCCCATATTGGCGAATGTGGCATTGGCAGAGGTGATCTCCAAGAGTGATAAATCAGCCACTCCAAAACATTGAGATACCACCGGCTCCATCTCACTTTCGATACCTAAATCTTGAGCAAGCTTTATCACCGCTTCGGGCCCAAACTGCTTCATTACCCAAGCGGTTACTGTATTTACCGAATTCGCCAACCCCCATTTTAGAGAAACCAAATAGCCGTATTCTCTCCCGGGGTCGTGAGGAGTGTAATCTTCTAAGAGGTTGAAGGTTCCTTTTCGGAATGTAGTTGGAACTTTTGGTACTTCATAACAAGGAGAGTAGCCTTCGCGAATCGCTGTTGCATAAACGAAAGGTTTGAAAGTAGAGCCCACTTGTCTTTTTCCTTGTTTTACATGGTCGTATTGGAAATGCTTGTAGTTGTTTCCACCGACCCAAGCCTTAACGAAACCTGTTTTCGGATCGATACTGACCAATCCGGATTGGAGCAAACTCTTGTAGTAGAGAATGCTATCCATCGGGGTCATCATAGTGTCGATTTCGCCATGCCATGAAAACACTTTCATGGGCACTTCTTTGGTTCTGAAAATGTGCTCGACACTATCTTTTGGAACTTTTGCCCAAGTTTCAAGACAGTCATCAGATTTGCACATGTAGCTGTCCAAACCTTCTACCTCACCCTCTTCGATATTTACTCGTCGATGGCAGTTCGGACATTCTTTACCACACATGATTCGATAGCGCTCTGTTCGGCGCATAGCTGCTCTTTCGATGCCTTCGATTTCGGAAGAGGTTAAGTCATTTGAGAATGGCGGGTTTTGATACCTCCCAATGTCTTTCGAAAAAGCTTCTTGAAGCTCGTTCCCAAGGTGCTTTTCTACCGCTTCCTCAGCATACTGCTGCATGCGCGAATCGATAGTAGTGTAGATTTTGAGACCGTCACGATAAATGTTATAAGCGGAGCCATCATTTTTGGCAATTAGAAGTTTCCCGCTCTCATCTTTTTGTTTGAGCAAGCTTTTGATTTCGGCCCGCAGAACTTCACGGAAATAAGGTGCCAAACCCTCTTGATGATCAATGCTTTGTACATCGAGTTCGAGGGGGAGTGTCTTCAGCGAGTCGTAGTCTTCTTGAGATAAAAATTCATTTCGGACCATTTGTCCGAGGACTACATTTCTTCGGCCTAAGGTCATTTCTGGTCGTCGCAGCGGGTTGTACAATGCAGGGTTTTTCGCCATACCAACGAGCATAGCCGCGTCTTCTATTTTGAGCGAATCGGGAGTCGAATTGAAGTAGACATTTGCCGCCGAGCGAATTCCGACTGCCTGATTTATCCAGTCAAATTTATTGAGGTAAAGAGTGAGAATCTCTTCCTTGGTATACCTCTTTTCAAGCTCCACCGCAATGATCCACTCTTGAAATTTTTGAAACACACGCTTCAACCCATTGCCAGGTTCTTCCGTGAAAAGCATTTTGGCTAGCTGCTGTGTGATGGTACTCGCACCGCCCTTTGATCCAAGGTAAACGCCAGCTCTAGCAGTCCCTCTTAAGTCAATTCCTGAGTGGTCGTAAAACCTTTCATCTTCTGTGGCAATGAGCGCCTTAACGAGGTATGGCGAAAGCTCTTCGAATTCAGCATTTGTGCGGTTCTCTAAATAGAAACGCCCTAAGATCTCCGCATCCGAAGACAGGACTTGAGTGGCGAGATTTGTTTTTGGGTTAGCCAGCGCCATTGTGTCCGGCAAGTCGCTTTTAGCAGCCAGGTAAAGAAGGCCTCCGAGCAATAGGATTGGGGAGAGCCCAACCAGCCACAAAAAGAAGATTGATCTTCTGCGGACTTTTTTTGGCTCTTGACTATTTTCTGTCATTTCCAAACTTTCGTTTAAAACGTATTAGGTTGAGATACCTTGCTTTAAAGGTCCTAATTGTTGGTCTTCTCAATGCGCAATCCGATGTTTTTTATCCCCACCAGGGTGTCAGTGCGCATAGCTTGTTCTATTTCAAAACGATAATTTCCCGACAAAGGGAACTTTCTGTTGTACTGATACATGATCGTGTTAGTCAGGTGGCTGCTGCTGTTCAAGTAACCACTGCCGTGCCCCAGCCACCGGCCGGTAGCATCGGCTAGGATTATTCCAACCGTGTCCTTACTAGATTTTCCGTTAGGGAAAATCGTTTTCACGAAGACGTAGAGATTACGATACGGATAGCGCTCGGTGTTTCTTACGTTGATCAAAAAATTATGGCTACTCAACGTGTCTGCGATTTCAGTCTCGAGAATGGCTTTTTCCGCCACGCTCCATTCTTCATTTGGAATCTCAATATTCTCCTCAAAAACGAGGTTGTCATCAACACATGAGCTCAAAGCGATGAGCAGCCCTAAAAGCAAAGCTTTTTTCATTTCTTGCTGGAGTTATCTCTATTCCCAGTTTTTCTCCTTTTATTCCGAGGCTTTTTCGAAGATGGACTATTTGGAGTTTGAGGAGAATTTTTGTCCGCGTTTGCTTTTTGATTATTTCTGCCACGCGTTTGGGACCTTCTTTTCCCTTGAGGTTTTCTTCTTTTTTTCCGTTTGGCCTTTTCTTTATCAAACCTCGTGAGGCTGTCTTGTCCAACCACATTGGTATACGATTCTTCTACAGGTTCAACTACATCGACAAAATCGTGAAGATCTTCCGGAAACGTCTTTGCCTCGTTTAAGCTAAGAATCTCCTTAACTCTTTCAGCTGAAAGTGGAATGGGGCCTCCAGATGAACTCTCTTCATAGACAAACCACATAATACCCTTAAAGATGTCAGTCTTTATGTGATGGGCTAGCCCTTTCTTAGTTCGCAGCTTGGAGTTAGGTTTTGGTAAGTGTTTGATCGCGTCGAGGTAAGAATCTAGTTCATAGTTGAGACAGCATTTTAATTTACCGCATTGTCCCGCTAATTTGTCGGTATTTAGAGAGAGCTGCTGATAACGAGCCGCACTGGT
>JAKVAV010000069.1 GCA_022448105.1 Flavobacteriales bacterium | reverse complement strand
TCAGAAGTTTCTTTTCACACGGATGAAAAGTTTTATGCTCATCTATTTTCGATGATGATCACTACCCAGACGCAGATTGATGAACTCCTCATCATTCGCGCTGAAATTGAAGCGCTCATTGAATTGATCGAAGGACAAGAATTCTCTTAAGCCATGAAAAGAACTATCGGGATACTGCTATGTCTATGCTGCCAATGGAGCTATGCGCAAACTGAGAATATCAATGCTCAAAAATCGCTTGAACAAGAAATCATAAAAATGGATAGCCTGCTTTTTGATGTGGCTTTTAATCAATGTGATTTCGAAGTGTACAAGACCATCATCAAGGACGGACTTGAATTCTACGATGATCGAACTGGTTTGAATACCGACGTTGAAAAAGAATATGCTTCCTTTCAGGATAAGTGCTCTCGACCATTTTCCGTAAAACGTATACTTGTTGAGACCGAGGTGAACAGATTAGGTGATTACGGAGCTATCCAAACGGGTAGTCATACATTTTACAACGATTCAACTGCCGTTCAAATGGCGAAATTCATCACCATTTGGGAAAAAACCGAGACCGGTTGGATTGTGAAAAGAGCCGTGAGTTATGAGCATGAAGATATCTGAGCGGCTCATTTTGTTCATCTAAAACGAAATGAACTTAAAAGAAACTACAATTCAGCTACAATAAAAAGAGTTGTCATAACATGGCCGTTTAATTGCAATAAGTGCTTTTAACATGAGATGATGGGATGGTGTGCGTTCTGTTTTATCTCATTTAGATCCGCCTATTAATCAGACCTGACCGTAAAAAATGAAATCGCTATGGACAATCGAAGATTGATCAAAAACTTCCTCATACTCTTTATTGGAGTAAACTTGATATCATGTCAAGAAGAAAAACCTGCTTCCACAGCGATCATTCAAGGAAAAATTCCGGTTGAAACCACAGAACTCTTCATTGATTACGACGGCGAATGGGAAGAACTACTCTTGTCAGAAGATGGCCAGTTTTTGGATACGCTATCGATCAATGCTCCCCAATATGTTCAGTTGGCTTTCGACAATAACAGATTAAGATTTTACGTCACTCCGGGTGATAAAGTCGTTGTTTCAGGAGATTCATCCATTTCTTTTAGCGGGAGCAATGCAAGGATTAATGATTATCTGTACCAAGTTTCAGAGATTGAGGAGGCCTTAGCAGAGTACGAGTACAATTCTCACAACTGGATTTTTAACTTGAACGAAACAGATTACATTCATTTTAGAGACTCTATCAAAGAAGCGAGGCTTAATGAACTAGCTCAACTCCCTGCTGGCACTGAAGACTTTCAGGACTTTCATCAGAAAGACATCCTCTATGACTATCAGTATGACATCGCACGTTATCCGAATTACTACAGCTTTTTTCATAGAGATTACAAACCCACCGAGCTAATCACAACTTTTTACAAAGGCGTTTCTCTGGACAATGAAGAATACGCCAAAAACTACAGCTCGTACTGCGCATTGGTGGATCTGATACTTTACCAACAAATTGATGAGATTGAAGATTCTACCTTAAGCACCCTAGAAGCTCATTTATCAGTAATTGAAGAAATCGAAAGTCCCACTATCCTTCACCGACGCCTTGTGGCAAGTCTCCCCCACTTCAATAGTAGTGAAGAGAACATAGAAGCTATGCTCGACCGAATGCTCGGCATGGCCAAGCTTGATAGAACCAAAGAAGAAATTCAGGATCATTACAATATAGTCAGCCAACTGAAGCCTGGCAGTCCCTCTCCCGATTTTGACTTTGAGAACTATGCCGGAGGAAATACCAAACTCAGTGATCTCAGAGGAAAATTAGTGTACATAGATGTGTGGGCTACCTGGTGCGGCCCATGCATACTCGAAATCCCTCACCTAAAGGAACTTGAGAAAGAATTGCAGGATAAAAACATCGAATTTGTTTCCATCAGCCTTGACGAACCTAGATTTAAAAACATGTGGAAAAACATGGTAGAGAATAAAGAATTAGGCGGCATTCAGTTGATTTCAGATAATGGCTGGGATAACGAATTTGTGAGAGGCTACGGAATTCAGGCAATTCCTCAATTCATACTTCTCGATGAAGAGGGAAACATTATATCGGCGCACGCTGAGCGTCCAAGCGATGAAACGTTGAAAGAGTGTTTGATAGCACTCCTGTAAGTTCAATTTTAATTACCTGCATTGCAGAGATGTAAGCTCAAGTTCTTATGATAACTTTAAACCTAAAATTCTAACCGATAATTATGAAATCATACATCCCCTTGCTTTTAGCCATAATGCTTTTATCATGCAGCGAGCAACCAAAAGAAGCAGTCGAAAAAACGCCTGTTAAAAAGTACAGTATCGAGACTCTGCTCAACAATAAGAGCATCTACATGGCCTCCTACTCTCACGACGAGTCCAAAATCTTAGTTGGAAACAATTCTACAGGTATCTACAATGCGAATATGATTGATCTGGAAACGGGAGAAATTTCTCCGTTGACTGAATCTACCGAAGAGTCGGTGTGGGCATCTTCGCTTTTCCCAAACGATGACAGGCTTATATACACGGCCGACAACGGCGGCAATGAACTTGATCATGTTTTCCTGAGAAATGAGGACGGCTCTATCGAGGACCTTACTCCTTTCGAAGGCGCCAAGTGCTACTTCGGTGGTTGGACGAAAGATAAAACAGGATTTTTCTTCGGTTCTAATCAGCGTGACAACCGGTATATGGATATGTATGTGATGAATATCGAAAGATTTGAATCAGAGATGATTTACGAAAATACCGAGGGCTATGATTTTGCTGGTATCTCTGACGATATGAAGTTTGTTGCCCTTACCAAAGTGGTAAATTCTAATGACAATGATCTCTTCTTGATGAACCGAGAAACAGAAGAGAGAATACAGATCAATACTAACCAATCAGGCAATTCTCCGAGTGGGTTCAGCAATGACAGTAAATCAATGTACTACCTCACCGATGATGAAAACGAATTTAGCTATCTCATGAAGTACGACCTAGAAACCGGTGAGAAAGAGAAGGTAATGGAAGAACCATGGGATATCGCTTACTCTTACTTTTCAGAAAATGAAAAGTATCAAGTAGTGGGAATTAATAATGATGGGAGAACCCAGGTAAAATTATTTGATGTTGCTTCTGGAGCGCAGATGGAGTTTCCTGATCTCGAAGGTGCTGACGTATCATCGGTATCTATTTCGAAGAGCGAAAATCAAATGATCATTTCAGCAGGTAGCTCAAATTCGCCAACGAACCTTTTCCACTACAGTTTGGAAACAAATGAACTTAAGCAGCTCACCAGCACACTCAACCCTGAAATAGATCAAGATGACTTGGTAGCAGCCGAAGTGGCGCGGTACAAGTCTTTCGACGATCTGGATATTCCTGCTATTTACTATAAGCCCAAAGACGCATCTGTAAATAATAAAGTGCCCGCACTTGTTTGGGTTCATGGTGGACCTGGCGGCCAATCTAGAGCCAATTATTCCCCCTTGATCCAATACCTCGTCAATCACGGATATGCAGTGCTAGCGGTCAACAATAGAGGGAGCAGCGGGTATGGAAAAACGTTCTTTAACATGGACAACCAGAATCATGGTGAGGCAGACCTTCGAGACTGCATTGAAGGCAAGAACTACCTAGCCAGTCTACCTTACATTGATACGGATAAAATTGGGATCATTGGCGGATCTTACGGCGGGTTCATGACCATGAGAGCCATGACACATACACCCGATGAGTTTAAAGTTGGAGTCAACCTTTTCGGAGTAACCAATTGGCTGAGAACCATGAAAAACATTCCACCATGGTGGGAATCTTTCCGTGAGGCCCTTTATCTAGAAATGGGTGATCCAAACACCGAAGACTCAGTTCGGCTGTACGAAATCTCTCCGGTCTTCCACGGAGATCAAGTCACCAACCCTGTTATGGTCCTACAAGGAGCAACAGACCCGAGAGTTCTCCAGGTGGAATCTGATGAAATGGTAGAGGCAATTAGAGCAAATGGCGTAACCGTTGAATACGTACTCTTTGATGACGAAGGCCACGGATTTGTGAAGAAAGAAAATCAGATAGAAGGCTATTCAAAAATTCTCAATTTTCTTGATCAATATTTGAAAGGAGAATCAAGTGGAGAAGATCAGCCTACAGAGTCCTAAAAATTTATAAGTAATTAAAGGCTATTTGAAAACGCAGTGCATTTTGTGCTGCGTTTTGCTTTCTATTTTTTCCTTGGGAAATAAAGTATGCTGCAATTTGTTGTTGAGCGACAGAAAAAGTTGAATGAAGTCTAAATGCAGTAGGTGAACTACTTCCAATCCTTGGCCCAAAGATTTAGCCACATTTGAAAACTGCTATTTCCCTGAGAGACAATATCATTATCTCAGGAGCCTGTCTTCTGAAAATTAGATGATCTCTTAATCTGAAAGACAAACTAAGTATTGGGATAATCATACTTTCAAAACAGGCGCGATAGTAGTGTTGGAGTAAATGATGGCTATAGACGAATACAAACGGAGAGAATTTATAAAGCGAAGCGCTTTAGGTTTTGCAAGTAGAACTCTACACCTTAATGCCATCTCAGCACATGCGCAATCGGCAAATGTATATATGGGGAATTGGAATAAAGACACAGACCTCAATTGGGGGTTGGTGTTTTGGAGTGTTTGACAAAATCAACCAAAAATCAGCATGACTTATCCTGGTCGAAAAATTGTGCATCAAGCAAGTGAAGAAATTGCTGACGCAATGCAACTTCCCAGAATTTGAGAACATCAAAAAAGAAATTTAATCTTACCAGAACAAGGCGCCAAATTGATTTGAAGTCTCGAGTTTGCGACGTGAAGTAGACTATCAAGTTCCGCTTTTCCAGTTTGAAAAAGGAGAATACATGTCGCAGCATGACCAACCCGATATGACAGTTGTGATCAACATGGTCTCCAAGAGCATATCGACGAAAAATTACTAAGTGCAAGAACAACTGTCCTCGACCAGAGAATTGGTGAAAAATGTACGGACCAAAGTCTTGGAGCAGCGTGTGTTAAGGGAAGTTGGAAATGACGTTTTCGGTGTTGGGCATGCGAGTATTTTTACTCGTCGAAGAAGGAAATATTCACTATATCATGCCCAATGAATACGCTAAACTGATAGATGTATATACCCCTCTACACAGTTCCGAAACCAGAGGAGTGTGGTATACCGTGGACGAGAAAGATTTCTATTAGGGCAACGACAATCTACATACCCCGGAGGTAAGCAAGAAAGCACTGGATCATTACGTCGAGACTAACAGAATGAACAAGACCAACTTTATAAAGGCCTCACGTGACGGAATGCAGTTGATCCGGGAAAGAACCAGAAGTTTAGATTGTTCGGGAATGAAAATGAAATTTTTACCTTATGAGTCAAACCAATTTTGGCTGAAGGGCTAGAATACACGCTGTATTTTCAATGTGGACCGCCCTCAAGTCGCGCCAAGTGTAAGCCTGCCTTGGAGAAGCAAGCATGACAGCCAGAAGAATAGTATAGCCTAAATGAAATTGAATAACACAATTGTGACAAGACTGATGTACCTATCGGGAATTATGAACATCGGTGGAGTTTTGATCTTTTCCAGATTTTTTTCGAATCCTGCCATCAATAAATCAGATCCAGTGGTAATGTCCAATTTTGGTTTGGTCATGATCTGTGTTTGGGGCCTAGTTTTTCTGGCCACCGCACCCAAATGGAACCAACTCAAATGGGTGATTGGAGCATTCGCCATTGAAAAGCTCATCTACGGATACGTCTGGACGAATTGGTTGATGACCAATGACCTCTCAACGGTATACAATCAAGATACCATGGCTGGGATCTTCTACACCATTTATGGAGCAAATGATTGGTTCTTCTTTGCTTTCTACTCCGTAGCATTTATATCGTTGATTAAAAGCCGGACAAAAGCGTAATCGAGACTTTAGAGCCAGGCAAGAACTAAAAACTTTTCTACAGCTTCCGCGAAAGCGACGAGTTCGCGATTTCCATCAACACATGTTTTGACCTTATGAGTCCAAGTTAAACCGCCAGAGTACAGTCTAAAAAGAGGAAGGTAAACGCTGAAGACTTTAATTAAACAGAACTAACTATAAAAAAGCTAATAATGGTTTGGTCTTGTTTTGGGGTGATATACTTCTCACATGGAACGGACTGTTCACCCAACCATTAGACCCTGAGGGAATAGAAAAACACACTAAAATCTTGCACCGTGATTATTTGGATAGCGAGTGCCAGCAGATGCGCTCATTTATAAAAGAAGATGATGGCAAACCCATCCTCATGGTGGATGGGATTAAAACGAATGATGTTCCAAAAACGATAAATGGCCAAACATATAGTTCCTTGGAAGAGGCGTTTGCTGATCATCAAAGATTTTTGGGGCCATACTCAATGGAACATAACTCGTGGATGTTCCTGAGGTATGGGGAATTCAAAACGTAAGAGAATGGACTACCGACTCTATGGTTAGATATAGAAGCCACAGAGTAATGCCGGAAATGTCCACTAATCCAAGATTTAAAAAAAATTTATGCCTGTAAAATTACAGGCATCGAAGAGACATTCGCTTTCCCAGTAAGTGCCAATATCCATTTTGTCAGTTTAATCCTATTTGCCGCTACCTGTTATATGATTGTTGGATGAACGAATTCGTTAATTATCATGAAAAACAGCTTGAATAAAATGAAGCAAATAGACTAAAGAGCTTCATGTGCTTTTGATTTTAAAACAGAAGGAGGATGCAGCCTTTTACACTGACTCGTTAGAAAGGAAACTAGGTTCTAGATTGAATTAGATGCTCAGAAAACTCAGCGAAGAATTTTCCTTTCTCGCCAACACATTTATTCCGCTTACCTCCAATATCTTATATCTATCTGTAACCAAAACCAGGCAAATCAAAATTGTTGGATGGTGTGAGTGGGTTCTGGGAATTCAACCTGTATATGGGACAACTTCTACCCATAGGTTGATAACAACGATGAAGCACCTATTATCCAGGAATATCAGAAAATAGCATCACTAGGTTGATGACATTTGCTTGTTGTTTTTAACCAAAATGAACGAATGAAAACGAGATACATATTCACAATCACAGTTACATTGTTGATTTCACCTTTATCAAATGCACAACATGCTAGATCAGGTTCAAATGGATATGATCCTAAGAAAACATGCTGAGTGCAGCGAAATAGCTAGAAACATTAGAATCCGGAAACTTATTGATTCACATCACACACTAAAAGTGTTTCCAAGAGCGGATAATCAAAAAATTCAAGACCAACACGATTACAGTTGCACCCACGGTAGTCATGTGCAAAACAGACCACAACTGATCGTTACCTGTGTCCCTAGCATCATTAATGAAGGGTGTTAAAAAGTAACAGAAAAACATTAGCACAACGCTTGAAATGGATAGAATTTTGGGTAGAGTTAAATTGACTTTTTGAATGACAAGACTAAGGATAGAAGTCGCTGATAATAAGGCAATAATCATAAAGAATTTAGGCCAAACAAATCGTAAAAAAAGAGCCGCCTCCTTAGGGTTTACTAGATAATTGATCGCAGGGGCGATCAAGGCAGATTGGAACAAAATAATACCAATGATAATCGATGATAATAAGACGGGTGTATTTCTGAGCATCGCAAATGGAGAAATTTTCAGGTTCTAACTTAATGCGACTAATACAATATTGAAGTACAGCTTGTTCAGATTTTTGCATAGAAAAGTCATGCTGGGATACTCTTCGGTAAGGACATCAGAAAGGGGATTTTCTGCTTTACTAATCTGGCAAATAGCGAAGAACTATTACAAGGCTCAGGTACCTTAAGGGAGAAAATTACTAACGAGAAAATCACTAAAGTACCGGTCCAATTTGATAAGAAACCAGTTATATTTAGAGTTGGAGATAAAGAAAGCTGGAATTGACGAACCTCCTATCGACCAATAACGCTCAATTTTAACGTCTCCACTTTCTCACCTTTAAGAATTATGATAGTGTAAACTCCTTCTGCCAATCCATTTAACTGAATAGACGCAGCCGGAGAATTGAATTCTCTGACCCGCTTCCCATCCAAACTGTAAATCTCTATCAGATCAATTTTCTGCTGGGTCTCGAGAATCAAATCACCACAGCTAGGATTGGGATAAACTTTGAATGACGACTCGGACAGCTCTAAAATATCGAGCGTATTCAACTCAAACGCCTGCGAAAAGGAAGAACAGCCCTCATCATTGATAACCTCCACGGTATAGGTTCCATT
>JAKVAV010000068.1 GCA_022448105.1 Flavobacteriales bacterium | reverse complement strand
TAATCACCGTCAGCTGGGGCAGTCCATTGGATGGATGTACCATCTGCAGAAGCAATAACTTCACCAGTTACGGCATCAGTAATCACGTGAGATTGATCCCAAGTCCCAACGGCTCCGCCGCTCATACCAAATTCGTATGTTGTACCAGCGGTAGCTCCAACTGCAGTGTATGCTTCACTAGCCCAGTTTTGGAAAGCGTTAATGCTATTGAAAGGACAAACTCCACCGTCTTCCACTGGAACACCTCCAAAGGCAGTTGTGAAATCTCCGTAAGGTCCACCAGAAAATACGGTACATGTAGTTGGCACTAATACCGCATCTATCACGTGAACAACTCCATTAATCGCGGGAATATCGGCTATGGTTACTTCCGCACCGTTTATATTCACTGTACTTCCGTCAATTGTAACCATTACAGTCTCACCTTGTAGAGTAAGTACCATTTGGCCGTCAGACAAATTATCACTAAGCGCAGTTCCAGCGACGACGTGGTAAAGAAGAACATTTGTAAGAGCCCCTGTAGGATCCAATAATAGCTCATCAACTACAGCTTGGATTTCAGCAAAAGCTGCATCCGTTGGTGCAAAAAGTGTTAGATCAGCTGCAGGGTCGTCAGCTACAGCATTTAGACCAGAAGCGTTAAGAGCAGCTTCGAGGGTATTGTGATCATCACTAGCTTCTACGATTCCGAATACAGTCGGGAAAGGTACTATTTCGATATTGTCAGCATAGAATGTGTCGTCAGTATTCTGAAGATCTAAGTTGAAGAATACTACTACTCGCACAAATTCGTTACCGAGGTTTGGGTCTCCACTAAAGTCAAAAGACAAGGTTTCCCAAGAATTTTGTTCGGTAGTGTTAACAGTTCTTTGCATCCCATCGGAAGCAGGGTCGTTATTAGCAACTTCGAATCTAAGGGTAACTTCTGTTACTGCTTGAGGTGACCAAACATCCATAGTAACAGTGCTTCCTACTGAAAAATCTGCAGGTTCGCTTAGAGTAACAAAAGCACCGGCAAAAAGCTCTGCAGTATTTGTGGCATCTTGGGTTTGTTGCCAAACTTGGTCACTGGTATTGACCCCCGAAGGATCGGGATTAGTAATAATCGACGTGTTCTGTGCACCACCAAATCCCAGCAGAGAATAGAATGAAGGATCTAGCTCAAAATCAAGAGGTAAACCAATGCTCGACGCGTCTCCAATGGTTATTGTACCAGCGTCACCAGCTGGGTTGGGACCAAAACCGTCTCCACTTACAGTATAATCAACTGACTGGTCTCCCGTTGTTCCACCATCTACAGTAACATTCACTGAGAAAGTATAATCATTACCAGGAGTAATACCTCCATAATTATTGTCATCATCACCCCAAGAAACCGTTTGTCCAACGATTCCGTTGAAAGGTTCTGGATCACCAGATCCTGGAGCTGGGTTATCAAATGAAGGACCGAATTCCGTGTCATTCGAAACACTATTAATAGTAAATCCAGCAGGGAAAGTCATTGTCACTTCATCACCGTACTCAAAATCAGTATTGGCGAGGTTGAGCGTGAACTCGAGGTCTACTGTTGCGCCAGGAGTGTAGGTACTATTAGTCGTGAAGACTGCGTCAATCGCCTTTGCTTCTCCTAGGCTAGGCTTCTCCTTACCAGTATTGTAAAGTATTTCATATCGATCATAGTCTTGATCGACGGTTTTGCTCTGCTGAGCAGTACCTGCAGTGAAAAGACCACAGGCGAGCAGAGCAATTAATGTAGATTTAATTTTCATAAAAATTAGATTTTAGTTTGTGTAAACTTACTTAGGCAAAACATGAACACGGAGGTATTGTTTCAGAAGTTTTCAAGCCTTTTTAAGCTCTTTGGATTGCTACAGACTCGTTCTGGAGATTTAACATCAAAAATGATTCTATTTCGATCGTAAGAATTTCAGCTAACTGGGATTCAAAGTATTGATTATGATGGAGATATAAATATTTATTCTGAAACAAGATTCGAGGTTTATTCTCTTCAAAACTGACGATCCTTGAATTTCCATAACGAAAAAACTTATTCCAAGTAAATTGTTAGAAAAGGCTTTAAGTACTCTTTTTGCGGCACGCAGTTAAGGCAGTTGATCCAATTTTTTAAAATTAGAATCCAAAGCATCGACCAGTTTAACTTGATGGTCTTCGTAGCCAAGAACGGCAGCTACAGAATGAAGCATTTGGTTTTTCAGGACCTCAGTGAGTGCAGTCATTTCTTCAGGACCATTTTTTACTTCCTCATGAGTCTTTTGTTGAAGACGTTCTTTGATCTTATTCGCTTCTAAATCGAGAACAGTATTCGTTCTTCGATGAGAGCTTCCTATATATGGTTTCTTATGTTCTAGAACCTCAGCAATAATCCAATTGTAATTGAGGTCAGAGAAGGAAAGAGATTTTAGATTGAGATTGGCTAGCTCTATTCCATTTGAGGTTTGTTTAATTCTTAATTCCTGTAGGTCTACGCCGTATTTGGCAACGATATCGACCTTGAGAGCTCCAATGAATTGAACGGTTTTTCCTTCTTCTGTTAGTAGCTCCTCGTTCCACGTTCGTGTGAAGTTGGTATCTATTTCAAATAATCCCACATCAAGAATTTGTCTAACCGAAGACAGGTTAAACTTTCTCGATCTTAGTTCTTCGTTTTCATATTTAACTTTTTCTAGCTCTTCTTCTTCACGCTCCAAAGATTCTTTTAGGGAATCGATCTCCGCATCTTTGGTTTTAAGAAAAGCGCTGTAAAGTCCGTAAAATACAATCATGGCGCCTACGAAGATGGCTGAATATGCGAGAAACTCATTGAATATTATTGCGAGGGCAATAGCCACACAGGCCATCACAAGAAGTATATTTCTTAAACTTTTGGTCACGATGCAAATATATCATTAAGTCACCGAAGCATGTTGGTGGTGATATGCCTACTGTTGAGAGGCATTACGGCAAATAGAGCAGCATTAAGTTCAACTTATTCTTGCAGCAATAATTACCTTCGTGCCGGAATGAAACTCTCTCTTGTAATAACCTTGATGAATGAAGAGGACAATATTTCTCCTCTTCTTAAAAGTATTCGCAGCTCTCTTCAAAATTACTCTTACGAAGTACTTCTTGTTGATGATGGGTCGACTGATAGAACGGTAAGTGTTATTAAGGAACTCGCCGATGAGCATGTTAAGTTGATCATATTTCAAAAAAATTATGGGCAAACAACCGCTATGCAAGCGGGGATTGATCATGCCCAAGGAGATTACATCATTACGCTCGATGGCGATTTGCAAAACGACCCTTCTGATATCCCAATGATGCTGGAAAAGTTGGAGGCAGAGGACTGGGACGTGGTAGCTGGAAATAGGAAAAATAGGAAGGATGGAATGTTTTTGAGAAAAGTTCCCAGCAAAATTGCCAACTGGATAATAAGGACATTGACAGATGTACACATCCAAGATTATGGATGCACGCTGAGGATTTACAAATCTCACATTGCAAAAGGCATGGAACTTTACGGAGAGCTTCATCGCTTTATTCCAGTATTGGCCAAATTGCAAGGTGCAAAAATCACTCAAGTGGACGTCAAACATCACCCAAGAATTCACGGCACTTCGAAGTATGGACTCAACAGGACCTTTAAAGTGCTAAGTGATTTAATCCTGATGATTTTCTTGCAAAAGTACTTCCGAAGACCAATACATTTATTTGGCCCCATCGGCCTCATCACACTTGGTGCCGGCGTGCTGATTAATCTTTATTTACTGATGCTGAAAATATTTGGAGAAGATATTTGGGGAAGACCGTTATTGTTAGTAGGTATTACTTTTGTTTTGGCTGGGATTCAGTTTTTGGTTTTCGGAATTATCGCCGAGTTGATGCTCAGGATATATTATCAGTCTCAAAACAAGAAAACTTACAACGTTAAAGAAGTATTCATTGGCAAAGCTCAAAGCGAAGTCAGCGCTTAAATTTCTACTAAAATTTTGCCTTTCAGCGGTAGCCATCTACCTCGTTTTTTCGAAGATTGAGCTACAAGATGTTTGGTCTTTGATCAAAACTAGTAACCCATTATACCTTACGATGGCAGCATTGTTATTCAATGTCTCCAAGTGGATTAGTTCGGCTAGACTCCTTAAACTGTTCCACTCAGCTGGCAGTAAGATATCTTGGAAATACAACTTAAAGCTCTATTATGTTGGAATGTTCTACAACTTATTTCTTCCAGGAGGAATAGGTGGCGACGGTTATAAAGTTTATCTCCTTGGTAAATCTCAGGATGTAAAAAGGAGGGACCTCTTAGCTGCAGTATTGCTCGACAGAATTAGTGGTGCAGCTCTGCTAGTTTTCTTGGCTCTATTGATTTCCGTTTTTACACACGAAATTATTGATCTGCTCCCTGAGAACTTCTTTTTTTATTTAATGATAGCAGGGCTTGTTTTAGCAATTCCAAGCTTGGTCGCACTAGTTAAATTGGGATTTAAAAAGTTCCAAAAGACTTCTTTCCATCTTGTGCATCTATCTTTTTGGGTTCAAGTTGTACAGCTGATCTGTGCCGGCTTCATTCTCCTTAGTTTTGGAGTAGAGGAGAATTTTGAACTTTATTTTGTGCTGTTCTTGGTTTCAAGTATTGCTGCTATGTTGCCACTCAGTTTTGGTGGAGTGGGATTGAGAGAACTTGTCTTCTTATATGCGGCTAACGAACTGCCCATAGACGGAACATCAGCTGTAGCTCTAGGGTTGATCTTCTTTTTGATTACTGCGTTAAGCTCATTCGTTGGTGTATTTTTGCGATTACCTCCAAATACTGCTCTAAACAAGAATGAACGGTGATGGTTAATGGTCTGTTGCTTTGAAATACTTTCCAGAAAATACCCTACAGCGATTTGAGTTTCCTAAAATAATTGCTCAAATTGAAAAGCGCTGCGACAGCGATCGTGCGAAGCGCTACGCAGAAGAATTGCGCCCTGTTGATCAATTTGATACGATCACACGCCTGCTGGAAGAGACGACAGAGGCGAAAGCCATCGCCGAAAATGGAATTTATTTTCCGGAAATATCCTTCCCAAACATTAGCCGTGAGCTGGGCATGTTGGGTATAGACAATGCGGTTCTTGACGGGCAGCAGGTGATTAAGCTCAGAAAAGTCGCCGAAGTAGCGGCCACAGTAATTCGTTTTCTAGGAGAGAAGAAAGAGCTCTACCCGCGATTGAGAGGAATTGTAGAAGGCCTCTACACCAGTAAAGAACTTATCTCACTCATTGATGAAGTACTCGAACCAAACGGTTTTGTGAAAACTTCGGCAAGTAAGGAGCTCGGTAGAGCAAGAAAAGCTCTTGCCGAAGCTAAACATAAAGCAAATAAAGCTTTCGAGGCGGCTGTGAGAAAGTACAAGAAGCTTGGTTGGCTGCGCGACTACGAAGAAAGTATCTACAATGATCGCAGAGTTTTAGCTGTTACCGCTGAAAACAAAAGAAAAATTGATGGTACGCTTCACGGCAATTCCGAAAGCGGGAATACCAGTTTTGTAGAGCCCGCCAATCTTGTCAACCTTAACAATGACGTAGCTGAATCTCGCCAATGGGAAAAGAGAGAAGAGTATAGAATATTAAGGGAGCTCACTCATAACCTCCGCTCATACAAGGCTATTTTGGAATCCTATGAGAATGCACTCGGATTTTTAGATTTCACCTTCGCAAAGGCGAGGTATGCAATGCATATTGATGCTAATAAGCCCCTCATTTCTAGAAAGAAGGAAATTAATGTGATTCAGGCCTACCATCCCGTATTGCTCGAACAAAACCGGGCTGATGGTAAAACTACCATACCCATGAATCTTTCGCTTGATTACAAAAAGAGAATTCTCGTAATCAGTGGCCCCAATGCTGGTGGAAAGTCTGTTTCATTAAAGACTTTTGGACTTCTTCAAATTATGTTCCAGTGTGGAATGCTAATCCCCGCTGAGGAGCATAGTCAAATGGGTATATTTAAACAGTTCTTTGTCGACATTGGTGATGACCAAAGTATTGCATACGAGCTCAGTACGTATAGCTCGAGGCTTGTCAAAATGAAGCACTTTCTTTTTCATGCCAATAAGAATACACTCTTCTTCATTGATGAATTTGGTACAGGGTCTGACCCAGAGTTAGGTGGGGCTATAGCCGAAACAATACTTGAAGAAATGGGGAAGTCTAAAGCATTTGGAGTAATTACTACTCACTACGCCAACTTGAAGATTTTGGCTGAGAATAGTCCGATGATGCTAAATGGCTGCATGCTATTTGACGAGGATACGCTCTTACCCAAATACAAGCTCGACATCGGACAGGCAGGAAGTTCGTACACTTTTGAAGTGGCGCAAAAGATTGGGCTTGACCAAGGTGTTATCGACGGTGCCAAAATGAAGCTTGACGACCGCAAAGTTAACTTAGACAAGCTGCTCATTACCCTGCAGACCAAGAAAAATAAGCTCAACAAAGAGACTCACATTCTTCAAACCGAAAAGTCAAAGATCAGAAAGGAAATCGAAGCATCTCGTCTAGAAGCTGAAAAGTATCGAGAGAAACAAGAAAATCTGAATTTTAGCGAAAATATGCGTCTAATTCAGCAGGGAAAAAAGTACGATTCAATTCTTAAGGACTGGCATGACAAGGGCAAGCGAAAAGACATCACCAGAAAGCTCACACTCATGAGTGAGAAAGAAGCTGCGCGAAAAAAGGAAAAGGACATGACAGAAAGAATGCGAGAAAAGCAGGATCGCATTCGCAAGCAAAAGGAAAACAGAAGAAAAAGCCGTCAGGAGAGTAAGAAGCTAATGGACAAGCCCATTCATGTTGGTGATAAGGTGAGAATGCCTGGTACCAAAGAGGCTGGAGTTGTTGAAGAGATATCAAAAAATAAGGCAACGGTCGTTTTCGGGATGATTCGAACAATTGTACCGATAAACAAGCTTAGATCGGCTGGATAACTCTAAGAAACTATTATTTTTGACCTCCAAATCGAAATTTTCATGGAAGAAGCCATCATAAGCAAAGAAACGCTCGAGAATATTGACGATCTGAGAGGATTCGTCATGAAGAACGGTATTGTAAAAAGCGAGGTCGTAGATAAGCTATTAGCTCTCAGGCCTCAGTTTATAGAGCACAATCAGCCGCTAGTAACCCGTGTAGTTAGAATGACTGCTGAATACATAGAGCACTTTGGTTATTTTGACTTAAACCTTCTTGCTGAAGAAGACGAGGAAGGAGAAATCGAAGAAGAAATCGATATGGACGGCGAGGACAGTTTTAACGAGTCAAAGGATAATTTCCTTTATCTTTTGGATTTGTTCGCACATCCTGATAATCAAATCAATAAAGAAGAGCTCACCCGAGTGAAACATCTATATCTCGATCGTGATCTTTTTTAAAAAGACCATTAAGGCAGCTTTAGTAGCTGCCTTTTTTGTTTCATGTTCGACAGATTCTCGGGAATTTGTTTCAACGCCCAGTGGCGCAGCAGTAGTCGATAGTTCGATTGCTTTCCACGGTGGATTACTTTACGAAAATGTAGATTTATCCTTTGGTTTCAGGGGAAAAGAGTATAAAGCAAAAAGACAAGAGGGTAACTATACCTACTCAAACACTTACCGCGATGGCCTGGGCCTACATGAGAGGATTCTTTCAAATGCGGGGTTCATTCAAAAGTTGAATGGAGAACTTATTGAGTTGTCTAAAAAGGACAGCACTGCAAGATCTGCCTCAGTAAACTCTGTTGTTTATTTTGCCCTGTTGCCTGGATTACTAAATACTCCTGCGGCTCAGAAGGAGTATTTGGGTAAAGAAGAGATAGAAGATGAAAGCTACCATAAAGTGAGAGTCACATTTACTAAAGAGGGTGGTGGAGAGGATTTTGACGATGTCTTTCTTTACTGGTTTTCTGTTGAAGATTATTCAATGGATTATTTGGCTTACAGTTATTTGGAGGATCAAGGAGGAACTCGATTTAGAAAGGCTTTTGATCGTAGATCGGTGAATGGATTAGTCTTCCAAGATTATTACAATTTGAGAGGACCAAGCCCAGATTCATTGGAGTTTATTTCTGATCTATTTAAGAAAGGTAAGCTCGATACACTTTCCTTGATTGAAGTTGATCGGTTATCGGTGAGCGGATTGTGAGTTCATTCATCTCATTTTTATTCATTGCCATTCTTGTGTGGTGTTTCCTCAGGTATCCTCGGAAGTTCCATATGCTATTCCTAGCCCGTGTTTACGCAGGGGTTAACTCAGCAGGAATCCACTGTTGTATTTACGTCGAACCTTTTTAAAGCGCAGGGATTACTCTCCTTTCAGTCGAGTGATCCCTTTGGCTCCGAATTCCGAGAAGGAAAAACGCTCTAATGCCCAGAATGTCAATATCGCTTTAAATCTCCTCGTTAGGCGCAAGGCCATTCCTGTGAAAACAGGAATCTCCTTTATTAAGTAAGCGAGAAGAATTCTCACCTTCGGGGATTACTCTCCTTTCAGTCGAGTGATCCCTTTGGCTCCGAATTCCGAGAAGGAAAAACGCTCTAATGCCCAGAATGTCAATATCGCTTTAAATCTCCTCGTTAGGCGCAAGGCCATTCCTGTGAAAACAGGAATCTCCTTTATTAAGTAAGCGAGAAGAATTCTCACCTTCGGGGATTACTCTCCTTTCAGTCGAGTGATCCCTTTGGCTCCGAATTCCGAGAAGGAAAAATGCTCTAATGCCCAGAATGTCAATATCGCTTTAAATCTCCTCGTTAGGCGCAAGGCCATTCCTGTGAAAACAGGAATC
>JAKVAV010000067.1 GCA_022448105.1 Flavobacteriales bacterium | reverse complement strand
TAATCCCAACCTTTGACCAATACGGCCGATAAGTCCGCTTTTCGAAATATTCCCGCTTTGATCAATTTGAAATAATTTTCCTTTCTCACCTTTTCCATCTTCTTCACTATTTCAAGCCATTTAGCTCATTGTATAATTGCTTTCTCTTTTCTTCTTCGTTTGATATTTTTGGAGTGAAAACACTCAAAAGTCTTTCTCCAATTAATTTCATCACTGTACTGGTGATTGCATTGCCCAACATTGTTTGGCGCTGGGTCATAGAAATCTCCTGAATTCCGTCTTCAAAAACTCCGAATTTTGTCCAATCATCGGGTAAACCTTGCAGGCGTTCCTGCTCAATTGGTGTTAGTTTTCGGATTTTTCTCCCAACTTTTATGTAGCTGGTTGGGGTTCCCTTTCCAACAATAAGTGTTGGTGCATATCCTTTCGGGGAATAAATAATGTCCTGTCGATATGTACTATACCGATCAACTACTTTTATTAAGGGTTCTTTGGTTTGATTCTCATTATATCCTTTAAGTAACGGAAAAACCTTTGGGGCACTGATTTCTGCAAGAGATCCGACAAGGAATAACCGCTCTCTATTCTGGGGTAAAAACCAGGCTGTATTAATAAGTTGCCATTGGCACTCATATAACCCAAGGTTGGCAATTTCTCGCAATACGATCTCAAAGTCTTTTCCTTTGTTACTGAAGAGTAATCCTTTGACGTTCTCAAAGACAAAAATCTTGGGACGCAACCTGTCAATAATTCCAATTGCATCAAAAAAGAGCTTACTCCGACGTCCGAAAAGTCCTTTTTTGAGTCCAGCGTTTGAAATATCTTGACAGGGTGATCCGAAGGTAAGGATATCCGGTCTTTGTATTTTTTCGGGTTCGATTTCTTGAATTTTCCCAACATAATTGGCTGTTTTAAAATTGTAGCGGTAATTGGCAATGGCGAATTTGTCTACTTCTGAGAAGTAGTGATTTTTGAACTGAAAACCTGCATCCAATAGTCCTTTTGCAAAGGCTCCTAGTCCTGAGAATAAGTCGATATAGTTGATCTCCTTACTCATCGGCTTCCTTTTCCTTCGATAGGTAATAAATCGTATCCTGAAGCTTTGCGTTTTCTGTTTGAAGAAGTTCTATCTTCTGCTTATCACTTGCAGGACTGTACAGCTCTTTGAGTACTCCTAGATAAAATCCAATTGCTCCTACGAACCCTAAAAAGGATAATATAAAGGTCAGACGAGGATAGTCAATCTTATTCCATCGATTTTCTCTTCTCTCTGCTTTCTTTCTTTTCTTCTTGCGGTATTCATACCCACAACTTCTTTTACAATAGATCTTATTCCAAACCTTGGTCACGAAAAACTGTCCGCAGTTTTTACAAGCTTTATGCTCTCCATCCAATTCAATTATCTCTCTCTCCTTAGTCATTCTCTTCGTTTTAAATTGGGTTTAAAATCCCTGTCTTTTCATTCCAATACCACAATCCCGAACCTAACACTCCTAATCCTCCAGTTAGCATCAAAGCCCTTCTTAGTTTCGACCTGAATGCCATCCTTTGATCGATGAGGGTATAGGTAAATTTGTTTTCATTCCACTCGGCATGCATTTCACAAAGTCTCATGAAGGAATCAAAATCTTCGGCTTTCTGAAATACTTGACATCCTGCCGAATGATTGTCCACTTCATAAGTGGTTCCTGTTCTTCTCGCCCGATGGATGTTTATTCCAAACTTTCCCCATTCGGGTATGCCGTTTTGAAAGTCCAAGACTGCATCCCGGTTGTAATCTCTCAACACTTTTACTTTTCCTAGTCTCTGACAAAGGGCATAATACTTTCCCCTGTGCAGGTCTATTCGATAAGTGTTCTTATACTGTCCCTCAGCTAGCATTGCTGTGCCTTGGGCGTTCATAGGATTCTTTAACCAATAGGTACCAGGATCAGTAGTAATTGGAAAAATGTAATGGAACCACTTTCTCAACATCCCTCCATTTCCTTTGAAAAAAATATGCAGTTGATCATCAAACTTGTTCGGCTTCACATTCTTGGATCGCACTCCCCAAATGTTCAGCTTAAATGGTGCTTTATAGATCTCATATCTCTTTTTCCTTGCTATTCCAATTAGGCTCTTTAGACTCATTGGTTCTGACTTCTTTCCTAATTCAAGTCTAATCGCCTAGCAAATGAGACATGATGTCTCCTTCGTTGATGAGGGTGTAAGTGAATTGGTTTTTCCAATACTTAATCCCCATATCAATAAGCCACATGAAATAATCAAATCTCGCTTGAATCACCCCGCAACCGGCGCTATTTCTGCCCACCTTTAAATCAATCTTCGTTGGTGATTCTCTATGGATATTCAATCCGATTTTCCCAGTATATACTTTGCCCGTGAACTCTAGCTCTTCATCGCGATCGTTATCTCGGTAATAGGGCATCGATTTGGCTTGACATAGGGCATAATATTTTCCTCTATGTTTTCGCTTTATCATGGAACCTAAATGTTGCCCTTCTTTCAGCACTGCGCATCCATTCGGGTGCAATGGATTCTTCAAATAATGTAATCCCGGCTTTGTGGTGTAGTGAAAATAATCGATATGCATTTCTTTCAATTCATCGCGATAAATCACCACCAACGTTTCATTGAAAAAGTCCATCAACTTGCTGGTTGATCTGATTCCGATGATATTCAGGTTATATGGCTTTTCTCCTTCATCGAAGAATTTATAGTTCTTAGCGGATAATACCGCTTGTACTTGTCTGATCGTTGGTTTAAACATAACTAATGGCGTTTGTCTTGATGAATAATAATTTATTGTCCAGGGTTCTGAACTGGGTCACTTCATTTTGAGCATCCACAAATTCTCCGATAATGGTATGGGCCGGAACAGTAATTGATTTCCCCTCCTCATTCCACACACGCGTGTGTTTTATTGTTTTTAGTTGATCTTCAGATAAACCGGTTAGTTGACTGGCGGTTCCGCTTGCCAATACACGGTTGAATAAATCTCTGGTTATTCGCGTTGGTAATCCTTTCTTCTTCAGTGCCGATTCCATTTCCTGTCCCCAATGGCCATCCGCTCCGTATTTTGGTAAAATGGATTCTCCAAATCGTGCAATCAAGGCTCTTTGAATGTTCTTTACTAAATGACCTCGACTCCCTTTGCTCAGCGGGAAATCACTTGAACTTGTTGAGCTTGTTCTTCCAGAGCTTGTTGATGTCACGGGCTCACTTGGTGGTGAGGGCAACATAAAGTCCTCCGGTAGATTCTCGCTCTGTTGGTTCTGTCTTCGATTAAAGAGGTAAAATCCTAATCCGGCTATGGCCAAAACGCCCACACCAATCAGAATGAATTTCCCTCGTTTACTTTTCTTCTCCTGTTCCATCTCTCTTCTTTTCAATCTTTTATTTATATGGCTTTTGCTCTATCAACTCGGCAAATTCTAGTATCTCGGCAGGGCTTAAGTCGCCCTTAATATCTGTCCACAAGGAAACTCCATATTCTGCTTGATAGGCTTCTTCTGTATCCAAATAGGCTTGTCGTGAAGGCATTTCCAACACTACTGCTCGAATGGCTTCTATGTCCGTGCCCCATAGGAATCCCCATGTCTGATAATTAAAGGCTGCATTAAGTCTTTTTGCCCATCCAATAGGATCATAAATCGGGACGCCAGCGTCTTTTGCTTTGAGGGGTTTGGAATTGATAATTACCAACATTTCATCGTATTCTGTAGTGCTCAAATCCTTTCGAATGGCTTCGCTCATATTCGCATTAAACTGCTTTCGGTAGGATTTCTCTACTTTCTCATAATCCTGCTTTGAAGGGATAGCAATTAAGGCTTTTCTTAATGCTTTTTCATCGGTTCCGAACCAGACTCCATCGTTCTTAATGGCATTGTGAATCTGATCTGCCCAGGTTGCCCACTTATCATCACCAAAGGTTTTTCCTTTTTCATGGTTGGCAATTCGCTTTTTAACAAATCGAACTCCGAAGAAAATGGTAATAGCCGCTGCCAATGAAATCCCGGTCCAGATAGCAATATTCGAAATCAACTTTCGCTGTTCTGGTGTCAGACTGTTCCACCAGTTCTGCTTCTGCGCATTGGCAACCAATACTGTGGTTCTGTCCTCCTTTGTATTTCCAGCTTCTTCCCTCATCTCTCTCTTCTCTTGCTCAATCTCAGCTTCAGCGTAATCCTAAATTTATCCTCGTCTAACCGCCCCAGTAAAAAGGCCTATCATAGGCCTCCTAGGAAGGATTTGGCTATAGCTACTTTTTTCGGATCTGTTTTGACTACATGAGCCAATGCCCTTAGCGTTTTTGCATCTAAATAGCTGGCTAGTGTTGCCACAGCGTTTGCCTTTTCGGTGGCTTCTTTTTTCTCTCCGCCAATAGCGATTGTGAACTTATGCTTCTCCATTTTCTTCCTCCTCTTTCTTTTTTAATGCTTGAACTACGATATCTTCTAGGTCTGGATTTTGGGATAAAATCGCCATGATATTCAAGGCCTTTTTAATCCCTTTCTTACCAACATGCTGATACAGCTCAGTAAATATTTTCTCCTCTTCACTTGGCTCTTCTTCCGCCTCAATCGTCACTTCTGTTTCTTGAACTGGTGGCGCATCTCCTAATTGGGTTGAACTTCCATTTCCTCTGAAAGCATCTACTAGTCCTTTTCCTTCAATCAAGAACTCCTTTACTGCTCCCAAAGAGATACCTTCATCTTTTTCGCCGACTTGCTTCTTAAGCTTTTTGAGTTTTCGCTCTTTCTTCTCTAGTGCCGCTCTTAAATAGAGTAATTCGTTTTCTTTTTCTTGTGCTTCCAACGCTTGTTTGATTCGCTCTTCCATATCTTCCTTCTCTACTGAAACTTCATCTTTGTTGATGATGAATAAATACCGATTGCAGTTAAAGGATTCTCCCATGTACAATCTTACTTCGATAACTCTGGTTTCCTTTTCTACAAATTGTAAGTACCTATTAAACTTTCTTCCGTCACTTGTCCGGTCAACTACTTTCTCTCCATCTACATGAATTGAATAGTACTTTTTGCTTCCCTGATAATAGAAGTTCAAGACCAGTTTTTTGAGTCTTCTTACCGCTCTCTCACTATATGGCTCGGTAAAGACTTCTGTTCCATTTGGCTTGACTTCTACATTAAATGCCTGTCCTTGACTTTCTGCTCTCTCCTCAATTTCATTCATCATTCTCTAAAGTTTTTCTCCTCATCTCCAAGGGTACAATCTGGATAAATTTGGCATCCATTCGGTTCTTTGATTGGTTCTCCAGCTTTATCAATCCTGTATGGTAGTGTTGCATTTCATTTACTCCATCATCGTCCATATCGTACAACCCAGTTTTGCTCTCCACTCGGATATTGTAATAGGGATAAATGAAGAAGTAATAATGGTTATCTCCCTTAATCTCTCGCTTTTCTTCTGGGTCTAGTCTGAAGTGTCTATACCTGATGATATAGTCTTCTTCGGCTAGTCCTAGCTCCTTCATTTTACTTTTCGCAATCGTTATACCCGTCCCTTCTTCCACAAGCCAGCTTGGTCGATAATCGACACTTATTTTTATTTAGTTCTTATATAAATTTTCAAATCGTATAGTAGATTCTCATTCCATGAGTGGTCTTCGTAGTAGCCTTCTATTATGGTGTCTTCGATGGAAACATCAACTTTGAAAAACTCTCTTTTCGTTCCACCAAACCACCATTCGTTGTTCTCTGAAAGTCCAAATTCCAATCGACTCATTCTACTCAATAGTTCCTCAATAGGATTGGAGAATTTTACCAGTTCAGCATAAAACACATCTCGCTTTTCTGGAATTCTTAACCTGATCCATCCAGCGTATTTTGAGTTATTTGGATCTCCGCCATTTGTCAGTGCTTTTTCCGTTGCTGTGATCAAAAGACCCGTTACCTTTTTATCGGTTCTCGGCAATTTGATCTGAAACTGAAGCTTTGCGCCTTCCTTCCTAATCTCTTCCTTATGTACTAATATCCGCCCCACTTGATAATCAAGATTTACTATTTGACCTTAGAAAAGAAATAGAACGTAATTCGATATGGAACAAATCTAGTTTTCGGATGGTCCTGATCTTTGTACCAAACTTCTACTCTATTATTCCCGGTTTCTACGTTTCCAACTTTGACCATTCGCTGATTTGGTGCTACGGATAAGCCAGACATTAAAAGCTTGGTTTCAAACTCTTCAGGAAACAGTTCCTGGTCATTGACCTGCATCTTTTGTGTTCCTCGGTAATAGATCAACTCTTCATTATCTGAGGTCACAGCTACACCAAAAAGAATATTTGCATTCTTATCCAGCTCCCATTCACCTTTGATGGTTGAATTAGCAGTAGAAACTTCAAGATCAAATCTTTCCTTCAGTATGTTATGTTTATAGCTCATTCTTTTTACTTTTGACCATTCTGTTTGGGGTTTGGTTTTGGGAAGGACGAGCGGGAAACCCTAAACTCAAAAACCGCTCGTCCTTTTTAACCTTCGTTAACATGATCCCGCCCCTTCAATACTTACCTTTGAACCTTCTTCATGGTGTTAATTACAATAAGCATCGCAATGGGGTGAGATACGTGAAAACGCTCACCCCATTTTTTATGGAGTGGTGGCTGTACCATCCAACCCAACATAGAGGTATTGTTCTGCTGGAATCCCAAACTGAGTTCCTAATTCAACTGTGAACTCTAACACTTCTTCATCTTTGATCAATCTTGGATTATCCAATTTGTAATAACCCCACTGAACTGTATGGTCATTGTCCGTAATGAATCTTCTGTTCGATTGATTCTCTGGCACAATCTGCTTCTTATTGGCTTTCAAACTGAACTCACCATTTGCAATGGCTGGTACGGTTGAAAGCGTTCTGAAGTTGATTGCTTTGTTCGCCTCTGGATCTTGTGGAGCTGTTGATGCTCCCGTTAGTAAAATGATTCCACTAACTAGGAAAACTGTGTTCTTCGGAAGCTTTGCATTCGAGATATTTCTAACGCCAACTTCTTTATCGTCCTGAGGCTCGAACATCTTAATCGTTTTCGAAGTAATTGGCTTTACTGAATAAATTGTCCAGTCTGCTAATCTCAAGCTTCCTTTTACCAATTCTTGCTTTACATGCTTTGGTAATTGCTTGAAGAACTTCTCCATTTCACCTCTGGATCTTCGCGACCCTTTAATTTGCCTTGACATTCGGGAGATGGCTTTTACTTTTTGCATCGGATTTAAATGACGCGTCGCTTTTTCTAACTCGCCAAATCCAAATAACTCTCCCACGTTATTGTACTCGCTGTCCATGATTTCATCTATCATATCTAATCTGTTTTATGCTTCCCTTCTCCTTCATTTTAGGCAAGCGAATTGTTATGGAGCCTGACCTTCAAGCTCTCTTCTTTAGCTCTTTTCTTCTTTGTTTTAAGTCATATCGACTAGTAAATGAAGCTTAGCTTCCAGTAAAGAGGTCTCAGACCTCAGAAGGTGTTGAAGTCTATTTCTTCTTCTCCTTGGATAATAGAGAAATCAACTTCTTCAGTGTCTTCCTCATCCATCATTTCGATTTGATCAGGCATCTTATCCATTTCACGCATTTGGTGCTTAATGGCTGATTCCTTCACCTTCTCTTCGATATCATCCAATTGGCTTATATCAATTGCTCCAATTCCTGAAATAATTTCATCGGTGTCAATCTCCGACTTATTCATCAACTTTTTGAAATTGAACGAATCCAACCAATCATCCTTTAATCCAGTGAATCGTTCACCGACTCCTGCTGAGTAGCGGTTCTCTTCAGACTTGGCTACACCATACCCAATTGTTGCTGCTCCTGCAATGGTTAGGATGTTCCATTTTCCTCCCAGAAAATAACCTGCCCCCATCATTACAAATCCTAAGAACGGTGACCATTTACCAAATCCTGCTGCTACTCCTGTTCCACCAACAACTCCTAATGTTCCAATCCCGGTTTTTTTTGCGGTATCAATCAGCCGCTTTTTTATCGGTAATTTCTTCTCTTTTTTATCCTTCTCTTTCATATCTCTTTCTCCTTTTAATCTCCGATCATGAATTAAAGTATCGGCTGAATTTTAATTGCTCCTTGCCTTCTTCCTCGGCTCCTAGGAACAAAGGTTTTGCTGGATTTAGTTTTTATGGATTTCTTCTTTTTGGTCTTTGCTTTTGGAGCACCATTTAGTGCTTTAGCTTTCTTATTCTTTTTGATTAAATAGACTGTAAGTATCGTTCCTCCAACCAAAACTCCCGTTCCAATTCCAACGGCTACTTTATTATCGCTTAACCATTCACCAAAAGTTCTTTTGGCTGTTGCAGTTTCATCAAAATCTGCATCAATATCCTGCGATCGGCTCATTGAGTCAACAAATGGATCTTCCATGATAAACTCATCTTCGGGTATCACTTCGCCTCCGGTTGTCGTCAAATCCGTTCCAGCCGATTCTCCGGCTTTTCGCGCTCTTCTCTCTTGAACTTTCGTTCTGATCTTATTGACAATGTTCTTGACACTAAATCTTCTGGTCTTTTCTTCTTCGTTATCGGTATTGTTTTGAATCTCAAACTTCTGTGCTGACTTAGAACCTTTCTTAAAGAGACCTCCTAGTTTTTTGATGAGTCCTGCAATTACTCCCATTGCTCCACTTGCTGCTGTAATTGCTGCTCCTGTGGCTACAGCTCCCAGCGAACCCAATCCATTGATGGATTCAATTCCATTAAGCTCAGAATAGAATATATCATCACCTAGAATCATTTTTAAATCATCTTCGTCTGAGGGCATTTGTACTAGGCTCCCTAGACCATTTAATGAAACCATCTTATTTCGATTTCCTTTCCCGGTTAGAATGGCTTCTTTTAGTTTCCCTGGTTTGCCTCCAGCTCTAAAATAAATCTGCTCTAGTTTCTCGCGAATACGCTTTAGTTCATTGAACTTTCCTAAATCCATTTCATTGGCCCTAGCTTGATCAGTTGACCAGTAAGCAAATCTTAAATGACTGGCTACTTTGAATAGATTCAATTTCATGGATGCCAGAATACCAGCTCTTAAAAGTAAAGCTGCTGGATTCACTTTATTTACCGAATGAATGCCTTGCTTGATCTTTGAGACCACTGCTTGACGTTTCTCTTTTCGTTCGGCTTTTTTAACTTCTTTCGGGCGATTTCTTTTTGCTTTTCTTGCATCTCTTTTAGCTTGTCTTTCTGCTCTTCCTTCCAAGCCTTCTAATTCCATCTCATTGTCTAAGAATAGATCAGCTGCATCTATGGGTAGGTCGTGTTCAAAACTCACCTTATCCCCAAACTCATTGAAGCGTTGTTGTCCAACCCTGATCTCATCATCCTGAGTCAAATCGTTAGCAAATGGCGCTGGCGCCCCGTTTAATATTTCTAAATCCATTGGTATATCTTTTTTTGCTGTGTAAGGCACTTCGTAGTTAAACTGGTGAACTACACAATCAATTATTATCTCTTCTCCTTCGGGGGTGAATGCTACGGGATAGATATGCTCAAACTCATCTGCCTCGTATTTTGTGATTCGCATCACATAGGGGATTTTCAAATTTTGGAGGATAGAACAAATCGTTACCGTAAAACAATCACAGTCTATTCCGATATGATCATGCCTATCCATCCAAGCTCTATTTGGGGTTCGAATCTGCTCTTTTCTTTCTTCGTCTCTCGCGTACTGACAATGATTAAAGCAGAAGCTCCATATTCGTTTGCAAGTTGTTGTCACACGCTCTCCTTGCAGGTAATTGGCGAGTTCTTTTGTTTGGTCCAGAGTCTTAGCAATGACTAACCTGATCCACTTGATCGTATCGGCTAGTGTTGCTTCTTTTTTGACCCTGATATTCTCGCCTTTAGCGGTTCCGAAGAACCGATTGTAATTTTCTCCAGTTTCAATGGTTCTTTTCCCAGTTTTGACGATATCACTTACCTCTGGTCTCATACTTCCATTTTTATAGTCTCGTCATAGGGGAAACTTCCAACTTTGGTAAAAACAGTCGAAGTCGTCACCACTTCAAATTCTATTGGGGTCTCCTCCGAATCAGGAAGAAGGCGGTCTTTCAGACGGGTTAGCAGTTTGGCTCCTGCGCCCAAAAGTGATAGAGTAGGTAAAAGTATGCTCGTCGTGATTGTTCCTGTTTCTTTGAATGGTCGAATTAATATTCTACCATTCTTGCTTCTCGCATCTTCAGGAACTTCAACAAGTGCCATTGAGCTGCTTGCTAGTACTGTGCCATCGTATGCCAACGAAATTAATGGTGTTGACATCTCAATACTGCTGTTCGTGGGATTCTTGATGTTGTAATTCATTACAACCACGACCCCCTCAAGGGCAACTTTATCCACTCTACCACCGACTGAAACAACCACTTTCTTGCCTGCTCGGTGAAGCTGGTACAGGTATCTTCCCCCCATAAATACAATACCTGCACCTACTATGTATTTGAGAATTTTCATTTCTTCGCTTCTTTTTCAAATCCTAATCGCTCCTTGATCGATTGGATCTGAGCTTGAAATTTTGCCGACATCTCAGCTAACTTTTCTTTTAAGCTTTGTACCGTTTTACCCATCTCTTTGAAGTCCTTATGGACGTCTTTGATGAAGTAGAGCGTAGTCAGCATTAAAAGACTGTTGATTACCAAAAGTGTTTCCATGTTCATGCTTATTTGTTGGGGATGAATCTTAAGTTATTCTCTCTATGGGGATAGAGAAATGAAATGATCTCTGCGCGATCCAGATCGCTGTATTTACAATACTGGCTTATCAATAAATCATCTGAACCTGATCCGATTGACTTTCGAATGTATGCGTGTTCTCTCTCCGCGCTTTCGATTGTCAACCCTGTGATTAAATGAATATCCTTTGGGGTGATTAAAAGATCTTCTCCGTTTATTCCTTCTCCTCGTTCCATCTCTATAATTTGTTTAGTGTTTTACATCTCTTTTCGTCGTTTGCTTACATCAAAGTTCCGACGGTTCTATCGATCTCATTTAGTTTTTTTCGCTTCTGAACTGGTAATTTCGCATTGATACGTCTTTTTCGTTTTTTGCGCCTGAATTCTAGCGATACTGGTTAATATGGTCAATCACATCTTGATAGTTTAAATCCCAATATTTACAATATGCCCGTACTGTAATCTTGTTTCTTTTGATCTGAAGAATATCTGATAGTGTCTTCAATTCTAATTGGGCCTTCCGCAATGAGCAATCACAGATTATCCGTATGTCATTGGTAGTAATAAAAAGACCACCCTTCAATT
>JAKVAV010000066.1 GCA_022448105.1 Flavobacteriales bacterium | reverse complement strand
TACTTTTATTGCAAGTCCAGATGCTATTTGTCCTGGAGGTTCCGTCGAACTAGAATTGCTTGATACAGCTGACGTAGCCATAGCCCTTTATGATTTTACAGATGGTGTAGTTGCTTTGACGGAAGAGATGCAAGTTGGATATTCATATGATCCTGAATTTATCCCCGACACGCTTTTTCTTAATGTCATCGTTTACAATGAAACAGATACGGCAAGTGCTTGCAAATTTGGTTATGAAGACTTTGTTCTGGTCGAGCCCGTTACCGCCGACTTTGACAGGAATAACGAAACGAGTGTGCTTGATTCAATACATTGCTTTGGAACAGAAGACATATTTACCAGCACCTCCACCCCCAATGCCACTCAATTCTTCTGGTCGGTCGACGGCGTAGCATCCTCAAATACTCAAGACTTCAATACCAATTTGAATCCTGGTGAGTACGTCATTGAGCTAATCGTGAATAGTGAGTTGGGCTGTGCCGACACCATAGCGAAGAGCATGGAGATATTCCCACTACCTGAACCAACGGTAAATCAAGGCACCATCTGTCGTGGTGAAACAATAGAGCTTATAGCCAGTGGTGGAACCAGCTATTCGTGGACTCCAACAGAGGGATTAGATGATCCCAATTCAGGAATTGTGCAAGCTTCACCTGAATCATCAGTTACTTACATAGTAACAGCCACTGACGACAATGACTGCTCAGCTTCGGTGAGTTCTTTTGTTTTAGTTTACCAACCACCACCTTCCATATCGGTTGATACAACGCTCATCATCGGAGATACAGCTACAACAGGCTTAAATCTTGGTATGGCATATACCTACCTTTGGACTCCAGATTTTGAGTTGGAGTGTGCAACTTGCCCCATAACAGATTTTAGACCTCTTGAAGACAGAACATATACTCTTTCGATTACCGACACGCTCGGTTGTTTCACGGAGAATTCATTCTTTACTTTCAAAATTCGAGAAGTGGCTTCTGTTGTGGTACCAGATGCATTTAGTCCAAATGGTGACGGTGTGAATGATGTAGTTTTTGTCGAAGGATGGGGTATAGAAGAATTGATCTCATTCCAGATATACAATAGATGGGGCGAACTCATTTTTGAAACGACCGACCAGAATGAGGGATGGGATGGAACGTATAAAGGGGAAATCCAAAATCCAGATTCATACGCCTATGTAATCAAAGCGAAAAACTTCATCCGCGGGAATCCAGAAACTTTTAAGGGATTTATTGATTTGGTGAGGTGATTTTAAATCGCCATTTCCAGTTCGAATAAATCAAACCCTGGAGCCCAATAGTCCTTTTGCGAATGGACTAAGGTAAAACCGAATTTCTGGTAGAAGTGAAAAGCCTTCTGAGACGATCTCACAACTACTTTGGAAACAGGAATCTTCCCTCCCTTTATTTCATTAAGTCGATGCTTGAGTAAGGTGCTACCAATTCCCTTAGATCGGAATTCGGGATGAACAATATCCCAGGAAATTCTGGCTTCACCGTAAAGAGGTAGATAGTTTATCCCACCACAACCGACAACCACTGCATCACTTTCAATAACGAAATAGTCTTCTAAATACTTCGATAAGTATTGAACAAAATCAGCCTTTTCTCTTGGATGAAAAAATTCTGGGGTACTGAATTTTAGTATCTCAATTAGGCGATTTTGGTCTGCTGGCAAATATCTTCTAATTACTAATTTCATATCACTCTGTCTATGCGCTCATTTAGACTAACAATATAATATCCTTTATCACTGAATCTTGTTTACTCAAAAATGGGGAAGACCAAATAGTGTGGCTTTCAAAACTAGACATGGAACTAATTTTATGAAATCAAAAGCATCTACATAATTATGATGTTATCTCTTTCCATTACACTGGGTGATTGGATCCCATCATAGAGTTTTCAAAAATTTACACATGGCTCCCCAATATCGCCAAATAAATCTCCCTCTTTCAGCAGTTAGAAGGGCTTACTTCAAAATGAATTCCCTCTATCCGGAGGAAGACAATTAAAGCGATTCCCTCAGCGCTTAGATGAAGCTGCTGATCGAATAGAGCCTTGATTTGGTAATGTCCCATAGGGATGCTTTTACAGCATACATTTGCAGCTGGTTTTCCATCTTACCAAAACTATTGAGTTGGCTGTTCAGCCAATCCCCCTATCGTTGAAATTCTCTTTTGCGAGTGCGTAGTGGTTTCCACTTTTCTTCCAGTTAATGGTATTAAATAGTTATGTAGAGTAAGGTCGTAAATAGCGCTGGATTCGACACTGCAGAATAGCCCCAATACTTATTGGTTAAGTTTCGACACTGAGACACCTCAACTTCACGCGGTCCTTGGTTGTGTGACGCTACATAATAGTAAACGAGAATATCGTGGGAAGCAATATGGAGTAAATAGACTGGTCATCGCATCAAAAACTAACGATAAAAGGCCGCCCTAAACCTTTAGACTATAATCACCTCAGTCAATATCTGGAGTTTCCATTTAACTCCTTAGACAAAATTCTCGTCATCAAACACATTAACACTTGAATGCCTAAAATAGCCTCTCCCAATTGAGTTCTAGGAAGGGTTTGACGGCCCTCTTGAGAATTATTTTTACAATCAAATCTCGATATAGCATTCAATCTGGTCGCTTTCTGAAGCAAAAACATATAAATTAATGCTTTATCTGAGATTAAATAAAGCGGTTTCACCCGACAAAATCCACACGACAATAATCAGTTGTACCAGCAAAAATTGGCTCTCCGACCAATTCCAGAATCTTGGTAAAAACTAGTTCTTTAAAAATCGAGTTGATTCACTACCAATTTTCAATAAATAATACCCTGAGGGCAAAAGATTTACATCTATTGCTTTGTTATAAATCCCTTCAGAGAGTGTCCTTCCTTGCAAATCAGTTATGGTAAAAGATTTACCGTAGAATTCTTCATGCGACGCAGACTTAATTTGAATAGTTTCTTGGGTAGGATTCGGAAACACTTCAATTATACCTGGAAGAGAGAAAAAGTCCACTAACGAAGGGGCGGTAATATCGAGAGGGGATAGTTCACATGCGCATTGTACCCTCCAATTGTAATCGCTTCCTGCAGTTAGAAAATTGAGAGGGATGTTAAACGAAGAAGGTGAGGGTTCAAAAATGTTCTGACTTTGCGGCTGAGCACCAGGGACATTTTCTTGAACAGTCACTCTACAGGCGACGGTTCCAGGAATTGGATCCCATGTGAGGAGAACAGAGTTTGACAAGAATTCCACCTCTAAATTCTCAGGACGAAAAGAGCTACAATCTTTTGCTTCATTTGCATAATAGGCCACATAGTTTCTAAAGCCCGAACATAAATCTTTAGATCCATCACCGTTAAAATCTTCGGCCAGCAAATTAATGGGGTTCTCAAAAACATTGTCTACGCTTCTTCTTTCGACAAATTCTCCATCTTCCATCAATATGATCCGAGTTTGGTTCGCTAAAAAATCAGCATATGCCAAGTCTTCATCGCCATCGAGATCGACATCCAGAACTTCCAAATCATAAACACCTACAACGTTATACGGCACTTCAGCTTCAGGTTCAAAGTTCAGACCTCCAATGTTTTCCGCATACTTTATTCGGTCAACAAAGAGTGCTCCAACGAAAACATCTAAATCTCCATCAGCATCAAAATCAAAGACCTCAATGTCCCTGCATCCATTTACATTATCAACAATCAGCTGAGGTGCACCAAAACTAAGGCCCGAGAGATTTTCATACATCTCAACTTCTTGGTTTTGGCCAACATAAACAAGTATCTCAGGTAGTTCATCCCCATTTAAGTCAGCAGCGGCAAGCCCTGTCGAAAAAAGGCAATTATCGCAAAGAACTTGTCTTGACCCAAAAGTTCCATTACCTTGATTTTCATAAATATATACAGATTCGTCCCATCCAACAGCTTGCAAAATGTCCAGATCACCATCAGCATCCAGATCCGACAAAACCGGCGAATAAGGTCCATCTAAATCCGTATCCAAAATTGACGATGAGAAAAAGAGGCTAGCACCTCCATTGATATACACAGTGACCGAACTATCCGTTCTACTGGCAACGACGAGATCTGCGAAACCATCCTCATTCAAATCTCCCGCGGCCACACCAGAAATGCCTTCACTTAGTTCGAGCAAAGTTTTCTGACTTTCTAGGGAACCATTACCTATGTTCTGGTACCAGTTTATCTTACCTGACAATCGATCCGATGTAATTAAATCGACTGCACCATCTCCATCTATATCTGACGAAGCAAGGCGGTTTACACCAGAGGCTGGCTTATTGACAATAAATTGATTAAAGAAAGGATTAGTATTTGAAGCAACTGTAGCTTTTTGTAAGAAAAGTGAAAGCTTGTTATCATCCTGAGAGGCTGTCAATAGGTCTATTTTACCATCGTTGTTTACATCACCAGTCAAATACTGCTCTGGGTTATTCACGGTGCCAATTTTCTCTAAAACTATTTCGGTAAAACTTCCCAAACCATCCCCTAAAAACAGCGTTGGAAAGGCAGAATTCTCAGCTCCAACACATAAATCATCATTTCCATCGTCGTTAAAGTCTCCCAAAGCCAAATTGGTTGCTCCATCAACATTTGTGGAGATTACAGTTCTAGTGCCAAAAACACCTGAGCCCGAATTAAACCAAATGGAAAGATCGTCGGAACCAAAACCAACTGAGGCAATATCAAGCTGTCCATTTTGATCAAAATCAGACAAGGCCAACTTATATGTCCCAATTTGCGCAGTTCCAAGACTTGTTTGAAGCCCAAAATTCAACCCCCCCAAATTTTCGTGCCAAGTCACATCGCATGAGTTCAAGCAGGCAACAACGATATCGTTCATCCCGTCACCATTCAAATCACCTATTTGAGCATCTATCGGATCAACGGATTCTGTGGTGACAGTTATAGCATTTCCGAAATCCCCGCTTCCATTATTGGCAAAAAGCAGAACGTCCTCCGAATCAATCCGAGTAATCACAATTTCATCACCAGCCACCGCATCTAATTGCCCAAAGGTGATACTTCTTACATCTCCAAGATTATCAGCAATGATTATTGGATTTGAGAATTGGCCAGATCCATTGTTTGCAAACCACACAAGATTTTCTTGTATTACTGCTGCAAAGTCTTCTGAACCATCCATATTGATATCCGCAACACCAAGAACGGTAGTTCCCAAATTCGAAAAAGGTATGTTACCTTCTACCAAAGAAAATGAGGACCCATTATTGATCCAAGTTTCGATTCCTGAGGCATTAAATCCTACGCCCGCTGCCAAAGCGTCCAAATCATCATCTCCATCAAGATCGATGAGAGCTGCAGTTCTTAATTCGAAAGGGGTTGAGGACAGGTATTCTGGCGGAGAAAAAGACTGAGAATTACACAGTGGTGATAGGAGGAAATACACCGCCAAAAAAAAGATGAGTCGCATGTTGATTGGATTAGTCGTTCTCTGCAATTTAGTAAAAAAAAATTAGTCTTACTCTAACTGCGTGAAATCCATCGCGATGAATGTTTTGAGATTAAACCTTTACTGCCTTTGGGAGAAAAAATAAAGCTACTTCGGCAGCGCAGAATAAAGGCAGGGCTCAAGCCAAGATCATTTTAAATAATCAGTCTTCACAACTGCTCTGGTTTGATTCACTAGCATCCTCCACTGATCAAGTGCACGTCATATGGCATTCACTCTCTCTTATCTATGCATCGCTAGTGATATCAACTCACATTACCTCTTCAATGATTAAACGCTTCGATTAGTTTCCAAAATACTCTCCATAGATGTGCAGCCAAGAAAATGGCACATGCCGATTAAGAAGTGAGATATCCCTTTTTAGACTTCGCTTTTGCCTGAAAAGAGATAAAAAAACAGTAAATGTATACAGAGTAAAAAATCAATCTACATGTCTACAATATATAACGAGTTGTCTTCAATTTGCGCTTTACAACGCAGCATGTAAAAGTTTACTCGAATTTATGTTATACATTATGTTCGTAATATTTAAAATACTAAATGAATAAACTTTTCAAATCGCTAATATGCTGCTCTATACTCATTGCTTGTGATTCGCCTCAAGAAGAAAAACATTCTCAAAAGCCCAATATCTTACTCATCGTAGCGGATGATCTTGGCTATGCAGACTTAGGCAGCTATGGAGGTGATATTGACACACCAAACTTAGATCTATTAGCTTCTGAAGGCCGAAGGTTTAGCCAATTTAAGGCAGGCCCTTCTTGTGCAGTGAGTCGTTCCATGTTTCTAACAGGAAATGACAATCACATTGCTGGAATGGGAAAACAGAGCCACTACACTGAGGTGGAAGGCTACGAAGGCTACCTTTCAAATCGCGTTTTGACTATACCCGAAGTCCTTTTGAAAAGCAGCTATCACACTTACATGGTGGGAAAATGGCATTTGGGTCCTGAACTAGAACACGACCCTTCTTATCGCGGATTTGAAAAATCCTTCATGACGCCAGAGGGTGGAGCGAATCATTACAACTCTCTAGGAGTTTTACCACAAGCTCCTATTTCCATATATCGTGAAAATGGGCAAGAAACCACATGGCCTGAAGGCGCTTACTCCACAGATTTTTACACGAATAAAATAATAGAATATATCTCTTCTAATCTCGAGGACGAAAAACCCTTTTTTGCCTACGCTTCTTACACCACTCCACATTGGCCTCTTCAGGTAGATGAAGAACACTGGCAAAAATATGTCGGCCGATACGATGATGGATATGAAAATCTCCAGGCCAAAAGACTAGAATCTCTCAAAAAAGCTGGGATAATTTCCGATAAGGTAGTTCTACCCGAGCTCAGTACCCGAGTAAAACCATGGAAAGAGCTTTCTCCCCAACAGCAAAAGAAAGAAGCCAGAAAGATGGAACTCTATTCTGGAATGATCGATAACCTAGATAAAAACATTGGAAAAGTCATCAGTTATCTCAAAGGGGCTGGAGTGTATGAAAATACCCTTATCATCTTCCTTTCAGATAATGGTGCAGCTGCAGAAGACTTCTATTATCAAGAGCCATTCAAAGAGTTATTACAGGCAAATTATACCGATGTTTTCGAGAAAATGGGCACAGCAGAGTCTTTTATTTCATATGGCCCGCAATGGGCAGAAGCAGGAACAGGTCCCTTTCGATATTTCAAAACTTATATGAGTGAAGGTGGTATCCGCGTCCCAATGATTATAAGCGGGGTGGGCGTTGAAAATATTGGTGAAATTGAACCTGCCTTTTCCACAGTACTTGATTTAGCTCCAACGATTTATGAATGCGCTGGTGCGGAATACCCCAAAAATCAAAATGGGGTAGAGCTGAAACCCCTTTTGGGAGAATCCATGTGGCCTATTCTTTCTGCTGAAAAAAACCATATTCATACGGATAATTATGTTTTTGGCATGGAGCATGACGGAAATGCCATGATCCAAAAAGGAGACTGGAAAATTTTGAATTACCAAACCCCGTTTGATAAAACCAACTTTGAGCTATTTAACACAAATAATGACCCTTCAGAAAGGATTAATCTCTGTAAAACTCACCCCAAAAAATTTGATGAAATGCTAGAAGAGTGGGATATATGGTCAAAAAAAGTAGGAGTTATTCTACCCACCCCTGAATCAAAAAGTGACTTTTAATGCTCACAGAACTGAACATATCTTAAAAAGAGTTGGGTATTGAGAAGCCATAAAGGCATCCAACACCCTCACAGGTTAGGTGATTCTCCATTTATTCGATCCAATCATGAGTCTCTTGAACATTATTTAGTCAACTCATCAAACAATGAGCCGCTTCTCAAAAAATTCTCCCAGGAATCAGTTAAATCAAAACATCAACCAAGAAGTTTATTCACAACAAAGAGTTACTTTTGCCTCGCTCATCTGCTATCGGGGTGTAGCTTAGTCCGGTTAAAGTGCGCGTCTGGGGGGCGCGAGAGCGGAGGTTCGAATCCTCTCACCCCGACAACCTTTTGAAATCCCTAATCGACATGGTCGATTGGGGATTTTTCATTCCAAAAGCTCCGAAGCTCGCTTCAGGGAGCTTTTGGAATGAAAAAGACCTCAAAGTGACGAAGGAACTTTGATGGGATTTCAAAAGATTGTTTCCTCCCCAAGCAGGATCACCGAGACGACCGCAGGGAGACGAAGGTGAATCCTTCCAATCCAAGAAACTGAATGTAAAGTACTCGCTTCAAAGAGCTTTTGGAATGAAAAAGACCACAAAGTGACGAAGGAACTTTGCGGGAGTTCAAAAGGTTGTTACCGCCCCAAGCAGGATCACCGAGTCGACCGCAGGGAGACGAAGGTGAATCCTTCCAATCCAAGAAACTGAATGTAAAGTACTCGCTTCAAAGAGCTTTTGGAATGAAAAAGACCACAAAGTGACGAAGGAACTTTGCGGGAGTTCAAAAGGTTGTTTCCTCCCCAAGCAGGATCACCGAGTCGACCGCAGGGAGACGAAGGTGAATCCTTTTAGGAGATTTATTCTAGGACAAAATAGAGGTATACTGAAGGTCTCAGACAACCTTTGAAGTCAGAAGCAGTTATTTTGCAAAGGTGAAGCCAATTTTAATTTCCATAGGGTTCCTTGCACTCAGTTTGAGTCTGTTTAGTCAGCGCGGAGAACTGAAAGGAATGTTGCTTGACAGTCTCTCAGGAGAGACCATTCCCGGAGCGACAATCTATATTCCGAAAGCCGGCGTGGGAGTAATTTCTTCAGAAACGGGAACTTTTGAAGTAAAGCTCAAACCGGGATCGTATTTAGTCCAATTCTCTTTTACCGGTTACAACCCAAAAGAAATTGAAGTCGCAATAAGTCCGAATGAGAAATTAGAGTTAGAAGTTACATTATCAAATATCACTCTCAAGGCAGTAGAGATAAACGCCTACATTTCAGATTACACCTCTGGGACCGCTATGAGTAGAACAAAGCTAGACATGGCTACAATAAAGGTGCTCCCCGCATTCCTTGGTGAGGTAGACCTTTTAAAGACTATTCAACTACTCCCAGGGGTTCAGGCCGCTGGTGAAGGTAATTCGGGATTCTACGTACGAGGTGGTGGACCAGATCAGAACCTCATTTTATTTGATGATGCCTTAGTCTACAACGGTTCTCACCTCCTTGGTTTCTTCTCAGTTTTCAATTCTGATGCCATAGAAGGAGTAGAATTGTACAAAGGCGGCATGCCAGCCGAATACGGAGAAAGGCTCGCTTCAGTAATTGATATTACTCAGCGAAAAGGAAGCAAAGACCGATTTCAAGGTCGAGGCGGTTTGGGATTGATTTCCAGCCGGCTTACATTGGAAGGTCCAATTTCAAAAGGAAAGTCTTCTTTCATCGTCTCCGGAAGAAGGACTTATGTCGATGCGCTAGTTGCTCCCTTCATCCCAAAAGACTCCGAGTTTGGTGGAAGCCAATATTTCTTTTACGATCTAAATGGTCGACTAGACTGGGATCTTGGAAATGGCTCCTCACTTTACCTCTCCGGTTATTTTGGAGACGACAATTTTGATTTTAGCAGTCCGCAGACTGAGTTTAAGACGGACATCAGCTGGGGAAATAGAATCGTATCTGGAGGATATCAAAAGGTACTTAGCAGTGATGCGCTCTTCCAAGTAAACGGTTCATTCTCCCGATACAACTTCGGTTTCTCGGGCAGTCAGGATGAATTCTTGTTGGAATTCAGTAGCCAAATCTCTGACTACAGAATAAAACCTCAATTTGACTTTAAAATTGGCACTCATCATTTGAAGACAGGCTTGACTTATACCTTTCACGACATTGTGCCGAACAAGTCTTCTGCTGAGCAGGGAGAAACCATATTCAATCTCGGAGAGCCGCAACAATTCTACGGTCATGAGGCAGCCATCTTTATTTCTGACGAATTCAACATCAACGAAAACTGGAAAATAGAAGCAGGACTTCGCGTTTCCGCGTTTGTGCAAACTGGTCCCTTCACCAGATTTGTTGTGGATGAAGCAGGTGCGAAGCAAGATACCATCGACTATGGAAACGGAGAAATCATAGCCGACTATTTGGGCTGGGAACCACGCCTTAGCACGAGCTATCAAATCTCAGAAAAGGCTTCGGTAAAGGCATCATTCACTCAAAACTACCAATACATTCATCTGGCCAACCTCTCACCTCTCGCATTACCGACTGATGTTTGGCTGCCCAGCACGGACCTTGTTCAGCCACAGTTGGGAAGGCAGTATGCACTTGGTTACTTCAGGCTCTTTGATGGGGGCGCAATTGAAGCCTCTGCGGAAGTCTACTACAAAGACATGGAGAACCTCATAGAGTACAAAGAGAATACTCAGCCGAGTGATGGTGTGGACAATAACGAAGATAACCTGCTAACATTCGGACGAGGAGAATCATACGGTATTGAGCTTTTCTTGAGAAAGAACACTGGAAAAACTACAGGATGGATCGGGTACACATTATCAAGAACCGAGAGACAATTCGACGAGATCAACGGCGGAGCTTGGTATCCGGCTACCTTCGACAGGCGCCACGATATTGCTTTAGTTGTTGCACACAGGTTGAGTGATAAATGGACCTTTTCTAGCAACTTTGTCTTTGGAACTGGGAGAGCAATCACCCTTCCAGTGAGCGGCTATTTCGTTGAAAACACCCTCGTCTACAATTACGCAGATCGAAATAGTTTCAGAATGAGAGATTACCACAGACTAGATCTTTCTGCCACCTATTCAACTAGAACTACCAAAAAGAGGGTTGACAGCATCTCCGGTGAATTCATCGAAGTAGAAAAGAAAGTTCAATCCCAATGGGTTTTCTCTATTTACAATGTTTACAGCCGACTCAATCCCTATTTCTATTATTTCGACAATCAAGGCGAAGCCGCAGATGGAACATTTCAGGTGCAGGCAAAACAAGTTTCCCTCTTCCCTATTCTACCTTCAGTAACCTGGAACTTTCAATTTTGAAAAGGACATTGTACATAGCGCTCTTCAGTTTCCTGTTGATCTCTTGTGAGAAAGACATTGACATTGAGATTCCAGAAAGTGAAGCACAATCAGTTGTAGAGGGATCAATTGAAAATGGCAGCCCCCCGGTTGTTCTAGTTTCTAGAACCCGAGGTTTCTTCGAACCGACGAGTCCTGAAGATATTGCCGGATCTTATATCAGTGATGCAGTAGTGACGGTCAATGGATTCGAATTAACGACCGTTTGTCTTGATGAGATCCCCGAAGAAATTGAAGACCAAGTTGC
>JAKVAV010000065.1 GCA_022448105.1 Flavobacteriales bacterium | reverse complement strand
TTTCTTCTTTTAGTTGATTATTCAATGAATGAGCGATCCCATTTTCAATTACATTTTTCAAATCTTTTAGATTATTTCTTTGAAAAAAAATAACATGCCCGTCGTATAATTCACTAAATGCTGGAATGTCTGAAACAATCGTTATCAATCCTTTATATAAAGCTTCGAGCACAGGTATTCCAAATCCTTCGTAATTGGAAGCACAGATGAAAAATTTTGCATCATCATAAAGTTCTGAAATTTCTTCATCCTTAAGTCCAGATTTTATAATGATGTTATCATTTCGAGTGCTACTTGCAAGGTAAGAGATGTTTTCATCACGATTTCCAACCAATATCAATTTGGATTCTGAAGTGTTAGCATTGCGGAAAGCCTTTACGATCAAGTCTACATTCTTACGGTCCGATAAGGTACCGACATGAAGAAAAATGTTCTCTCTGCTCTTCTTCTCTTGGACTGGTCTTTCGAGGTGTCTGCCTACACCATTGTAAGTAATGAAAATTTTGGACTCATCCGCCGGAAGATACTTCTTAATTTCACTCTTAGAAAACTCACTCACAGTGAAGATAAGTATTGCTTTTGCCGTAATTCGCGGTAATAAGAATTTGTACCATAGGGAAAAGCTCATCTTGAACCAAGATGGATTTTCGTATACTGCCAGATCATGAATAGTGATAACGCATTGGGAATAGAATAGGGGAGCTGTATTGCACAGATTTAGTAGTAAGCCTCCTTTTTTTCTCATATAAAGGCAAAGATCCAGCTGCTCCCAAAGAGTTCTTCTATTTCTCCCAATTGTTTTTAGGAATGGTCTTAATTCTTTGGGAGGTTTCTGTATTCCTCGAGGAACGAGAATTTCAATATCCTTAAGTTCACTGGTAAGTTGAACTGAAATTTCTTCAGCAAAACGTTGAACACCTGACCTTGGCTGCGACAAAAACCGCCCATTTATATAGTATCTCGGCACGGAATAAGTCTTTAATTTCTCATTAGTCTAACACCCATATGTTGGGTAAAATTACTAAAATGGGCAGGCGATAGTCAAAAACTACTCAATGGCTAATCCATAGTTAAATCATAAGGCTACTTTTGCCACTGTTATTGAGGGACTATGACTGGGTATTTATCAGTAGCTCGAAATATTGTAATCAAAGAATTGAAGCTGAAGTATAAGCAATCGCTTCTTGGTTTTTTATGGAGTATGATTACGCCACTGGTTTTTTTGGCGATTTTCAATTTTGTCTTCAGCACGGCCTTCATGGACATTGAGAATTACTCTCTCTATGTACTAACGGGACTGATTTTTTGGCAGTTTTTCGCTAATGCCACGAATCAAACCATCCAGAGTTTCATAAGGAACTCTAACATCATCAAGACGATCAACATTCCGATTTTTCTCTATCCGGTCTCATCTATTCTCACAGAGATTGTTGGGTTGGTAATTTCTTTAGTACCCTTTTGGGTTTTGATGTATTTCTTTGGACTTGAGTTTTCGTGGCACTTTGTTTTGCTCATTCCTTCCATTGCACTCTTTTCCATGTTTTCTTACGGTCTGAGTGTGTTTTTGGGAGTACTTAATGTTTACCTGAGGGACGTTTCCATACTCTGGAATACCTTGAATCCGGCTCTATTTTACTTAACGCCCATTGCTTACGACGATAGTATCATTCCGGCTAATTATCTCATCTACCTCAAGCTAAATCCTCTCTATCATTTTTTTAGGATTTTTCGAGATATTCTGTACGACAATCAAGTACCCGATGTGAGAAGTTGTGTGATTATCATTTCTATTACCATTATCGTGTGGGGACTTGGTAAGTTCACTTTTTCAAGGCTTGAAAAAGGAATTATTTCAAACATTTGATGAATTGAAGCCACAGATAGACATAAAGAATTTGAGTATTTATTACTACTCATTTAATCAGGGAATAAATTCTTTTAAAGACTATGTCTTAAAGCTTGGTTTCGTGAAGCCATTTGCCAAGAAAAAGATTTTGTCCAACATAAATCTCGAAGTCTACTCGGGAGAGGTTCTAGGAATTGTAGGGAAAAATGGGGAAGGTAAGAGTAGTCTCTTGAAGTGCGTTTCTGGCATATTAAAATCCTACGAAGGTGAGATTTCGGTAAAGGGCAGAATAGCGCCAATGTTGGCCATTGGAGCTGGAATTGAAATGGAGCTTACAGGTATGGAAAACATCAAACTGATCAGCAGTTTGATGGGAACGAAAAAAGGCGCTGATAAGCTTCAAGAGATCATAGAATTTTCTGAGCTCACTGAGGAAGAATTGGTCAGACAGGTCAAAACATACTCTACAGGGATGATTTCGAGGCTTTCCTTTAGCATTGCTATTTCAGAAGTGCCGGATATACTTCTCATTGATGAGGTGCTCGCTGTTGGAGATGCTGGTTTCCAGCAAAAATGTATAGAGCGAATTAGTGAAATTAAAGAAGAAGGTTGCACCATTCTTTTTGTATCACACGGCGCTGCGGATGTGGAGCGCATTTGTTCACGTGCTATTTGTATCGATCAAGGAACGATCAAGATGGACGGAGATGTAGATGAAGTCCTTGAGTATTACCATAGTCTATTTTAGCCGTGAAGAAAACCACTGTATCGATTATCATTCCTTGCTTCAATCACGGAGCATATTTGCAGGAAGCCATCGATTCCACTCAATGGTCTCATCATGACCATATTGAAGTTATTGTTGTAAATGATGGTTCGGATGATGCTGAGACGCTCAAAGTTTTGGAAACGATTAGTTCTGAGAGAGTGAGCGTTCTTCATCAAGAAAATGCTGGGCTAGCAGCAGCGCGTAATGCTGGGATATCTGCCGCTAAGGGAGAATACTTGCTCTTTCTCGATGCGGATAATAAAATTGACCCAAAATACTTTCTCCAAGCCCAGAAAATCTTTGAAGAAAATGCTGATGTGAGTGTGGTCTATTCTGACAGTTTGCACTTCGGGGAGGACGATGAGAAGTTGATGCAGCTCACGGGTTTACCTTTCCCAAGGTTGGCTATTTCCAATTTTATAGATGCCTGTGCAGTCGTGCGAAAGACTGCTTTCGACGAGTACGGTGGTTTTGACGAAAAAATGCCTGTGATGGGCTACGAGGATTGGGAGCTTTGGATGAGATTTTGGAAGCAAGGAGTCGGTTTTTATCATATCGACGAGCCTCTTTTTCAATATCGTGTTTCCGCATCTTCGATGTTGTCAAATACAAACAAAATTGAAAACAGAAAATCAAATATTGAATACATCTTCGAAAAGCACTTAAATGTTTACGAGGCCCACTCCATCGAAATTTTCAAAGAATTTTTTAATCTCTATCTCCACAGTGAAGAAGCTATTCAAAATCAGCGTAATCAGGTAATTGTAGATCTGAGGAAAGCTCTCGATTTGAAGAATGATCACATTTCGAATATCGAGAAGCAGCTTCAAATTTATGAGCTTCAACCCAGCCCAGAAGAGCTCCAGACTCGCATTGATCAATTGACCAACCAAAACGTGGTGGCCATAGAGTCCATCACACAGCTTCAGTTTCGTATCGCTCAAATGGAGAATTCCAGAACGGCGAGGTTAATCAGAAACCTCAAAGCTTTTAAGAATAAATTCCACTCTAATTACTCAAAAGAAGCTGGAGGAGGCTTTTTGAAGAAGATGACTTTTGCGCTCAGCAAAAAAGGGATCACCCTAGTGCGTGCTTTCGTTTCGAAACTTTTGAAGCACCTGTACTTACTTATTGAGGTAAGGAAAGTCATAATCATCGATGAAGAGGAGCGAGGACAAGAACAAAGGCATAGCAGCTACCACAATTGGTTGATGTCACATCTACCCAATGAGGATCAACTCATTCAGTACAACCGATTGGTAGATACCTACTCAAAGAAGCCGAAGTTCAGCATCATCATTCCCGTTTATAATCCCAACCTTGATCACTTCGAAGCAGCCATAAAATCGGTTCTGCATCAGAATTATCAAAACTGGGAGCTTTGTCTTGCCGATGATTGTTCCTCCGATCCAGAGGTGAAGAAGTTTATTGATGCATACCTGGCAAAAGACTCCCGGATAAAATGTGTTTATCGGTCTGAAAATGGACATATTTCTGCAGCATCTAATTCGGGATTGGAAATCGCTACGGGTGACTATATCGTTTTAATGGATCAGGACGATCTGCTTACTAAAGATGCACTCTTCCAGAATCTCAAGGTCATTAATTCTCACGAAACAGTACACCTCATCTATTCTGATGAAGATAAGGTAAATGACTTTGGAGAGCATGGAGAAGCTCACTTCAAACCCGATTGGTCTCCAGATAATCTGCTGTCTCGCAATTACTTAGGTCATCTAACTGTTTTTGAGGTAGGAATATTCAGGCGAATCGGTGGATGGCGAGAGGGTTTTGAAGGAAGCCAGGATTATGATTTAGTACTTCGGTTCACAGAGCAAACAGATGCTGTTTATCACATACCAAGAATATTGTATCACTGGCGAATTCATGCAGCTTCAGCGGCGAGCAGTGAAGATGCAAAGCCGTATGCATACATTGCTGCGCAGCGGGCATTGACAGAAGCACTTGAAAGGAGAAAAGAGCCTGGGCAGATTGATTTTCTGCAAGGATTTAGAGGTTATTCAGTCAGGTACAATCTTAACAATCCAACTGCTAAAGTCTCTATCATTATCCCCACTAAGGATAAAACAGATTTACTCAAAGTATGCATCGAGTCTATAGTCGAAAAGTCAACGCATAAAAACTACGAGATAGTAGTAGTTGACAACAACAGTGAAGAAAAGGTCTTCTTTCAGTACATGGATTCCTGTAAAAAGAGATTAGGAGACCGATTCAATTGTGTCCGTGCAGAGATACCGTTTAATTTCTCCAAGCTCATAAACATAGGCGCTCAGGAGTGCACAGGAGATTATCTAGTACTGCTGAATAATGATACTGAAGTCATTTCTCCAGATTGGATGGAGGGCATGATGGAGCAATCTCAGAGGCCATCAATCGGTGTTGTGGGAGTGAAGCTTTTGTATCCCGATAATACGATACAACACGCCGGTGTAATCATGGGTCTTGGAGGAGCAGCAGGTCACGTTTTGGTAGGTGAAGACAGAAATGGCCCAGGATATTTCAATTATGTCAACATGACCAATAATTATTCGGCGGTGACTGCAGCATGTGTGATGATCAAAAAAGATCTTTTCGATTCTGTAAATGGCTTCGACGAAAAGTTTAGCGTGGAATACAATGACATAGACTTTTGTTTGCGAATTCGAGAAACTGGCCGCAACAACATTTATTTACCTCACACCGAGCTATATCATCACGAGTCAATCTCCCGTGGGCATCCTCATGCCTCCAAAGCATCTTACGAGTTGCATCTTAAGGAAATTCAATATCTAAAAGATCGGTGGATGAATTACATCGATCACGATCCGTGTTACAACCCAAATCTTTCTCTTGGGGCGCACGATTTTAGAATGAAGATGTAAGGCTATCGAAAGCAAGATCTAGCTCTTGCCTCATGATTGCAGGATTGTCGATCATAAGGTCTTGGAGGAACCTTTCGAGCATTTCGGTGACCATGATGTCTGGCATCTCTTCTTTAATCACTATCGGGTTAAATAAAGGTGTCCACAGGTATACACTTCGCGAAAAATGCTCCGACATGAAAGGAATAAGAAAGTTGGTGTATGAATCGCGATTCATTACCATCTTTAAGTCAGCAATATTTGGGTTCTCCATTGTGACAGGCAAGTGAGGAGACTCGTAAGTTGGATAATACTTAGAAGGTACTAGAGCTGCCTCATATCCTTGAATTGGTACAGGTACAATTTCCATACGCTTGAAGATTTTGTTCATCGCAACGAGCTTTGCTAAATCTCCTTCTTGATTTTCAGATTCTTCCCAAATGAAGTCGCTTTTCTCTTTGAGCTCTCCAATCTCTGGATACCCATCTTTTATTGATTCCATAATCTCAACATAAGCATAGTAGCTGCCCAGTAAGTTCCAATGGCTGTCGGTCTTGTAGTAGATATCTCGTTCTTCTTTGGCTTTTGCGTCAAGCAGGCAATTCCTTAAGTCAATAATTTTAGTTTCAGAGTTGCTTTTCAAGTGGTCGATAACCTGATCCATTTTATTAGGTCCAGGAACTTGTTCTATATTTTCAGGATAATACTCTGGATAAATGCTGTGTTTCACCGGTGGAAAGACCATGAAATAGTCGATACCGTAGAGGGCGAGCCATTTTCTCCTTTCTTCTACCACATGAAGCATTTTGGCAAGTTCTTCTTGAGTGTATTTAGTCTTATTCTCATACAACTCTTTGAGCCCCTCATCTTTGTAAAACATCCAATTTTCTTTACCCATGAGAACAGGACTCACATTATTCGTTTCGCCGTATGCCAGTATTTTCAGAACATTCCAATTGGTAATTAGCGATGAACGTCCGCCAAATTGATCTTTTAGGTAATTCTCCGTTTCGTTTTTAAAGAGGACCAAATTGTCATAGCTTTTAGGCTTCTGACCAGCAAAACGTTTTTCATTTTCCAGCTTGGTTTGGTCTTCTTTTACTGTGAGACTGCAAATCGGAATCAAAATAAAAGCGGAGAACAGGGATAGAAAGAACCGCTGACTAAAATTTCCTGGAAGCGAAAAGATGATCAGGAAACCCAGAAAGAAGAACATACCAAAGAAGAAAGGGTATTCTCTTTTCTTTTGTTGAGCCTTGGCGAATGATCCCTGTAAATCTGAATTGGCAAGCTGTATAAATGGATCTGTTGGCCCGGTGAAGAGCAATACTTCGCCTTTTTCATTTCTACCTACTTCTATGTCGTTATTCAGAGGGAAATACGTTAACAGATCGCTTGCATTTATGGTGTGATCAGCCCACCAATGCTCCAGTCTCAATTGACTTAAGACAATGGTGTCATTCACTGGTAAATCAAGTCGCAGATGTCTGTGTATTGCTGGCGGAAGACTTAGTTTTAGTGAACCGTCGAGTTGTAACTCTTCGATTTGGATTATTTTCAGAGGGTGAAAACCAGCTTGTCGAGAATAGAACAGGTCAAATTTTGTGTCGTCGTTCACCTCTATGTTTGAGGTCAAAAACAAGTCACTGTTTTTGACTGACTCCTTCAATTCATTCATTATCGCTACGGAAAGAAATAGCAGAATAGAAGAACTAATCCAAGCTCCAGCGAAAATCGAAGTGTTTCTGTACTTTAAATAGTAGATCAGTGAGATCAGAAAAAGGGCAATTAATGCAGAATAGCTGAAAATGGTCCAGTCTACTTTTGCTTCTTCCACACTGATTGAGGATGCCAAATTGAAACTAACGTTCTCATCAGGATCTATGCTCTTTATGGAAAGGGAATTGGGAGACTTGCTTTCTACATCGCAATTCTCAAAGCTGAAGGCAGACAATATTTCCTGTGGAGTGAAAACTTTGAGAAAACTGCCTTGACTGATCATTAACCCATAGATATCTGCACTCTCTTTGGGTTCAATTTCAAATCTGAGATTTTTGAGTTCTTTCGTCTTGGGGAAACTCGTTGAAACCACATTTCTAGATGCATAGCTCAGTAATAGGTTGGAGCTAAAACTGCTGTCACTAGTTTCTGCATCATACCTAAGTTGATCTGTCGCCTCACCTGTTTTTATCGAAACAGTTACGAAAAGTCGAGTCCCTTTGATGTCGGTATCGACTCTGCCAGATAACCATCCAAAAAAGAGACTCATCGCTGCAATGAGCAGGTAGTCAATGCTATGTCTTATATGCTTATTCAAGTCTTATATCCTTTGGATTTACGTTTAGTAAATCGTAGATGAACATCTCGGTAATTTCCTGAATCACAATATTTGCTCCCCGCTCTTCTATTAATTCTGGATCAAAATCCTGATTCCAAACATACAAGGCTTCAGAGAAGTGGGGCGATATAAACTGAATCATATCTTGACAAAATGAATCTCTAAAAACCACCACTTTTAAATTGGTGCCAGTCTTTGAAGTGGTGTGATATCTAACGTAATTGTCCTTTCCGTAGATTGAGGTAATATCATAAGGTTCTCTATCCCTGAGCTCAAATTCTGTTTTATGCCTTTTGCACTGATTGTGAAGCATCAGCAATCGGGCTAGATCGGCCTCATTGTCAGTCTCAGGAACCACTTCAAACAAATCCAGGGCAAATGGTTGAAGATGGGGATAGTTTTTAGATATATGGTTGAAAGTGTATTCATATCCATAATAGGCCCCGTAACTATTCCAATGCATATCGTATTGATAGTACAGACTTTTGTCTTGCTCCTTTGCCTTCTGTATCAGGTAATCTCTAGGATCTATAACATATTGTGAAACGATGCTATCTTCTTGGATAAAATTCATGAACTGGGATAGCATGGTGTCATCAGGCTTATGAGTATTCAAGTATTTACTCGGCAATTTATCTGAGTAAACCGTTTGTTTGCTTGGTGTCCAGAGTAAGTAGTATTTCCCACCTCGTGTATTCATGAATTGAATACGTTCGAATAAATTCATCTGCATGCTCAGCAGTTGAGGTCCAGTGAGCTCCATGTCTCCTTGGTAATCATCCATCATAAATGCCGAAGTTGCAAACATCATCTTTTCCTCACCTAATACGACCTTATGCGGGAGAGTTGATTTTTGATACAGATGAAATTCAAGCATACTTTGAAGCCTCATTAAATGCTGTCTCAAGACAAAATGATCTTCAAACCATAGCTCAAACTTCGCAATGTAATTATCAGTTCCCCACGGGGGGAACATCTGGGCAGCCCGCTTTTCCAGCGAGAAGTTTACTCCCTTAAAACCCGCTAATGAGCTGTACCAATACACGAAGATGAAAAGCAAAAAGAAGGTGGCAAATACAAGATTGCTCGGTGCGTTAGTCCTAAAAAGTTTGGAACCAGGTTTTCTTTTCCAGAGATAAATCAAGAGCCCAAAAAACAAAGCTGTATAAACCGAGAGAATGAATAAATCCCTTCGGCTGAACTCTCCTAACCTTAAGGGCTCTAACTTCTTGTAGACTTCTATATAAGGATCATTACATGAAATCTCCACCTCGACCCCTTGATTCACTAATCTTGGGTTTTCGATACAGTTAAATCCAAGTAAATTCAAGGAGTCAATAAGCAAAAAGGAGCTGTACTGAGAGGCTAACCTCACATTGGATATGGAAACAAAATCATTGTGCATTCCCAAATCAATTCTAATGCGCTCCAAGTCTTTTGACCGAAAGGGTGGAAACTCGATATGGCTGTTTGACTGCTCGCCTGTTACTTCAACAGAAACTACCGAGTTGATTTCAAAACCAGCGCCTATGTCAAAATAAACATCCAGAGTATCTGCGTTTTCTAGGGAAATGTCGTAGGATAAAGTGGCGACATTGGTAGCAAGAATAAAATTTTCAGTGAAGCTATAACCAAGCAAGTAAACAATTCCCATCACTATTAGGAATAAACTCGTATAGACCTTTTTGCCTTTCAAAACCTAAAATAAATGAAGGGATTGTAGGTTGACGAGGAGATGGCCATCGCGCTCAAGGCTAATAGGGCTAGATAAAAAAGTGACGTGCTAAACGACCAAGTTTCAAGCATCCATTTGTTGTCTATTCTCGATTTTAACTTCAGAATTAGAGGCCGTATCGGTGCACTCAAGCATACACCTAAGAAGAATATGAATAGATACTCTCCGTCAAGGAGATCTGATAGACTATTTCCGGCTACCTCGGCGCTTGATTTGAACATTGATTTGTAAAATACAATGGCATCTCTCAAGTCAGGAATACGGAAAAGTACCCAAGCAAATAGCACTACCAGCAAGCAGTAAACATGTCCTAAAACCGGAACTCTTTTCAAGAATTTTACAAACCCTAGCCTTTCTATGATGAGAAACAAACCGTGGAGTAGTCCCCAAAGGACAAAATTCCAAGTACCTCCGTGCCACATACCGGTAATAAAAAAGACAACAAAGAGGTTAAAATAGGTTCGGCTGGAACCTTTTCTGTTTCCACCAAGTGGAATGTACAAGTAGTCTCTAAACCAAGAGGAAAGCGAGATATGCCATCTTCTCCAAAACTCTTGAATACTCCTTGAGATGTAGGGGTAATTGAAGTTTTCTGGAAATTTGAATCCAAACATCCTTCCTAAGCCAATGGCCATATCGGAATAACCAGAAAAATCAAAATAGATGTGAAGCGCGTATGCCATGATGGCAAACCAGCTCAACGAGAAGTATAAGTTGTCCTGGGGGAGGGCAAAAATCTCGTCCGCTATTTCACCGACAACATTTGCTATCAGTACTTTTTTCGCAAGTCCCAGACAAAACCTTTTGGCCCCAGCTACGAATTCGGCAACAGAATGCTCGCGGAAATAAAGCGCTCTTTCTACCTGGGTATAGCGAACAATAGGGCCTGCAATCAGCTGGGGGAAAAGTGAGATGTAGAGCATTAGACTCAGCGGATTACGCTGCACCTTGGCTGTTCCCCGCTGTACATCTACGATGTATGAAATGGATTGAAAAGTGAAGAATGAAATTCCTATGGGTAGATGAATATTTATCCCATCGTTCAATTGAGTGCCGATTACAGCGTCAATACTCCCTGCGATAAGACTGACATACTTGAAGTAAATCAGCGTGAGAATATTCACTGAGACCCCAATGAAAACTGGCAGTATCGAACTGCGTTTTGCGTTCACCCAAAGTCCTATACCGTAATTGAATAGCGATGATAGAATCATCAATATGACTAGCTCTGCCTCACCCCATGCGTAGAAGAAGAGGCTGGAAATAAGGAGAACAATATTTTTAACCTTAATATTTGGAGAGAGAAAATAGACCCCAAGAACCAGAGGAAAAAAGAAGAACAGGAAAATGACAGAACTAAATACCATTAGCTTAAATTCGGTCTTTCGTTAGCCATTACATTGCGATCCAAATAGGGCAAAATGGACAAGCAAATTCTGCCTTTGAATGATCAAACAAATGACTTGGGCCAATTTGCCAACGAAAGAAAAGGTAATTAGCACCAAAGTCCCGCTTTTCAATTTATGAAGGCACAAAGAAAGCAATTTCGAAGCCTAAGTCCCTTCTCTACCAATACAGATTGCAAAGATCATCTCCCGATTAGATGTTTTGACTAAATTTTGGTAAGATCGCTGGAACATAGGGGGCAAAACTCTGAGTGAGGAGCTTCGTATTTAGTCAACTGATTGATGATGTGAGAAATGCCTTTCTGCTCTTAGCGATTACTCCAAACCTTTGCTTCGTTCAATTGCAGCGTACTGTGATCAGCAATAAAACAAAGGAACCCATTCATTTTGTAAATATTTGGGTGAAGGGTGAAGATTTTGGAACTACCACAAACGAGAATGGCCAATTTAGTATAGATATTGAATCGACCGTTACCTTGGTTTGTCCCGCGGTAGGATTCGAAACGAAGAGGATCGCATGAGGCCAGTTATATGAAGAAAAAAGATTAGAGCCATTTGCAACTATTCTACAGTTAGTTGAGATATTATAGTGATTTGGTAAACTGGGACAGGAACTTTAGACTAACCCATCCCAAAATAAATTAAGGGTTTAAGTGAGAAAACTTTGTGAGAACCTGCGAGATGATTTCCGCAGGTT
>JAKVAV010000064.1 GCA_022448105.1 Flavobacteriales bacterium | reverse complement strand
GCCACGACAAAATCCTTGCCACCTGTCTCACCTACAATGCGAGGATAGGTCTTATATTTTTCGATATTGTTCCCAATAGTTTTCCAAAGCATTTTGAAGACGGCCGTAGAACCAGTAAAGTGAAGCCCTGAGAATTCTGGGTGTTCAAAAACGACTTCGCCGGCATCAGGTCCATCGACTGTGATCATATTTATCACACCATCAGGAAGGCCTGCTTCTTGAAAAATTCTCATCACTAAGTTGGCACTGTAAATTTGAGAATCTGCAGGTTTCCATACGCATACGTTCCCCATTAAGGCCGCTGAGGCCGGAAGGTTCCCCGCTATGGCGGTAAAGTTGAAGGGTGTAATGCAAAAAACAAACCCCTCTAGAGGCCGGTACTCTAGTCTATTCCAAATACCCGGCGCACTTGACGGCTGTACTGAGTAGATTTCCTCCATATAATATGCGTTGAAGCGCAAAAAGTCGATAAGCTCACACACCGAGTCTATTTCAGATTGAAAGGCATTTTTGCTTTGGGCGATCATGGTAGCCGCATTCATTTCGTAGCGATATGGACCAGCGATTAAATCTGCCGCTCTCAAGAATATAGCTGCCCGCTGCTCCCAGGGGAGGCTTGCCCAATCTTGCTTGGCTGCTAGTGCCGCATCAATAGCCTGTTTTACATGCTTTTTGCCACCAAAATTGGCTGTTCCAACCTTTTTTGAATGGTCAAATGGAGGTGTAAGATCTCTATTGTCTGAGGTGTAAATCTCTTCGCCGCCAATGTACATTGGCACGTTGATAGGATCTTGATCTAGCATCGTTTTTACAGTGCTCTGGAGTTTGTTTCGCTCATCTGAACCTGGTGCGTAATCAAAGATAGGTTCATTTGTAGGGTAGGGTATTTGGTAGACTCCGTTGGCCATAATGAAGGATTTTAAGTAAATGGATTTGGCCGCAAATGTACAAATCTTAACCCCTAAAAATTAGTTCGATTTAGAACTAAGTATGTTCTAACTTTAGCTTGCGCAAAATGAATTTTTTTGGGTTGAAATCTTGCGGTTTACATCGAGGACTTTTTTTTCTCCACCTTGCTTGGATGCTGGGTCTACCTATTTTGTGTTTCGCTCAAACCGTTCAGTTCAATAATTTTTCTCTCCGAGAAGGCCTCTCTCAAAATACGATCACCGCTATCGCTCAAGATGATCGTGGTTTTATTTGGATTGGTACCAGAGATGGCTTAAATCGCTACGATGGTTATGAGTTTCTTGTTTTGCGATCCAATAAGGCTGATAGTACTTCTATTTGTTCCAATAACATAAACGCATTACATCTCGATAAATTGGGTAGTCTATGGGTTGGGACGAGTGCTGGTTTAAGTCGGTTAAACACAGAAACACTCCAATCAACCAATTACTACCATTGGTTCGAAGACTCGCTAACGATAAATAGTAGCTCGATTAATTCAATTGCCGAAGATGCACTGGGGCAAATTTGGGTCGGTACCGATTTGGGACTTAACCTTATGCTCAGTGAAGGAACCTTTAGGCGCTACTCAATTACCGAAAATGACTCAACTTGTTTGCCTGGGAAGGAGGTTAACACTTTACTGCTTGATGAAATTGGAAATTTTTGGGTAGGAACTGATGGTGGCTTAGCCAGATACAACCAACTCTCAGACTCGTTTTCTCGGTTTCGATATGATTTTGGGGATGAGAACAGCTTAAGCAGTAATGATGTCAAATGCCTTGAGCAGGGAGCGGATGGGAATATCTGGATTGGGACAACAAGGGGGGTAAATCGCCTACAAGTCGACTCCATGATATTTAAAAGATTGGATTTAGAGGGTTCTTTGCACGACTCGATACCTTCTACTTTTATTCAGTCGCTTCTATGGGACGACGAAAAAAACCTCTGGATCGGAACTCCCTCCGGACTTACCAAAATTGATGAAGATCTTAAGGTAACTACTTATCGGTACAAAAGGAATGAAATCAACTCTTTACCAAATGATAATGTCTTAGTCACTTTTCAAGGTAATTCTGGCAATGTTTGGGTAGGAACAGAGTCGGCGGGCTTTTCTATTCTTGATTTAAATGCTCCTCAATTTATTTCGGTAAGGTACGATAGTGAAGATGGGTTTGATCCGCCTCATAATCGAATTTACAATTTTGCGTCTTCTAGCGATACCGCAGACTGGATAGCAACAGGAGAAGGGATTCACTTTTTTCGAGCTTCTGGTGGAGGGAGTTATTTTGATTTACCGAAAAAGAATCATCCCATTAATGAATCTGGTTTCCGAGCACTTTGTTTGAAGGAAGTGAACGATAGTCTTCTTTTTATAGGAACCTCAGAAAATGGCTTGTGGATTTATAACTCCGTCCGAGACAGTTTAGCTAAACACCAGGTGTCAAATGTGAGTGCGAATGGAATCAGTTCGAATAGAATAACGGATATCGAACCAGACAATTTCGGAAATGTTTGGCTTGGATCTGCAGGTGGTGGACTTCTCAAATACCAGTTAAATTCGCAGGAGTTCAAGGTATTTCGTTTTGATGGTGAGAACCCTAATTCAATCAAGGACAATAATGTCATAAGCCTGGAGATAGATAATACGAGAGGAAAATTATATCTGGGAACAGGGAATGCCGGTCTCTATATTTTGGATTTAAGAACAGAGAATTTTGAGTCTCGGTATCATGAAGAATCACAGGAATATAAAATCCCAAGCAACTCCATCAATACCCTCTATTACTCGGATGCCTTAGGTGAGTTGTGGTTGGGAACCAACGGCGAGGGACTGGTTAGAATAAATTTGGAAGAAAATTCGGTAAAAGTTTATGGTGTTTCTGACGGTCTCGCAAATCAGGTTGTCTACGGAATTACAGAGGATCTTTTTGGAATGATTTGGCTCAGTACCAATGCAGGTTTGACCACCTATGAGAGAAGTACAGAAACTTTTAGAAACTACTCTGAGCAAGAAGAATTAAATCGAAATACGTTCTTAAAAGGCAGCGTTCACAGCAATACAGAAGGTATAATCTTCTTTGGAGGAACAAATGGATTCGATTATTTCAATTCAATAGTACTTAAGGAAAATTTATATAAACCTGAAGTTGAGATCACAGCTTACAGTATTGTCACCAATACCTCAAAAGACAGTTCTGAATTTTTGAATTATCTCACTAATGATACACTGGTCCTCGGCACTGATGTGCGTGGTATCTCCTTTAGTTTTTCAGCATTGAGTTTCAAGCAGTCACAGAAGAATCAATATGCATACAGAATAGCAGGGGTCTTCGATGAATGGCAATATCTGGGTACCCGACGGTATGTGAGTTTTTCGAATTTGAGACCAGGTTCGTATTTGTTTGAAGTAATTGGTTCGAATAACGATGGTGTGTGGTCAACAGATTCAGAAAAATTGACCATAATCGTAGAGGCTCCATTTTGGAAGTCTTTATGGTTCAAGGCCTTGTTTGTTTTCGTACTCATTCTAATTCCGATCCTGTTCTACTTTGTTCGGGTCAAGGCTGAGCAGGCAAGAAGAAAGGTACTCGAAAATGCCGTTTTTGAGAGAACAAAAGAAATTGCCAAGGAACGCGACACCAACGTAATCCTGCTCCAGGAAGTTCATCATCGAGTTAAGAACAACCTCCAAGTCATCGTGAGTCTCCTGAGTCTCCAGTCTCACTACATTGAGGAGGATGAAATGAAAACGGTTTTTTCTGAGGTGCAGAACCGGGTTAGATCGATGTCGATGATTCACCAGAAAATGTACCAAACAAAAAACTTAAGTTCCGTAAACCTCAAAGAATACTTGGATGACCTTTCAAAGAATCTTTTGGAAACATATCAAATAGGTCAGCATGTAGATCTTGATGTTGATATTTCTGTCGATAGATTCAATGCAGACACCTTAACGCCACTCGGGTTGATTATCAATGAGATTTTTTCTAACTCCCTCAAATATGCTTTTCCAAACGACGAAGAGGGAAATATTTCGGTTTCTCTTCATCAATTGCCAGACGGTCGATACCGCCTTTTGATCGGAGACAATGGTGTAGGATTTCCAGACGATTTTGAAGGAAGCAATGAATCTTTTGGGACTGAGCTAATTTATGCTTTAACAGAACAATTAAACGGCTCCTTGAAAATAAGAAAAGATTTGAAGGGAGCCTTTTACCAACTCGATTTCGAAGACATGGGTAGATCTCTTAGTTGAGCTTATGCGGGGCCATGAGCATAAATGAAGGTATATCAACCACAAATTCTTCTCCGGTCTCGCAGTTGAGCATTCTGTAATGTCCATGCATTCTCCCAGTATCAGTGGTGAAATCACAAGAAGATTTGTAGGAATAAGTCTCGTTTGGAGCAATGGTCGGCTGAAGCCCGATCACCCCTTCTCCCTCTACTTCTCGCTTATTTGTTGAGCTGTCGAGAATGAACCAGTGTCGCTTCAATAACTTTACCGGAAAGCTATTGATGTTTTGAATGTGAATAGAGTACGAGAAGATAAAAAGTCCATTTTCCGGTTTGGAAAATTTCTCTTCAAACTTACTGATCACCGAAATCTCAATTCCTGATGTAAGGGCGGTTTGCATATCTCCTTAAACTTAGGGCACAAAGTTCGTTATCCATATTTGATAAACACCTCTTCAACCCAAAAATTAATTTAAACTATTCAATTTTTCTACTCCAATCAAGCGGTCTGAAAAATTACTTTGATCTTTGAAGTAGACTAGGATCAAATAGTCATTCTCCGTCTCAGAATGGTTGCCATCGGTGAATTCGCTGCTGCTTTTTTTGCTCTTCGTAAATCTCCACACGTAGGCATAGTTGTAGTAACCTTGTTTAAGAAAAAGTGAAATTTCATAACTGAGATTATCTGCATTGAACTTCATCCGGTGAGTCTTTTTTAATTGCCAATCAGACAGCTGCCCCATCAAATAAAGGTCGCCATTGCCAAGCATGGCTTCTACAGGAAATTGAAAATGTACTGTGACATAATCCGATTCCAAATGGGGATCACTCATGTCATCATTTTTGATCAGAAATTTCCCATTTATGTCATTTTCAAAAGTGTATTTCTTGAATGCTTTACTCCAATCTGGAGCTAAAATGATCTCGTAAGTGTCGTTTTCAAAACGAACCTCCTCCACTTCTTCGCTTCGATACCTTAGACTCTTTGCATCAAAGAAGCGAAACTCGTTTCCTCCGGCAAAGTCAAGCTGTCCTTGATAATTGTAAGTGAGTTTCTCGTTTTTGATAAAGTTTGGCTTAACATTGGTGATCATATTGTCCCAACGCTGGTTTTGAAGAACCACCAACTCAATATCCCGATAAGGATTTGTCGTGTTAATGTTTCCCAAGGTTACTTCTATGTCTATTTCCTGATTGTATTCTCGATCTGAAACCACATTGGAAGGATGCACAACTGCATTCACCATGGCTTTGGTTTCCATTACCATGAAGCGACTTGTTAAAATGAGATCGTCGGCATTGCCGTCTGCATAGACTTTGATGATATAGTTGCCGCTTCGTGTGAGATTTATACGTTTGTTTGGGAATTCAAGATAATAATGCGTGTAATTGCGTACCGTGTTGAAAGAAAAATCATAGTTGAAAATGATGTCGCTATTGTATCCTTCTTGGTAATCCATTGGCTGTAGGTCAGATGGCTTCCAGTCCCAACTGCAATGAATGAATTCATAATGCATTTCTCGAAAATCCTCTTTTAAATCGTCAAATCTCAAAACAATTTGATCCTCGCCGCTCAGCGAAATTATCGGGCTTTCGAGTTCGGATCCCTTGATGTAAGTTAACACCGTCTTGATGCTTTCATCATAGACTCGGTTGGTATATTGTACTTCGTTTTCATCGTAGTAATTGAAATTGCTTTCCTCCCTATTATCTACATTTTGAGCTCTGCCATTTAAGGCGATGAAAAAGAGAAAGAGCAATGTTGAGGAGGTCGTGTAAATCAGAAGGCTTATGTGGTATTTTTTTCTAGTCATATCAATCTTACAGGCTGACTATTTAGATTATTTCTAAATAGTTGTTTTCCGTCTAGAAGCCTCTAAAGCTGCTAGATAACTAATAAAGTTATTTCTATTTTTGCGCGAAATTTTTAAGGTTCTTAAGACATATGTCCAAGGCTATAAAAGTAAAGAAAGGAGCGAATATCAATTTGATGGGGGAGGCTGAAAAAAAGACAGCTTCTGCTCAGAGAGCATCAGTATTTGCTATTAAACCCGATGATTTTTTCGGAACCATTCCAAAACTTTCACTCAAAGAGGGTGCCGAAGTAAAAGCAGGAACTTCGCTGTTCTATGATAAGGCGAAAACTCGAGTTAAATTCACATCGCCCGTGAGTGGTGAAATTGTGGAAGTCAAAAGAGGAGCGAAACGAAAAATTCTCGAAGTCAAAGTGCTGGCGGATAGTGAAATCCAATACGAAACTTTTACCCCTTGGACTGGTGGAACCGACAGAGAATCTCTCGTGAACACTATGCTGGAAATGGGACTTTGGCCTTTCCTTAAGCAACGTCCATATGGCGTTGTGGCTAATCCGGATGATGCGCCCAGAGATATCTTTGTGAGTTTTAACAATACCGCACCGCTCGCCCCCAAAGCAAGCTATGCATTGGCTGAAGAAAAAGATGACATTCAGCTGGCGCTAGATGCGCTAAACTTACTGTCAGAAGGTGCGGTTCATATTGGAGTCGAAGCTGGTGACAACTTTTTTGGCTCTATGAGCAATGTGCAAGTTCATACAGTGAGCGGACCACATCCAGCAGGAAATGTTGGTGTGCTAATCCATCATGTCGCACCCATTAATAAAGGTGAAACAGTTTGGACCGTCAGCGGAATGGATCTCGCCATTATTGGTCGCTCACTGAGAGCTGGTCAGTTTAGAGCAGAAAGAACGGTTGCGCTCGTTGGGTCTGAGGTGGAAGCACCTCAGTACTATACAACCATGATTGGTGCCAAAATAGAATCTATTGTAGGAGGTAAGCTAATCGGCGATAATTATCGGATCATTAGCGGTGACCCTCTCACTGGAGATGCTGTAGAAATTGAAGGTCACTTAGGATTTTTCAGTAGTCAAATCAGCGTGCTTCCGGAAGGTGATCACAAAAAGTTTTTCCTTACTGATGGATGGCTTGCACCCGGTTTCAAGTCCTTCAGCTTGTCAAAGGCTTTTCCTTCTTGGTTAACCCCTGGGAAAAAATATAGACTTGACACCAACCTAAACGGTGAAGAAAGAGCTTTCGTCGTTACAGGCGAATTGGAAAGAGTATTTCCATTTGAAATTTATCCAATGCAACTTATTAAGTCAATCATGGTAAATGATATTGATGCAATGGAAAAGCTGGGTATCTACGAGGTATTACCCGAAGACTTTGCGGTCTGCGAATTTGCCTGCACTTCTAAAATTAACATCCAACAAGTGGTGGAGGACGGACTTGCAGACATGAGAAAAGAATTTGAATCATAATTAAAATCAGCTATTGTGAAATTTGTTGAGAATTTGCTGGATAATGTCAAACCAATATTTGACAAAGGTGGGAAATTAGAGAAGCTGTATCCGATGTATGATGCATTAGAAACATTTGCTTTCGTACCTGATCACACGACTAAAAAAGGAGCACATATCAGAGATTCTATTGATATGAAAAGAACCATGTTTTTGGTTATTGTAGCACTTATCCCATGTTTGCTATTTGGCATTTACAACACGGGTTATCAGCATTACCTTGCTTTGCAAGAGGAAGCTTCCTTCATTGATATGGTTCTATTTGGATTATGGAAAGCGCTTCCCTTGATCATCGTATCGTATGGTGTCGGTCTTGGCGTAGAATTCATCTTCTGTATTATCAAAGGCCACTCTATCCAAGAGGGATTCTTGGTGTCGGGAATGTTGATTCCGCTTATTATGCCAATGGATGTTCCTCTATGGATGGTCGCCATTGCTACTGCCTTTGCGGTCCTCATCGCAAAAGAGGTCTTCGGTGGAACGGGAATGAATATCCTTAATGTGGCCCTCACAGCCAGAGCCTTCTTATTCTTTGCCTACCCTACCATGATGTCAGGAAACAAAGTTTGGGTTAATGCAGAAGGAGGAACAGTTGTTGATGGTTATACTGGTGAGACTCTTCTTTCACAAGCCATTACTCAAGGCGCCAATTTTTACAATACTGCTGGAGTGCAATATGCCTCAGTCTCTGAAAGCTTTATGGACTCCTTCCTCGGATTTATTCCTGGTTCGATTGGAGAGACTTCTGTTCTGGCAATTTTGATCGGCGCAGCCATACTCCTTTGGACGGGGGTAGCCAGCTGGAGAATTATCATTTCAGGAATTGCTGGAGGTGCGGTCATGGGGTTGATCTTCAATCTTGTCGGACCAGAAGTAGCACCTGAAAATCTATACTTGCAAGTGCCATGGTGGCATCAGTTGGTCATTGGTGGCTTTATGTTTGGTGTAGTTTTCATGGCTACCGATCCAGTTTCTGCCGCTCAGACCGAAAAAGGAAAACTTATCTATGGTTTCCTAATTGGTATTGCGGCGATGATCATTCGAATTGTGAATCCTGCATATCCAGAAGGAATTATGTTGGCCATTCTGTTTATGAACGTAATGGCCCCAACAATAGATCATTACGTAATTCAAGGTAATATCAATAAAAGACTCAAACGCTTAAAGACTGCTTAATTATGGCAATAGATAAAAACAGCAACGCGTTCACATTCATTTTTGCCGTCATCATGGTGGTAGTTGTTGGTGCGGTACTATCATTTGCTGCGATGTCGCTGAAGCCATTGCAGGTGAAGAACAATACTGACAAGAAAATGATGAATATTCTCACTTCTATAGGTGTCGAAGCAGAAAGGACAAACGCTAAAGAGATTTTTTATGCGAATGTTGGAAAGCGCTTCATTCTTAATTCAAAGGGAGAAATCGTTACTACGAGCGAAGGTGAGATTGATCCAACAAACACAGAGGACGCCTTCAATGTGGATGTGAAAAAAGAGTTTAGAGACCCTACGATGAGTGTCGATGACCGGAATTATCCATTATACATGGCCACCATTGATGGGGAAGAAGTAGCGATTATTCCATTGGTAGGAAAAGGACTCTGGGGTCCGATTTGGGGATATGTTTCGCTTAAGAGCGACTTTAACACCGTGTATGGGGCCACATTTGATCATAAAACAGAAACTCCAGGGCTGGGAGCTGAGATCAAAGAATCTTGGTTTTCTGCTCCATTCATTGGAAAAACGATTTACGATGAAACGGGTCAGCTAGTCTCTGTAAATGTGATCAAAGGATCGGCAGAACCATCTAACCCGCACGAAGTAGATGGCATTACAGGGGGGACAATTACCAGTAATGGTGTGGACGAAATGCTTGAAAGAACTTTTGGCATTTATGACCCCTACTTTAAGAATAACTCTCAAATTACCATGAAACAATGAGCACGGAGACTGCTGTAGCACCGGAGAAAAAAGAGGTTGTTAAGGAGGCGGTGCCAAAGGAACCCCTTTTTTCAGCAAAGAACAAAAAACTTCTTACAGACCCGCTAGATGATGACAACCCAATTACCGTTCAAGTACTTGGAATTTGTTCGGCCTTGGCCATTACTGTGCAAGTCCAACAGGCAGTAGTTATGTGCCTATCCGTGTTGTTTGTTATGTTATTCGGAAACATGATTATTTCTTTAATGCGTGATGTTATTCCTTCGCGGATTAGAATCATCGTGCAGCTTGTAGTGGTTGCCTCACTAGTGATTTTGGTCGATCAAATTCTCAAAGCATTTTTGCCAGATATTGCTGAGAAGCTTTCTGTGTTCATAGGGTTGATTATTACCAATTGCATTATCATGGGACGATTCGAAGCTTTTGCAATGGGTAATAAGCTTTGGCCTTCAGCCCTTGACGGTATCGGAAATGCAATTGGATATGCCTGGATTTTGGTAGCTGTAGCCATCGTTAGAGAAATCTTCGGGTCTGGTGCGATTAGTTTCCCAGGAATAGGCCAAATTAAATTCTTGCCAGCGAGCTTCTACGACGCTGGGTATATGAACAATAACCTGATGATTCTTCCTCCGATGGCTTTGATCACGGTAGGAATCATTATTTGGATACAGAGATCAAAGAATCAAAAACTCATAGAAGAGAACTAGAATCATGGAAGCGGTAAATATTTTCGTCAAGTCAATCTTTATTGACAATATGATTTTCGCATACTTCTTGGGTATGTGTTCTTACTTGGCCGTATCAAAAACGGTTAAGACAGCTGTTGGTCTCGGGGCAGCAGTCATTTTCGTGCTCGGAATTACGGTGCCAATCAACTATTTACTTGAAAACTTCGTGCTTAAAGAGGGTGCCTTAACTTGGGTTGATGCTTCTTTTGCCGATGTTGACCTAAGTTTTTTGAGCTTTATCATGTTCATTGCGGTAATCGCATCCATGGTTCAGCTGGTAGAGATGATTGTTGAGAAGTTTGCTCCTGCACTTTATGGAGCACTTGGGATTTTCCTCCCCCTGATCGCAGTGAATTGTTCCATTTTGGGCGGAGCTCTCTTCATGCAAGAACGTCAGTACACCAACATTGGTGACGCTACGGTGTTTGGATTAGGAAGTGGTGTTGGATGGTTTTTGGCCATCGTTGCCATCGCCGCCATTAGAGAAAAGATTCGTTATTCCAATGTTCCTGCTCCCTTGAGAGGACTCGGAATTACGTTCATCATCACGGGTCTCATGGGTCTTGGATTCATGGCCTTTATGGGAATAGAATTATAAACTGATTTAAGAAAACAAGAAAGATGAGTGTAACTATTATCGCGACCATCGCAGTATTTTTGGTAGTTATTCTGCTGTTGGTGAGTGTCTTGCTTTTTGCAAAGTCTAAGCTCTCTCCATCAGGATTAGTGAAGATTGAGATCAATGGTGAGAAAACCATTGAAGTGGAATCAGGTAATACCTTGCTTTCGACCCTTGGAGAAGCGAAGATTTTTCTTCCTTCTGCTTGTGGGGGAGGAGGTACTTGTGCCATGTGCAAATGCCAGGTAAACGAAGGCGGAGGAGAGATTCTTCCAACGGAAGCTCCTTATTTCTCAAGAAAAGAGATTGCTGATGAGTGGAGACTTGGTTGTCAGGTGAAAGTGAAAGGTGACATGAAAATTCATGTTCCTGAAGAAATCTTCGGTATTAAGAAGTGGGAATGCGAAGTAGTTTCAAACTACAATGTCGCTTCTTTCATCAAGGAATTTGTAGTGAAACTTCCAGAAGGCGAAACCCTTGATTTCGAAGCAGGAGGATACATCCAAGTAGACGTTCCTTCCATAGAAGTGGATTTCAAAGACATTGATATCACGGCTCACCCAGACCTTGTGAATCTTCATGGAAGAGATCCTCAAGATTTCAAAGGCGAATGGGATAAGTTTGGACTTTGGGATTTGAAAATGAAAAATCCAGAGCCAATTTTTAGAGCCTACTCAATGGCCAACCACCCTGCCGAGGGTAACATTGTGATGCTAAATATTCGTATAGCCACTCCGCCATGGGATAGAGAAAAGAACAAGTGGATGGATGTAAATCCAGGTATTTGCTCTTCTTATGTATTTGGTTGCAAGCCAGGTGATAAAGTGACTATCTCAGGTCCTTACGGTGAGTTTTTCATCAAAGAGACCGACGCTGAAATGCTTTACATCGGTGGTGGTGCAGGTATGGCTCCTATGAGGTCTCACCTCTTTCACCTATTCCATACCCTGAAGAGTGATCGAAAGGTCTCTTATTGGTACGGAGGACGTTCGAAGAGAGAGCTTTTCTACTTAGATCACTTCAGAAAGATTGAAGAAGAGTTTCCAAATTTCGATTTCCACATTGTTCTTTCTGAGCCCCTCCCAGAAGACAACTGGACAGAGAAAAAAGACATTGATGATAAAGAAGGTGACGGATTCACTGGATTTGTTCACCAGGCGGTGATAGACCAATACTTGTCTAAGCACGATGCACCAGAGGATATTGAATTCTATTTCTGTGGACC
>JAKVAV010000063.1 GCA_022448105.1 Flavobacteriales bacterium | reverse complement strand
CTAACTATTGAGTCAGAAATGAACAAATCTTTATCCAAATTGGCCAGGTAGATGTTCAATATTTCCTGACCGTTTGTAAGCTTATGGATGGCTGCAACTCTTTTTTCAAAGTCTTTGGTCGCGACAAATGATTTTTGGAATTCTGGTTGAACCATTGCTTCGATGGAGGAAGGGTGAATACCGCATTCATCTACGGCGGCCGAATCTTCAGCTGTTTCAACTTGGAATGAATTCAATTGAAAGACATCTTCCACTTGAGAACTGGTCCAGTTTAACAGATAGTACATACTATCCACAAAATCATCCGTTGCGATATCGCGCCCGAACATCGGCATCATCGAATTCACCTTTTCCGTGAAACCTTCTGGTAAGAAATCGAGCTCATCAAACGGCAATGGTATGAGTGGTTTCACCAACCGTTTAGGATTTTCCCAACTGATTTTACTATTCTCGTCAATAACTCCTTCAAAAGCGAGCATGTCTGGTTCCAGTTGAGGATTTGGAATTTCGACATAGAGAGGTCTATCAGGATTTACTCGTAATGTTTGTCCATTAGCAGTTGCCGCGAGATGAATCATTCCGCCGCTTCCAAGCACCCCTTGAGGTGAATTTGTTTTGAGTCCATAAAGAACCATTTCCTCAATGGTGAGGGCTTCGATGAGTTCGAAGTCAACTTCCCCCCGAACTATTTCTCCGTTTTCATACATTAAGCCGCCTCTAGGAATGACGATCACTACTCCGTTCTCTCCTTCAATCAGAGTTCCATCCTCTGCTGTGAAAGAAAACTGCTGAACTTCAGGTTCTACCCAAGTCTGTAGCTCAACTTGGCTTGAGCAGGGCATTTCGTCTTGTTCTGCGGAAACGTTATTGGCGTCGACTGGTGTCTCTGCAATTGCGGTCTCTTCATCTGAAAGCATTTCATTATCACCTTGCATTACGAAAAAGACTCCCGCTGCGATTGCCGCCAAGACTATTATGCTGGTGATTATCCCTTTAAAAGTGCCACTATTACCACCATTTCCTATAGACTCTACTTTTTGTCTCAAGACATATCGACAGGCAGCAGTTTGTACAATTTTCATTGCCTCAAGTTGATCGGCTAGTCCATGGTCAGATTCAAGGTTATTCTCAAATATTATTCGCTCGGAGTTCGATAATTCTCCGTTGATGAATCTCTCAATTCTTTCTAAGTCATGTAAATTTTTTCTCATTGCGCTTGGATTTTTTTAGTGAGTTGAATCGCTCTTTCCAAGCACTTGTATTTCCTTGTTTTAATTGAGTTTACGCTTGAAGCATTAAGAGCTTTAGCAATGTCACCCAATGACTGTTTCAGGTAGTAGAACCTTTTAATGATTTCCTGACAAATCGGAGAAATTGATGCAAATGCTCTTTCCATGAGCTTAATTTTCTCCTCTTTCTCGAAGTCATAAGAATCGTTCAAATCTTCGAAGTCACTTTCAATTGAAATTTCTGGAGCTTTCTTGTGTTGCTTCTTTAGTTCATTCAACCATAGAAATCGGCAGATGCCATATAGATAGGTCGAGAGTTTAGACGTGAGTTCAAACTCAGGTTTCTCCACCTTTTCTATTAGAAGAATAAGTCCATCGTGAAAAATGCCCTTCGCTTCAGTCTTGGAACCACCAGATTTTAGCACTATGGCCCTAATCTTTGGAAGCTCTCGATAGAGATGTTTAATCGACTTGTCGGGCTTACCAGCTCTAATTTCTTGAATGATACTTTCGTCAGTCATGAGTATTGCTTTACCCTTTAATGTCCTTTTTCGAAAAAGGTAACCAATCACCAAAAAACCGGCCAGTTTATTAGTTCTGATCTTGAAGTCTAATCCACAACAATCGTCGTAGAATAGTCGCTCCCAGCTTCGTCCCAAATAGTGATGTCGTGCTTACCTTTGTCGATGTCAAATTCTAAATGATGGATGCCGCTGGTACTGCCTTGAAAGGACTCATCTAAATGCCAAAAGAGTGTTGAATTAGGATCGTCACAAACGGCCTTGAACACTATTCTCTCTTTTTCGCCATCGTATTCTCTAGGAAGGAATACAGTAGAGTTTGGCGAAGGATAGATGAGCTTGATTTTGCCATTTTCATTGCTAGAAAAGCAATCGGAAGAATAGGGCGGTATTTTTTGGTAGCTGGGGTTCATCTTCATGTAAAACCACTCCTGCAGCGGAGGAAGAGTGAAACGAGATTCAGTAACTATGGAATCTGCCGGACAGCACTGAGCCGTGACTTGATGATCTCCTTGGGCGTCGAGAAATACTTTCTTGCAAAAGTGACATGTCTCGTTTTTTGAGCAGCTTGTCGGTATTTCTCGGGTTTCGGTTTTAGAACAGTTTCTGTTGGCACGCATCCCGCTGTGTGAGCAAATTGATTCGTAAGAGAGATCAGAAACTGGTTCCACGAAACTCTTTGCCGCAGGAAATGAATTAAAAATATCAAATAGGATAGGAGCTGCCGCATTAAGTCCAGTGAGACCTGGCCTGCCTTCTCCGTTGGCATTTCCCACCCAAACGCCAATGGTGTAGTCTGCATTCATTCCCACGGCCCAAGCATCCCTAAAGCCATAGCTAGTGCCCGTTTTCCAAGCAATTTTTTGCGAGCTACCGAAAGCCTTCCACGCCGATCTTTCTTCTGGTCGTATTACTTCTTCGAGCGCCTTGATTGTAGACCATGCCGAGGCGGCATTAATCGGATTGTCTGCCGGAGCTTTTTCAGTTTCTCGTTCGTATTCTATTTGAGAAAACTCTCCATCAGTGCAATTGAGCGCCAGCGTTCGATAAGCGTTCACCAAGTCCCAGAGCGAGATTTCCGCTCCGCCCAGTATCAAGGACAATCCGTAATCTTCGGCTCCTCTATTCACCGTGGTGAATCCCCATTTTTGCAAATCTTGGTAGAAAAACTCTACGCCGTAGTTGTGAAGCATTCTAACCGCGGGAATATTGAGCGATCGGGAAAGTGCTTCATTGGCTTTTACCGCTCCGGAGAAGGTTTCATCAAAGTTTTTGGGTGCAAAATCTCCGTACTGAGTGGGGATGTCTGGTATCAACTCATGCGGCGTGATCATTCCCAGATTGAGCATCTGTGCGTAGAGGAATGGCTTAAGAATGGAGCCAGAACTGCGTGCTGCTCTGATCATATCGTTGGCTCTTTCTGATCCGTTCCAACTTCCGTTCGAATTTCCCACATAAGCAATCACGTCTCCGGTTGAGTTTTGGACTACTAGCACGGCCGCATTTTGAATCTGATTCTCATTAAGAGATACCATTCGTTTATCTAGAAGATGGTTGATCCTTGCTTGCAGGTGCCGATTCACGGTAGTTTTGACAATCTCACCGTTCGATTTTCGGTCGGCAAGTGATGTTAAGTGAAAGGCCTCCTGAGGTAGTTTTAGCGGAGCGTCGGGCAGAGGTTCTAGCAATGAAATCTCGTAGGTCGATTTATCAATGATCTTCTTTTTGAGAAGCTTCTTCAGTAGAAAATCTCTTTTTTGCTGATAATCTTCTATGCCTCTTCCCGGGAATATAAGACCAGGCGCATTTGGGAGCACTGCCAAAGCGCAAGCCTCTGCCCAAGTCAGTTGAAAGGCCGGCTTTTGGTAATACCGCCAACTCGCCGCATCGAGACCAACTACGTTTCCGCCGAAAGGCGCATTCGAAGCATAGAGGTTGAGAATTTCCTCCTTCGAAAACTCAACCTCAGCCCTTGTGGCTTGAAAAATCTCTTTGATTTTTTTGAAGTAAGTCCGCTCTCCCCGATTACCAGCCATCCGCATCAATTGCATCGTGATGGTACTTGCTCCACTGACGACTTCACCGCGAGAAATGTTTTGCTTAACAGCTCTCGCAATGGCTTTCACACTTACGCCCCAGTGCTTGTAAAACCGTTCATCTTCATAAGCCAAAATGGCAGCTTCAAACTTGAAGGGCACTGAGTCGGCCAAGGGAAATCTCCATTGCCCATCGGGAGCTATTCGAGCCCCGAGGAGGTAGTCGTCTTTATCAAAAACTACCGTACTGGTTGGTGAATCAAAGAGATCATCGGGCAAGCAGAAGGCCCAGTAGAGCAGGAGGCACCCTAAAGTGATGAGGAGCGATATTTTGATCCTCTTTTTCAATCGATCACTTCTATCCATTCGCCTGGGTGAATGGAGATTATTGATTCGTCGTACATGGCGTTACAGAGGATTGCTGGCAAGTAGTATCTGCCTGAATAAGAGGAGTTAAGGCGCGCGTAGAACCTCAAAGTTTGATTAGGCTGCATGTCAAAGTAGGTCATGATCTTGGCATCTCGAATATCCTCATACTCAATGGCACCGTTGGCCGGTTCGCTATCACCTGCCAAACGCGAGTTTAAGATTTCCCAACCCGACGGCACTGCATTGATGAGAGCCATTTCTTCGAGGGTTCTGCTTCGAGGATTTGTGATTACGATCTCTGCAATCAGATCTGTACCTTTTTTGAGCTTTTTGTGATCGATCGGTTCAAAATTTGAATCCAAATAGTTCACCTCCATTCTCAGATTTGCATTCTTCTTCACTTCTTTTCCTTCGGGAGGTTTTCCGCTAGTAGCGAATGAGAGATAAATGGGTTGCTTAGATCTATTGACCACTGTTAGATCATCTCCATTTTGACTTTCGTCATAGCTCTTGACAGAAAGGGGCGCGCCCGTTTCAATACTCTCTTTGTTTTCATTTTGACTCAAATCAAAAATGAGCCCGTTGTCTTCATAATCTCTGAGGTAATCGGCCAAGCCCATCAAGGCAAAAGCGGTGGTTTGCGTGCTGTAGAAGCTTTTCGAATTGAGTTTTTGGGCGATTCTCAATGCCACTTCGGTGGCGGTAGTTTTCTTACCGATCTTGTTTAGCGCCAACAGCGCAATGGACTCATCTCTCGTGGAGCTTCCGTAGCTATAGCCAAGCTCCGTGTATTCCTCAACTTCGTAAGGAAGAGTCTGAATTAGATGCTCCGCTTCCGTTTTGCGACCGGCTTCATAATACGCCAGACTCAGTATCCATTTTGCCGAATTATCGAGGTAACTCTTCTCCCTCAACTGATTCATCGCGCCAAATTCTGGTTCTCTCGCTAAGGCTAGAGTGAAGAGGCGATAAGCCTGATACCGCTGCGAATAACTCTTTACGGTGCTGGATTGCGACTGCCAGGAGCGAGCTGCACTTTTTTGAAACTTCACCCAGTTTCGTTTCAAACCTTGAGGCAACGCATATCCCATTTCTTCAGCCACAAGAAAGAAGTGACCGGCATAATTGGTTCCCCATTCATTGCTCACCCCAGAGCTCGGCCAGTATCCAAGCCCACCGTCGTCGTTTTGAAATTTCGTAATTTTCCTCAGCGCTATACCTACGTTTTCTCCAATCTCCGATTTTTGATTAGCGGAGAGTTCGATGAAATTCTCAAGGAACAACTGTGGAAAGGCCTTCGATGTAGTTTGCTCTATACACCCGTGAGGGTAGCCCATCAAGTAACCCAGCCTTTTCTCGAGATTTATCGACGGCAATTTTGAAACCTCCAATGCCGCAGAATTGGTTCCAGCTACCCCGAAATACTCAATCGCTTTCGACCACGAACCTCCTGGTTCAATAACTGTGTCGCTCACTATCGTGTATTTTGGGTTTGGCGTTTCCAGTTGGATTTCAGCTTGGTAGGAGGCGACCTTTCCTTTCGATTTTGCTTCGATGGAGATTTTGATCACACCTTCTTCAATGGGTGTTTTGATTTCGAAAAAGGCCATCTTTTCTCCCGGTTTTTCAAACTGAATTTTTCTGGTTGTGCCCGATGTGGCTTGCGCTAAGGAATTTGTCTTGAGTTCGACCGTCACCTCTTTCACACCTTCTTCCATGGCGAAGACATTGACCGGAAGGGAAGCGGTTTCTCCAGGACCTAAAACTCTCGGCAAGCTTCCTAAAACCATCAATTCGCTTCTCACCGGAACCGATTGCTCGGCTTTTCCGAACGCTTCTTCATTTCCCGCTACTGCCATTACTCGGACGGCTCCTACATAGTTGGGCATTTCCAATACATGTTCCGCTGCACCGTTTGCCTTGAGCTCAAACGGGCCGATGTGGTGAACTACGGGTTTGAAACGTCTCGCTTTTTGCTCAGAAGGATCTGCGGCTTCTTCGTCTCCTCCGATGCTCAAAATGTCTTGACTGTTTAAACTATAAGCGCTTACGATATGGTCGTAATAGTCCCATGTTCTTACGCCAAGCGCCTCGTGAGCATAGAAATACTTGTGTGGTTGAGGAGTCTGGAAGTTGGTGATATCGAGCAATCCTTCATCGACCACTGCCAAAGTGTAAGTCATGGGTTTGCCTGATTCTTCGCTCACCTTCACGGTGAAGCTTTCTTCTGGCCTTAGCACTTCGGGGAGTGAAATGGTAGGAGCAAGGACCGTATTTGGATCTTCAATCTCGATGGGAATAATTCCAAAAGTTCGTATAGGTCGGTCGTTTACCGTCTGCGAATGGGGTTGAATTTGCGAGACATGCACGTAAACGTTCGGGGCCATTTCGCCCGTAACGGGAATATTCCAAGAAGTTTCTCCTTCATTGGTTTTTACCCACTCCTGATACAGAATTGAAGTTCCGTTTTCTACGGTAATAAGAGCTCTGCCGTTGTCAGGCGAGGGGAAGGTCAACTTAATTGTTTCATCCGGAGCATATTTCTCCTTGTCTGAGCTTATGCCAAGGATGGTGGCGGCCTCACCATCAGTGCGGTTGGAACGCATCCAATACGGCCAGTCGAAGAACACGAATTGAGCCGAAGTATGACCGCTTTCGAGGTCTTCCACCCGAATCAAATACCTTCCCCAGCTTTCTTTGGGGATATTGATATCAATGCTTCCCTTTCCTTTTTCAAGAGTAATCGTTTCATTTTTTGTCTTACGATAACTGCTGGTATTGAGGTAATTGTACTCATCCCCAGAGTATCGATCAAACCACCATCTTCGATCAATTTTGAAAATGGAAACATCAACCTCTCTGCTCTCAGGAACCTGCCCATCTTCGTTGATGCCTGCAAGTTGAATGGAATGAGTTTTGTCCACCTCAAGGGCATTTCCCCATAGATTTCCTTCCGGAACTTTCATCCCTACATAAGATTTGTAAGGACTGATCAAAGTATTGTAATAGTCGACACTAAAACCTCCACCTGGCTCGTAAACTTTCGTTTCGAAGTAAGCTCGGAGCATTCCCGGAGCATTGTTTCCTCGATCTTCGAGTGAGATCGAAACAGATTTCGTTCCATCATCTTCAAGCATTCCTTCAAAGACCTTTTCAGTTCCTTTAGAAATTCTGCTTTCCAATAAATTATCAAAGTGATACCCTCTGAATTTATCAAATGAAGTTCTCGTTGAACTCAGTCTCATGTGAATATCTGCACTGAGCCCCGAGGGGATCACTCCATTCAACCATTTTGCCGAAAGCTCTGTCCGTAAGCTTTCTGTAGTTGAAGCCATTTCATTTAATTCCAAATCGATCTTTAACCTATTTGGCTTGATGGTTTCGATGGGAATCCGCTGGGAAAACTTTTGATTACCGACCGAAATCTCCGCGCGATAATCTCCAGTAGGATCTTCTTGAGCTGTACTCAGGGTGAATTGATGAAATCCATTGAGCGAATTCGCACTGATTTTGGTGTCTATTAGTTGACCACGAGAATTGTAGAATTCCAGTTTAACGGGATGTCCCTTGGGTAGTTTCTCAGATTCATCTCTTAGGATGAAGTCTACGAAAATGGAATCTCCTGGTCTCCATACTCCACGTTCGGTATAGATAAATCCTTTGAGACCATCTCTTATCACTCTTCCCTCCACGTCGAATTTGGAAAGGGAAAGAGAGTTGCCGTCATTGATCTTCAGTAGAGTTTGATCATCGGAAGTTTTCACCATCACCGCGAGTGGCGCTCTTGCGCATTCGATTGTCGCGAATCCTTCAGCATCAGACTTTCCTTCTCCGATAAGCTGCTGCTGGTAGTCGTAGATTTCAATCGACGCGCCGCTTACCGGATTTGCAGTTTGCAAGTCAGTGGTGACTACATGAAGGAGATTGTCTCCTCCCGCCTTAGCGATGACTCCGAGGTTAGTCGCCATGACGACCCGTGAGCTCTTGGATCTATAACGATAGTAATACGAGGGGCTGCAAGGATTATCGCGTTCTTGCCAATTATAGGAATACCCAGCCCAATAGTCCTGCTCCACCGCACCGTCGTCTTTCATCCAACCGTTTTGGAAAGAGCTACTTTCTAAGGATTCTACTTCGATGCAATCCAGTGCGGCATACTCCCTTTTGAATCTAAGTTCCACCTGATACAAAGCCGCTCTATCCAGATTGATGACATCGGAAAGATCGACCTGATAGCGATGCCATTCGTGGATTTTGCCACTGCCCACCTTTTTTAAATCAAGATGCTTTTTATAAACCGTTCTGCCCACGTAATACAAGGAATTTCCGTCTCCTTGATTGTTGTTTTGTAAGTATTGGAGAACATTATTGCTGAAGACTTTGGTGATGAAAATGTCCACCGAATTGAGTGAGACTGCTTCAAAAGGAAAGAGCAATCCTTCTGATTGTGAAGGAAGCACAAACTTCTTGGAGACCATCCTCACTGCTGGGTCTTCAGGGTCGAAAACCAGTGTTTTAGTAAAGGATTCACCCATCTTCCGTCCGGCAAAATTCTTGATATCAGCATATACTTTTACCAGTTTTTCACCCTGTTGACGACCAGTCAAGAGCAGCTCAACCTTGTTTTTGGATTGCTTAATTTTAAGGTCCTCATCCGCTATTCCTTCTAGAGTGATTAAGCCGGTAAGATCTTGTTTCTGGAGTGGGTCTGAGAACAAAATCTCAATGTAATTTTCATTAACATTTAAAAATTTCAGGCTCATTACATTGAAATCGCTGATTGAAGGGATTTCTAATTTTTGGTTTTCAATGCTTGAGGAAGTAAAAATCTCTTCATCGACTTCAATAGTGACTGAGCTCTTCTCTTCAATGCGCTTGGCTCCCAAAATATCAAAGGAGAATTCCCGATTGGTCAATTCGTTGAGTTGAAGGAGAAGCTCTTCTCCTTCCTGAACAGCCTTCACTGAACTTTTTAGCTCCTCAAGGCTGGATATATCGGCAGTCCTTATGATTCCCGATACTTCGACTTGTGAGATATCGGAGGGATCGTCCATTTTGTATCCATCAAAGTAGATGCTGAGGTTTTGCTGAATCGTTTCGAATTGGAAAGTGAATTCTCCAAGGTTTCCCGCCTCAGGGAAAAGCTCCGGTAAGTCCAATTCTGCCGTATAGACCGTTCCTCCTTTTAGTTTTTCGGTTGGATAGAAAGTTAGCAACCTGGAATCAGTAAGTTCTAGAACTCCTTCGATTTCTGGCTCGAACTCGATGAGATCTTTTGGTAAAACATTCCCTTTGGGATAATCTTGAGTCAAGCGGATAGAAATCGGTTCTGTTACCGAAATCACTCCCGAACTGTATGCCGAAACAAACTGCCCGAAAGCTGGATCTATGTGGACTTTTTCTTGATGATCCGAACAAGAATTGAAGATCAGAGCGAGAATAAGGCAGCAGGGAAAAAATAGGCTTTTCATGGTCATCGTTTTAGCTGGTTAGCGAATATAAATGGCTTCCGAAAACGGAGGCTAGACAACACCAGAATTCTTGCAGGAATGTGAAGTGTTTTCATTTATAACTCCATTAAATTCTGAATCGGTATCCGATATGATTGAGTTGTGAATTTTTAGCAAAACCGTGAAAGTAAAATATATAGGAAGTTTGTATGCCAAAAAAGGCCGTCAATTGACGGCCCTTTTAAAATCGAAAATACTCTCTCTTTTAGAGAAGGGTAGTCGGAGCTACGTAATCCGTCGTCGGTACACCAGCCTCAGAAATTCCTTTGAAACCTCCACGTACTTCTTCAAAATTATTGAAGCCATTTTGTTTGAGGATAGAGGCTGCCACCATGCTGCGATAACCTCCGGCACAATGCACAATGAAGTTTCCTTCTTTTGGGAACTTTGAGAGATGATCAAGAATCTGATTCAGTGGTGTGTTAACGGCACCTTCTACATGCTCAGAGTCAAATTCACTTTTCTTTCTCACATCAAAAATCTGAGCATCGCTGCTGTACGTTCCAGCAAACTCCTCTGGAGAAATTCGGGTCAATTGATCAACGGCTTTTCCATCTGCTTTCCAAGCTTCAAAACCACCTTTGAGGAAACCAACGGTTTGGTCGTATCCAACTCTAGAAAGACGAATCATGGCTTCTTCTTCTTTTCCTTCATCGGTTACCAAAAGGATCTCCTGCTTGATGTCCGCAATCATCTCACCAACCCACATCGCAAAGCTTCCCGATAGTCCAATGTTGAGACTATTTGGGATGAAACCTTTTGCAAAGTCCTCTGCGTTTCTGGTGTCAAGAATCAGCGCGTTTGTTTCTTCTGCCACCAACTCAAATTCTGTTGGATTTAAAGGCTTGCTGGCTCTTTCAATAATGGAATCGAGTTCCTCGTAGCCGCCCTTGTTCATTACTACGTTCTTGGGAAAATAGCCTGGAGGCGTGGTCAGTCCATCCATGAGTTGCTCGATAAACTCCGCCTCAGAAAGGTCCGGGTTCAGCGCGTAGTTGGTCTTCTTTTGATTACCCAAAGTATCGGTGGTTTCCTTGCTCATTTTCTTTCCACAAGCACTACCGGCACCGTGATTTGGGTAGACGATCAGATCGTCACTCAAAGGCATGATCTTGTTTCTCAGAGAATGGAAGAGCTGCTTTGCCAATTTTTCTTCGGTGAGGTCAGCGATGACGTGCTGAGCAAGATCTGGTCTTCCTACATCTCCGATGAATAAGGTGTCTCCAGTTAGTATTCCGTGTTCTTTTCCCTCTTCGTCAATGACCAGATAAGTGGTAGATTCCATCGTATGTCCGGGGGTGTGAATAGCTCTGATCGTCACTCCGCCTACTTTAAACTCTTGGCCGTCTTCCGCGATCACCGCCTCAAAAGCCGGAGCCGCGGTAGGACCGTAAACGATTTGCGCACCAGTTTTCTTCGCCAGATCGAGGTGACCACTGACAAAATCCGCATGGAAATGCGTTTCGAAAACATACTTCACTTTTGCACCGTCTTTATCAGCTCTGTCCAAATACGGCTGAACCTCTCTCAATGGATCCACCAAAGCGGCCTCTCCATTACTCTCGATGTAGTAGGCAGCATGCGCAATGCAAGTTGTGTATATCTGTTCTAATTTCATGCTACAATTCTTAGTAGTTTTTAGCGCAAAGGTAAGGCCTTGGTTCGGATTGGAATGAGACTTGCAAGATAATTGCCATTTGAAGGAAATTCCAAAAGGAATTGACGAGAAAAAGAAAAATGAGCACAACGAACATCGATAAAAACAAATGACTTCACCGGATTTTAGCATTGATTAATAGAGGAACACCCTTTGTGGAAACCCATCTTCACAAGGTCAACCATTGTGAATAACTCGATTTGGTTTTGGCTTAGAATACGGAGGGGGTAAAATTTTATGTTCCAGAGACACGCTGTTAGGATACCAACAATAACGTGTTGATAAAATTAACGAAATAGCAGTAAATAGATTAATCCGACGAACTGAAAATACAATTTACCATGTTAACAAATTGTTAAATCGCAACTTCTGTTAAACTATTTCTAGCCCTAATTTCAATCTTTCGGTCCATGATAGGGAAGCGATTCAGCATAATGTTCAGCTTCGTTCTGGCGGTTGGTTTTTCTTACGGACAATTACCTTTTAGTTTACCGTCCATCAATGAATTCAAGAATGGACATCAGAACCTGATAAAAGTTCCAACCTTAAAGGACTACAAGAGTTTTTCGAAAGATTACACTGGCTACCTGGCGATGCTAGACCGACGAGGAGAAAAGGCTTACAGAAAAAGCTTTTTGAAATTCGTCGAGGTCGAAGATGAACTCCTTTACAGTCTATGTGATAGCAATGAGTACAAAGCAAATATGCTCATGCGCTCTTCTATGGCAAGCTTTGGTAAGATCGAAGCTGATAAGCATCGCAAGTCCC
>JAKVAV010000062.1 GCA_022448105.1 Flavobacteriales bacterium | reverse complement strand
CTTCTAGGAATAGTTGGGCCTTCAGGAGCAGGAAAGTCCACCATTACTTCCCTTCTACTGCGTTTCTACAACGCCTCTAGCGGACAAATTTTACTCGATGGAAAAGAAATTTCTGAGTACGACTTATCCGAGTATAGATCGCTCTTCGCCATTGTACCTCAGGAAGTTCTCCTTTTCAACGGCACGATAAAAGAAAATATAGGCTACGGAAATCCAAGAGCCGGTGAGGAAGAAATTTTGAAAGCTGCTCAAGAAGCCAATGCTATGGAATTCATAGCAAATTTCCCAGAGGGTTTGGAGACGGTCGTCGGAGAAAGAGGAGTTCAACTTAGCGGTGGTCAAAGACAAAGAATAGCGATTGCCAGAGCGGTACTTCGCGATCCTTGTATTTTGATTCTTGATGAAGCGACTTCTTCACTTGATAGTAAATCAGAAAAACTTGTTCAAGAAGCTCTTGAGGAATTGATGAAGGATAGAACTTCCATCGTAATAGCGCATAGGTTGAGCACCATTAGGCATGCATCGAGTATTTTAGTGTTAGAAGATGGAGAGGTTGCAGAATCGGGAAGCCATGAAGAGTTGATAGGTCTAGAAGATGGGCTTTACGCCAATATGCGGAAACTACAAGTAATCGACATCGCTAGCTCTTAAAGTAAACACGGACTACCTTCTTTGTCTCAAAAAACTCCCTTGGAATCTTCTGATCAAGGCTGTATATAACCGATGGATATTGATCTATTTCCTGCTGCTCTTCCCTCAGGTCACCTCCTTTAAGACAAATGAGTTCAGCCGTTTTTATCTTAGATTGAACACAATACCTAGTAAGGACATTAAGACGAGCAACCGCACGACTGATTACCATATCAAAGGAGCCTTTGATATTTTCTGCTCTCTCTTGGGTTGCTTTAACATTCTCTAGCCCCAACTTTTGGGCAACTTGGTTAACCACCTTAATTTTTTTGGCAATCGAATCGATTAGGAGGAACTCCACGTCTGGATATAGAATCGCCAAGGGAATACCAGGAAAACCACCTCCAGTGCCTATATCCAAAATCTTATCGCCCGATTTTGGCTGCCAATAATAGGTGAGACATAGCGAATGCAGTAAATGGCGCTCTTCAAACTGATCAATATCCTTTCGGCTGATCACATTGATCTTTGCATTCCATTCCTCATAAAGGGGTTGAAGTCTGGAAAGTTTATGGAGTTTATCCTCAGATATTTCAGGGAAATACTGTTTTACCAAAGGAACCATTAACTCAAATGGTGTCTTTGGTATTCTTCATCAAAGTCGACAAGAAATCTCTCGCTCTAAACAGTTGGGCCTTCACGGTACCAAGCGGAAGATCCAGTTCTTGAGAAATCTCATCGTAGGAGTACTCCTTAAAGTAGCGGAGGATAACAAGTTGCTTGTAGCGCGGCTTGAGCTTTTCAACCACTAGACGCATCGCTTCCATGCGCTGATCACGTACCATTTCTTCTTCAGGATCCCTCACATCAGATTCAATGTCATAAGAAACGTTTTCGCCATCCTCGTTTCGCATTCCGGTATCGATGGACATAGTACGCTTTTTTCGCTCTTTTCTGATGAAATCAATACAGTTATTGGAGGCGATTTTAAACATCCAAGTACTGAATGCATAATTGGGCTGATATTGCTTTAGCCTGCTAAACGCTTTTCCAAATGCTTCGATGGTCAAATCATCTGCATCATCGGGATTATTAACCATTTTCAAGAGCATGTAGTAGATACTTTCACGATAACGCTCCATTAATTCAGCATAGGCCGTTTGGTCGTGATCGTCTACCGCTCTTCTGACTAGTTTATAATCGTGTTGGGCTTTTGGGGAGAGTTTAGATACTACGTCTTCCATGTGACTCTGGTTGATACGGCATTTACCGCATGAGCGCAAGTGGTTATTAAAACAATAAGAATTTCAAAAATTGGTGCCAAGGCGATGAGGTCAGTTTGACCCAACCAACGCGATGAGCGCTTAAAAATATACAATTGAGTTATAAGTCTTAACCCGATAACCATCAAAGTAATCTCCACCCAGTTGTGAGAAACTAATAGACTAAGGCTTGAGAGCCAAAACAAAATCAAACTAAGTGGCTGAAGAATAAGCAGAAAACGGTGAATTAATCGATACTTAAAACCTGTGGTTAAATGCCTTCTTTTTTGCATCCAATAATCCCTCCAAGTATTTTCTGGTATGCTTTCTACGATAGATTCTTCCTCCAAACAAATATTAGTATTCGCTTTATTAGCCACTTGATTCACGAAGAGATCATCATCTCCAGAGAGTAATCTATAGTGGGATTTAAACCCACCAACCTGAAAAAATGAGGATTTGTGATATGATAGATTCCTGCCTACTCCCATGTATGGTATTCCCGATAAAGCGAAACTTAGATAATTCAAGCCTGCATGAAACGTATCAAAACGAACGATTCTATTCAAGAAACCTGATGTTTTTTGGTAAGGGCTATAACCCAGTACTATATTTCCCTCTGACGTTCTAGATGCGACAACTTTTTGAATCCACTTCCGTGAAACAGGTTTACAGTCAGCATCTGTGAAGATCAGCCTTTCATATTTCGCGCCTTTCACGCCAAGAGTAATGGCGTACTTTTTTCCTCCTTCGTATTTATCGTTTTCCGGAATATTAATTATCCTCAGATGTGAATACTGGGCTTCAAATGCCCGCAAAACCGAAATACTATCGTCGACTGACGAATCGTTGATCACGATCACTTCAAATTCAGCATAGTCTTGCTCAAGGATACTCGGTAGATTTAGAAGAAGATTCTCTTCTTCGTTTCGCGCCGCAATTAAAACTGAAACGCCTGGTCTATCGACACTTTTAGGCTCTACTTTAAAGAATGCTAATCGACCCTGAATACAGAAGAGAAAAACAAATTGGATTAAGGAGGATGTCAGCAATACGATCTGGCAAAACCTGATAAGGAATTCAGTTGAAATATTGATCTCCATAGAATGGAGGTAAAAGTAGTTTATAGACTACCTATATCTAATCGTATTACCTTTGCAAGCCTATTAATTATCAACATAGTTTTACAATACAGTTTGAAGTTTACACTCACCTCTCAAGACCCTAAATCCAATGCGCGTGCTGGTGTTTTGGAAACAGATCACGGAAAGATTGAAACGCCAATCTTTATGCCAGTAGGAACTGCATCTGCCGTGAAGGGTGTCCACCCCAAAGAGTTGGATGAAGATATTAAGGCGCAGATAATATTAGGGAATACTTACCATTTATACCTACGTCCTGGAATAGAAACCATTGAAAAAGCGGGAGGATTACATGCCTTTAATGGCTGGAGTAAGCCGCAACTTACCGACAGCGGCGGCTACCAAGTGTACTCCCTTTCCAACAATCGAAAGATATCCGAAAGTGGAGTAAGCTTCAAATCTCACATTGATGGCCACAAGCATTTTTTCACTCCTGAGCGGGCGGTTGACGTTCAGCGCACAATCGGTGCAGATATCATTATGGCTTTTGATGAGTGCACTCCATATCCATGTCCTTACGACTATGCAGAAAAAAGTATGCACTTGACCCATAGATGGCTAAAGCGCTGTTGCGAACGATTTGATAATACCCCAGATAAATACGGATATCGTCAAACCTTCTTTCCCATAGTACAAGGCAGTGTATACCCCGATCTACGAAAGCAATCAGCGGAGTTTATTGCCGACCAAGACCGAGAAGGCAATGCCATCGGAGGACTCTCAGTCGGCGAACCTCATGAGGACATGTACGCCATGACTGATGTGGTTTGTCAAACCCTTCCCAAAGAAAAGCCTCGATACTTGATGGGCGTAGGAACTCCAGCCAACCTTCTTGAAAACATTGCTTTAGGCATTGATATGTTTGATTGCGTAATGCCCACTCGCAATGCCAGAAATGGGATGCTTTTTACTTCCGAAGGAATCATCAACATTCGAAATGCTAAATGGAAAGATGACTTTTCTCCAATCGATCCAAATGGGACTTCATATGTAGACAGTGCCTATTCAAAAGCCTTTTTGAGACACCTCATTATTAGCAAAGAAATGCTGGGAGCTCAAATTGCTAGTATCCACAATTTGGCCTTCTATTTGTGGTTGGTCGGCGAAGCAAGGAAGAAAATTGAAGAGGGCACTTTCGCTTCATGGAAAAATCAAATGGTACCAAAGCTGGAGAGTCGTATTTAAAAAATGAAAAAACTTGACCTCTATATCATAAAGCGATTTCTGGGAACATTCTTCTTCATGCTGGCGCTGATCATGTCGATAGCCATCGTATTCGACGTTTCAGAACAACTCAAAAGATTCATAAAATACGATGCCCCCGTAGATCAAATCATACTCAAATATTACGTAAACTTTGTTTTTTACTTCGGCAATCTCTTTAGCTCTTTGCTCATTTTTCTTAGCGTATTACTTTTTACAGGCCAACTAGCTCAGAGATCTGAGATTGTAGCCATCCTAGCGGGTGGAGTTTCATTTAAAAGACTGCTCAGGCCCTATTTCATTGCGGCGTCTATTCTCGTAGGAATATCACTATACTTCACTCATTACCAACTCCCTATAGCAAATCGTGTTCGAATTCAGTTCGAAGAGGAGTTCATGAACAAGAAGTATCAAATCAAAGATGACAATCTTCACCGCGAAATAGAGAAAAATACCCTTGCCTATTTTGAGACATTTAGTACCCTCAATAATATCGGTTATAAGTTCTCACTCGAAAAATGGAATGATGATGGAAAACTTGAGTATAAAATGCTCGCTGATCGAGCGAAATACAATGAGGATAACGACAGATGGGAAATACAAGGGTATAGAGTAAGAGAATTTACAAGTGAAGGAGAAATTATTTATCGAGGAACCAAAATCGATACCAGTTTGAATATGGTTCCAGAAGATTTTGGGGTGAAACTCAATATAGCCTCAACCATGGGTTATAACGAACTGACAGAGTTTATTGAAGAAGAACGACAGAAGGGGTCCAATCAAACAGTATTTTTCGAAATCGAAAAACATCAGAGAACCTCTTATCCTTTTGCTTCCTACATTCTAACAGTGATCGCCGTATCTATGGCAGGCAGAAAATCAAGAGGAGGGATTGGAGGTCATTTGGCACTCGGAGTACTAATTGCGGTTGTTTATATTTTTGCGATGAAAGTCACAACGGTTGCTGCCACTAATGCTGGTCTTAATCCTTTACTTGCAGTTTGGTTACCCAATATTTTCTTTACCGGTGTCGCTATTTTAGCTGCTCGAAATGCACAAAAGTAGTTCCTGATTGAGTTAGGAATTTCTTGTGCCCAAAAAAAGCTTTTTAACTTTGACGCCTACGGAAATTTGTATTTTCGGCCCTCCAAATAGAAAATCATGGCAGTATTACTCGATTTCGAAGAGCCCATCGGAGAATTGATGGAACAGCTCGAAAAAGCCAAAGAAATTTCAGATAAAGGTGAAGTTGACATGTCCAAATCGATAAGAGATTTGGAAAAGAAGATTCAAAAGAAACGCAAGGATATTTATGGCAACTTGACCCCATGGCAAAAAGTGCAGGTTTCGAGACATCCCGAAAGGCCTTATACTCTGCATTACATCGAGAACTTCACAGATGGAAAATTTATTGAGCTGCACGGTGATAGAAATGTAAAGGACGACAAAGCTATGGTAGGAGGGCTCGGAAAGATCGATGGACAAACAGTAATGTTTATTGGTCAGCAAAAAGGGGTCAACACTAAAATGCGACAATACAGAAACTTTGGTATGCCCAACCCTGAGGGCTATCGGAAAGCACTTCGATTAATGAAGCTTGCTGAAAAATTTAATATTCCAGTAGTCACTTTAATTGACACTCCCGGTGCCTTCCCTGGCCTCGAGGCTGAAGAGCGAGGCCAAGGTGAAGCAATTGCCAGAAATCTGTATGAAATGGCCAAACTCACTGTGCCTATCGTTTGCATCATTATTGGTGAAGGGGCTTCTGGTGGTGCTCTGGGTATAGGAGTTGGCGACAAGGTTCTAATGCTTGAAAACTCATGGTATTCGGTAATTTCTCCAGAAAACTGTTCGACCATTCTTTGGAGAAATTGGGATCATAAGGTAGAAGCTGCACGGGCATTAAATCTTACTTCAACGAATATGCTAAAGAATAAGCTTATTGATGGAGTCGTAAAGGAACCCGTGGGTGGAGCTCATACTGACTGGGAGACAACCTTCAAAAACGTAAAGCAGGCCATTCTTCAAAACTTGGATAGCCTCAAAAAACTTAATCCCGATCAATTAGTAGAGACGCGAATCGCCAAGTTTGCGAAGATGGGAGTTACTAATTAACGGTTAAAATCAAAACCTACGAAAATTACGTCTTCAGAAAAAGTTCTTGCCCCAATTTGAGTGCCGTCAACGGTGTAGATAATGACATCACTGCCATCCGCAAGGTAGACTAGTTGATTTAGTTCATCAAAGTAAAGATCCCCTTCCGGAGCAGAATCATTGATCGGAGATATCCCTCCATTGCTAAAATTATATCGAAGCAATCCGTCAGAAGTGCTCAGAATGAAAGTATTGGTCGAGATTCTAACTACATCAAAGAGTCTGGCACCAATACGCTGATAAGGCAAACTCAGAAATTTGGTAGTCAGATTCAATAGCCTCAATTCGAATCCATTCGGATTATCTATCCAAACAAACTTTTCGTTAAAATTTCGGTCATAAACACCTCTAATTCCCCCAAACACCTGAAATACATCAAGCAGAAGACCTTGAAACGAGTAGTGGGTGAGAACGACTGAGGGGCTATCAATTTGCTTTTCTTCGACAAAATACCCCTCGGTACTTCCAAATATCTCTTGTGGCACGTACTCAATAAGTCCGTTAAATGCAATGAGTTGAGCTGCATTTTTATCAAAGACTCGAATCACACCATCTCGCTCGGCCAGATAAAATCGCTCATTTATTGGGCTATAAGTTACTGTTGAAAAAAAGGGTAAGCCTATATTTCCAAATCCCGGAATAGAGTTAATCTGCTGAAATTCATCTATTTCAATAAACACTCCATCTCCTGCTTCTCCGCCTGCGATTACCAGAATGTTCTCACGATAATTAAGCCCCGCCCCTATTGGGTCAGAAAAAATACTACGTTTTAATTCAAACTCTAATTCGTCGGCCTCCCTGTAATAGACATCGGCTTGACTCGATCCTTTAGCAACAACCACAACTCCTTCAAGTATCCTCGGGATGGCATTAATTCTTATCTTGACGAATCCCGATCCGACATTATTATCATCCTTTGCTCGAATAGTCAGATAGTAATCTCCAGAAGAAATAAGCTCTCCACCAATAGGATAGAGTTGACCAAAATTCACCGAAGAACCAGATGCCTGATAACTCTCTTTCCTTCCTACCATATTGAAGTCTAGATCGAGCAATTCGATTTCTACAGAATTGATGCTCTCGTTGTCAGTTATCCTGGCAATAACCTCAATAGTATCTGTCGATTGAAAAGCTTGATTTTCAAAAGGGCTCTCAACCATGACTCTAGGTGATACCTCATCTTCCTCTTCATTGCACGCACTCAAGAAGACCAAGCATGAGATCAATGCAGTATGAACAAATGTTGAGAAAACCCTTTTAAAACTTTTCATATCGCAACCCGACAAAACCATCTAACGCCAACAAGAGATAGTATCTTTGATTTATGGATGAAATTTCGCAAAAAAAGCCAGATAATCGAAGGAGATCCAGTACGCGACTTCCTTTACAAAACAATGAGTTGGGAAAAATCCCTCCTCAGGCGGTTGATCTGGAAGAAGCGGTGCTCGGAGCATTAATGCTGGAGAAAGAAGCAGTAAACGAGGTAATCGATATTCTCAAAGCGGAATCTTTCTACAAAGAGAGTCATCAAAAAATATTCACAGCAATTCACGAGCTTTTCCAGAGGTCGGAGCCGATTGACATCTTGACGGTAACGGCGGAGCTCAGAAAAATGGGAGAGCTTGAAATTGTAGGTGGCGCTTACTACATAAGTTACCTAACAAACCGAGTGGCTAGTTCTGCCAACATTCAGTTTCACGCAAGAATCATCTCACAGAAACACATTTTGAGGGAGTTGATTCGAATTTCGTCCGACACCATTCGTGAGGCCTACGAAGAAAGTACCGATGTCTTCGACTTACTCGACAAAGCAGAAAGAGATCTCTTCACTGTAGCTCAAGGGAATATCCGAAAAGAATATGACACAATGAGCGACGTGATCAAACAAGCCATCGAAAACATTGAAGCTGCAAAGAAAAATGTGGACGGAGTGAGCGGAGTCCCGTCAGGATTTCACGCTCTAGACAGGATCACTTCAGGTTGGCAAAGGTCAGATATGATTATTATCGCTGCACGACCTGGTATGGGGAAAACTGCATTTGTGATTTCCATGGCGCGAAACATTGCGGTTGACTTCAATCTGCCGGTAGCAATCTTCAGCTTAGAGATGAGCTCGATTCAATTAGTGAATCGCCTTATTTCTGGTGAAACCGGAATCAGAGGTGAGAAGATTAGAAAAGGGAATCTCGAAGACCACGAGTTCACTCAGCTTCATACAAGAATTAAAAAGTTGAGCAAAGCGCCAATTTTCATAGACGATACTCCGTCACTTTCGGTGTTTGAGCTTAGAGCGAAAGCCAGAAGACTAAAGTCAAAACACGACATACAGCTCATCATCGTTGACTACCTACAGTTAATGACCGCCGGGAGCGATAAAGGAAACAGAGAACAAGAAATTTCAACCATCTCACGTTCTATCAAGACAATCGCAAAAGAATTAAACATTCCAATTATTGCCTTGTCACAATTGAGCCGTGCCGTAGAAACGAGAGGCGGAGATAAGAAACCGATGCTTTCTGACCTTAGGGAATCTGGAGCCATCGAACAAGACGCGGATATCGTTTCCTTTATCTATCGACCCGAGTACTATGATTTAGATCAAGATGAAGAAGGAAATTCATTGCTTGGAATTGGTCAGGTCATCATTGCAAAACACAGGAATGGTGCTCTGGACACTGTTTCCTTGAAGTTTGTAAAAGACTTTGCGAAATTTGAAAATCTGGAAACGATTTATGACGACCAGCCAGGATTGCCAGGTGGCTCAGATTTTGATAGGTTCCAGACCATTACCATGCAATCGCGAATGAATGACGATAGCGATGATGACTTTTTCAGCAAAGACAATGACGATAGCTCACCATTTTAAAATCGGTTTTCTCACAATTCTTTTGGCATTCACGGCGCTTTCCGGTTCCGCCGCGAAGATTCTGATCCAAATGGATGAATCCCAAAAGAACCACATGAAAGCCTACGGAATAGCATATTGGATTTTACAAAATGACATTGAAGTTCAGTGGTTGTTGAACTATCGAGGTGGGAGCTTCATGATTGATCAGTATCAAGCTATCGAAGAAGAGTGCGTGATTAGAGGTGTCTCATATCAAGTCATTGCCGATGTCCAAGCTAATAATATATTAAGGGAGATCGCTGATCCAGAGGCCAATATGGAAGTAGTGAAGCTCGAGAAAGCACCCAAAATTGCCGTCTACTCTCCAAAAACCAAACAGCCATGGGATGACGCGGTGACTCTGGTGATGACCTATGCAGAAATTCCCTATGAGGTTATTTACGATGAAGAGATTCTGAACCTTTCTCTTCCCAAGTACGACTGGTTGCATTTGCACCATGAAGATTTTACTGGCCAGTATGGAAAGTTCTATCGCAGCTATAAAAATGCTGCATGGTATCAGGAGCAGGTTCGAGATGCCGAAGAAAGAGCTACTCAAATGGGCTTTAGTAAAGTATCTGATCTAAAGCTGGCCGTAGCTCAAAGAATCAAAGAATATGTCGCCGGAGGCGGTTACTTGTTTACTATGTGCTCTGGAACAGACTCTTACGATATTGCACTCGCTGCTCAAAGCACAGACATTGCCGAAAGTATGTACGACGGAGATGGAGCTGATCCTGCAGCGCAGTCAAAACTCGATTTTACTCAAACCTTTGCATTCGAAGACTTTCAGCTCGAAAGAGATCCTTTGGTGTATGAATTCTCGAGTATCGACGGGACTAATGTTCACGGTAAAACTCCTCAAACACAAGACTTTTTTACACTTTTTGACTTTTCAGCAAAGTGGGATGTGGTACCAACTATGCTGACACAAAATCATCGGAAGGTGGTTAAGGGTTTTATGGGACAAACGACAGCGTTTAAAAAGCAATACGTCAAAAAAGACATTCTCATTATGGGTGAGAGCAAAATGCAGGGCACCGTTAAGTACATTCATGGAACCATGGGAAAAGGCCAGTGGACTTTTTACGGAGGTCACGATCCTGAGGATTATCAGCACCGAGTTGGAGATCCTCCTACTGATTTGAACCTTCATCCCAATAGCCCAGGATATAGGTTAATCCTGAACAATATTCTCTTCCCTGCGGCCAAGAAGAAGCACCAGAAGACGTAATTCACTGAGCTAAACTCTGTTCAAAAAAGCTCTGGATCATTGAACTACGAGCTTTGAGATCCTTACCTGCTCGCCCTGTTCGATTCGGACGGTATAGACCCCATTAGCTAACTCGGGAATTATTCTCCCTTGATTTGGATGATGTGTCATAATCATCTTCCCATTCGTATCAAAAATTTGTAGGAAATCATAGCGATCAATCTTGAGTTCTGATCCCGATTCAAGAGGATTAGGGTACATTACAAGTTCACTTCTTCGATCACTCTCCGTTGCGCTAAGAGGTGCGTTACAAGGCTCTGCGCTATTTTGTACACTTAGTTCATCATCTGAATAACACCTTAAGCTAAGGTCCGTGGGATAATCAATCGCTGTGTCAAAACATCCATTTAGTCGAGGATTATCAAAGTCGCGCCAAAATATTCGCTCATCATAAGTCCCTCCCCAAAAGAGGTAATTCGAAAAATCATCTCCTACTGGTGAAACCGTCACCTGACGATATTCGATTCCGTCATATTCTATTGTTGTCTTTTCTGTAATTTCTATTGGATCCAATTGACAAGATGGAAGGATCCCTTCATAATCAATTGGGATCGGAAACCACGTATCACCTGCTTGCAGGTTAAAGCAGACTAAGGGATGAAGGGCTCCATCGAAAAACCAAAAAACTGTGTCTCCATTGAAATGAAAATAATTCACCTCATTGTAAGATGTATATATTGGAGAACCAGTAAAAAGTTCATCATAATATTGAGTCTCAATAATTGAGCAATCTTTTCCCTGTATAGTGGTATCCCCTATTACATATTTTTCCATGTAAACAGTCGTGAAAGCAATGCCAATATCGAAATACCAGCGAGCATTTTCATTTAACCAGAGGTCTTGTGAATTACTGTTAATGGCAAGCACAAGTAACAGTGGAAGTAGAAGTTTTGATTTCATAGCGAAAGGTTAGATTTTTAAGGTGGTAAAGTGAGGCAACTTTTCGTCCAAATAGGCCTAAAAGAATTCGATTAGATTGAATTTCAGATTCTTTCATTCTCTAGAAGAAAGCCAAGTTGAGAACGAATTTTTATCCATTACATAAGTATCATATACTGAAAAAATGCCAACTGACTCGATACAAGCTCAAAAAGTAGGAATTTCGAATAGTAAAGAGCGTAAAGCTCATTCTTCTTTTATCCTATTAAGTTTAGAGATGCCATAAGCGAAGATCAAAAAATCATAATTATTTAACCACAAGTCTAGATGTATATGATTCTTCATCCTTAATCACTGTAATCAAGTACGTCCCTGAATTCAAATTGAGATAGATTCGTTGATTGCTTTCTTGGGATTGCCAAACTAATCTCCCACTTAAATCAAAGATTCTGATCTCATCAAATTCCCCCACGATCAATTTCTCTCCTTGCGAAATGGGATTAGGGTAGACACGAACTGATGTGTTTACTTTCAAATCTTCGCTGGAAAGTAACATGCTACTGCAGTCACCATTTGGTTCAGGAAGTGATAAATCTCCATCAGAGTAGCACATGAACGAAAACATAAGCCATTCTACGATAGAACCACAAACAGTGTACTCAGGGTAAAAATAGTCCCTGCTGAAGGTGCGCTCATCAAATATTCCTTCCCAAAAAAAAGGGCTTGTCTCCCAGTTTGGAGTCTCTATTCTGATCCTCCGATACCAGACGTTATTGTATTCAACCGAGTCTTTTTGGGCTAATGTGATACCCGTCGAATCGCAGTCTTGATTCAATTCATTGATTTTCAAAGGATACCAGGAATCTCCAACATCACAACTAAAACACAACAACAAGCGAAATTCATCCTCTTTCCACCAAAAAAGGCTGTCGCCATTGAAGTGTAGATATTCTTCTCGCACAAAAAATGTCTCGAATTCATTGGGCTCATCAGGACTCGGAATAGAGTAAATGTGGTCGGTTCTCATCTTGGTACAATTAACACCTTCAATAAGGGTATCTCCATTTACATAAATGTGGTATTCGGCCGGTAGGAAGAGACTATAAGTAACCTCCAAACGCCATTCGCCATCCTCACTTGGCCAGAGGTCTTGAGATTTTCCATCAAGAACAAGCATGAAGAAGAGAGGGATTAGATATTTTGTTTTCATAGCGATAGGTTAGGCTATGAAAATAGCAAATCAATCAGGAAAATGGAGAAAAACTATTAAGAGGAATTTGGCAAGATTGAATCTCTATCTGCAATAAACCTACTCTAAAAGTGCAAGATTTAGCAAAGTAAGCATTACCACTACGGTCAATTCTGCTCCATTCGAACAGGAATAGCCTTCTCCATCCAAATCTATCCCAGCACTCTTGCTACGAAATTTAAGCCACAAAAAAACCTCGTAGTCGAAACTACGAGGTTTAAATAAAAATTGGCGACGACATACTCTCCCGGAAAACCAGTACCATCTGCGCTGATGAGCTTAACTTCTCTGTTCGGAATGGGAAGAGGTGGACCTCATCGCAATAGTCACCTAAAGCTGGAAGGCTGGTGAGCGATTCTCT
>JAKVAV010000061.1 GCA_022448105.1 Flavobacteriales bacterium | reverse complement strand
ACTATCATCTACCTGATAAAACCGATGAAAAATCTTATGCAGTCTTTTGGCAGGAATGCCATGGCCAGTGTCCTTCACCTCTATACTCAGACGACCACCATCGTAGGTGGCTGAGAAAACCACAGTCTCATTATCAGGAGTGAATTTAAACGCGTTGCTGAGCAAGTTGTAGGCTACTTTTTCCAACTTATCTCGATCGAAGGAGGCCCACAGAGAGTGTGAAGGAATTTTGATTTGGTAATCTATGTTTCGTTGCGCAGCGTGTGAATTGAAAGAAGATGCAGCTGCTCTCAAGCACTTAAATATATTTCCTTCGCTTGGTTCTAAATTTAGGCCTCCCGCATCAATCTTGGATAAGTCGAGCAATTGATTGACAAGTTTCAACAGTCGATTGGCATTCCGTTTCACCATTTTGATATTTTCCAAAGGCATCGGCTTTTCGGGCGATTCTTCGGCCAGCTCTATCGGCCCTTTGATCAAGGTCAGCGGAGTTCTAAACTCATGAGATATGTTGGCAAATAACCTTCTCTTCATTAGATCGAGCTCTTGAAGCTGATCTTTCTGTTCCCGCAGTTGTTCTGTCTTTTGCTCCAACTCCGAATTTTTCGCGACTATTGCTTCTGTGCGTTCTTGGACTATTCCTTCAAGTGCCAAGTTTTTCTTTCTCAATTGTCTCGTTCTCATATTATTCAAGAAGACGAAAATCATCAACACCAAACAAACGTATAGTAAATAAGCCCACCAAGTGCGATGCCATGGAGGAAGGATTGTAATTGCAAAACTACTCTCAGTGTTCACTTGTCCAAATATGTCTTTGGAGCGTACACGGAACTCGTAGCTACCTTCGGTAAGGTTGGTGTAATCCTTTTGAGTTTCTGTTGTCCATTCTGACCAACCATCTTCATGACCGTCCAATTGATACTGATAGAGCTGTGCGGTTTCTTCATAGTATCCAGTGGAGCTGTATGTTACTCTCAGCATCTTGTTGGAGTAGGGTAATGAAATACTTGTGTTCCTGTAGGGACCCAAAATAAGGAGAGAATCGGTATCGTATATGACTGAATTGATAAGGACCATAACACCGTTGTTTCCAATTTTTGACTGGTTAAGATCATGTCGGTAGACGCCGTTGTTTCCGCCATACCAAATGACTTTTTCTTCCTGGTCTATATATGCGGTGATCTGCTCTTGGCCTGAAATTCTTCGTTCATGCAGCGCTTCTAATTGGTAAGTACGGTTAGCTTTTTTCCACGCTATGAAGTTCTTTGAAAAGCCTTCTTCGTTTATTGTGGTGAACAATACATTCTCTGCTGCATCCACATGGTTTAACCGGATAAGTTTATTCTCTGAATTGAAAAGAGCAGAAAGTAAAGTGTCTTCCGAAAACATATCAGTATCAAGGTCATAGCTATAGGTCATCTGACCAACTTGGTGTGGAGTGCTGTAAACCGATCCATTCACCAGAGAAAGTTGTGTTCGCTCGGCAGGTAATCCATCCTTAGGATGGTATTTTGTCACTATCGGATTTTTGAGATTTTTAGCTTCCGTTTTATTTTTAAATGCTATATGCCATAGCCAGTCTTCGCTGGTTTCAAGCCAGATATTTCCCGATGGCTGAACCAAAATGGAATAGGTACCACCTTCAATATCAGCAACGGGTCCTTCACGAATCCACTCACCCTCTCGGAAGTAAATCGATTCAAGTCCTTGAGACATTGTCAAAAAGATACGCTTGTCGTCTAGTGGCGATTGGTGGAACTTGGAAATATTAGCCGTTGGGATGTGTCGCACTTCATTGTCCACTATTTCAAAAATGCCATCCGTTCCTCCTACCAGCAATCTGTCTTGGAAGACTAGTAAATCCCAAATGCGCTTGTTCAAATCGAAAGCGCGTTCGAATCGGGCTTGTCCTGACTCACTCGTCTTTAAAACAAAGAGTCCATTGTCAGTACCAGCATATAGCTTCCCCTTAAATCGAGTTAGCACAAAGGCTCTAAAAGTTCCGTTGAGATACTCGAAGCTTGTAAACGGCGAAGGATACTCAATCTTGGCAATACCATTTCCGAGAGAGGCCCACAAGATTCCTGATTTATCCTGAAATAGATGGTAAATTTCAAGGGAGCCGAGGTATTCACTATCGTTCAACATAAGCCTTATTTCTCCCTCTCGATTAAATACGACTATACCTTCATTAAGCGTCGCTATGGCAAATGTGCCATCATTCAGTACGATACCCCCATAAGGAAAGCTTTCTGCTAGGTAATCAGCCGCATCGTTTGGAAAAGGGACGATATCGTCGTTACTATGAATGTAAAATCCTTTCAAAGTACCGATCAGCAATTCATTGTGTGAATAAGGAAGCATAACCGTCACTCCCTTTTTAAGATAAAACTCACCCTGGGGAATTAGCTTGAGCTTGTCATTTTCCATGCGCATCATTCCCCGCGAATTATCCATTACATAGAACTGTTCTCTGACAACAAAGGCAAACCGAAACGCTTTTTCCTCCGATTTCCAGACTTTTATTTTTTCATTGTCCCATCTGAAAATAGACTCTGTACTCCTGAAATAAACGGCGTCATCACTCGCAAGAACTGTCCAAATGGTCGAAAAATCCCGATCGGACTCAGGAAGTGTCGACGAAAGAGAAACATAGTGAAATTGTCCTAGCGCATCGGGCTGGATATATCCGAACTCACCGGAAGCGCCAACATATACACGATTGTTTTTATCGATGGCTATGCATTTTGTGTGAGATTTATTGGGCAATTCTATCAGTTCCCAAGTTACTCCGTTATAAATGAGCACTCCGCCTCCGTTGGCAAAATATAAAATGCCAAGACTGTCTTGCACGGCTCCCCAATTTTGAGTGAGTGCATGATAATCGCCAGGTGAGTAGTGTTGAATAAAAGGTAGGCCTGTCTCTGCCTGTCTCGATTTACCAACTAATGATGCATTATCTTGAGCCAATAAGGATAAACCTGCTGATAATAAGCAACAAAAAAATATACTTAACTGCCGGACTACCATGGAATTATCAATGGGTTTGAATTTAGAAAAAATCCTCGTGATGTATTTCGAGAGTTTAGTGGTCTTGCGGTAAGATTCATATGGCCAAAAATGAGGCATGAACTAGTCGTACACAAACAGTATAGTCTCAGATTCTGACACCTTATGGTCAGGAATCCTTGGAGACTCCGCGTTTTTATAATGAATAGCCCAATTACTACTTGACGCTGTGAGCTATTCTTGGTTTGACTAATTTTAGCATGCAGCATCTGCTTTATCAAGGCAGGTGAAGCCAGATTTCATCAACGTCTTTTTTAACCCGAGCCATACAATAAACGTAGAGCGATGGTCCACACTGCGAAAGGGGAGAGGTTACCTGTACCGTTTAATCCAAAAGGTTCACTAAAGAAGGTGGTCGCACCAAAATGGGAGAGCAGAGCATCCTTTTGGTCGAAACGAAGGCCATCATTCAAATCTGAGCCATCAATCAATTATGATTTCATAATTGAACAGAGGCGATTTCCACTTTGATGCTCACTTCATGGAGTTGATTCTCCCTTTTGGTTTTGGTATTCAAATGATACCCCGCTGAAAAGGGTAGTTCGAGAAAGTCCATTTTTATTTTGTCAAGGGCAATTCCTCGGTTTTCTTCAAGTCTAGCATGCTGTCTATTTTGACTGTACAGGAGTTCAAAACTTATCCCGAGGTTTTCTGTCGGCGAAGTAGATATTCAAGGACCCACATTTGATCCCTTTCGAGTGCCGATATGGCTGCTTCCGGATGCAGTGAGGTGGCCCGCTGATGTTGGGACCGAGTGCTAAATGAGCGTTAAATCTTCGCCATTATGTACCCATCTCCATAGCTTCTCACTGGGTTGGTTAAGTATAGGTCGTTTTTGTAAATGCCTTTGTATTCGTTGGGTAAGACGATATTTTCTTCATTATTTACGATGCCAACCTTCTCATCTTTCACACTGATTAATCCTAAAGGGTCAATCCCGTAGGGTTGAGAAGTTCTTTTTCTCCTGCCGGTTTTTTCGAAATTGAGAAAGGTTGATCAAAGCATTTTAGGTGATAATCCCAATTGAGTTCAGGGGTGAAAGAATGAAGCTGGTCGCACTGGACAGGCAAGAGTATTTTATCACGCGAATTGATCAAACCGAATTTCCAGGCTTCGGCAGATTCGTCATACTTGCCAAAAACGAAGACGTGATTAGTATCATCTTCAGAGGCATAGTTACCCCTGGGGTATACCAGCGAATCATATTTGGCTTCTGACTGAAAATGCTCATCGCGCAAAAAGCCTTATTTGCCATCCAGGCTATATATGGGAGGGATGAATTGATTAGTGCTCATCTTGATACAGGAAGCTCCAGGTATTTCTGAAATTTCTAAACCTCTGTATAACAGACCACAATTCCGCCATATGAAGAGTTTTGGGTCCGTTAAGCTTACACTCCCAACACTCGAAGGGCCTCGTTCTTCTGGACCTTCGATGGGGGTGTAGCAGCCGTAGCGTAGAGTTTCCTGATTGTATACGGATGGAGGTGAAGCTTCTTTGGCAGCTTCTTTTGGTTGCGATCTTCTACCTCTCCTCCCAACTTAAAATTGCAGATGACTTTATCGTAGTATATGTACTTACGTTGGTATGCTTCTTCTCCTCAAAAGTCGACCAAGACTGCCTGTTTTTCGAGTTCATTATTTTAAATTTTGATACGCGATTGATCATCCAAGTGTCTATTTTTTGGGTTCGTAAATCATAGACTTCCAGAGATAATTTGCGCTCTATCCTTTTGTCCTGATGATAGATCGACACAAACACCAAACTAGGACCGACAGAACCCAAGGCACCTATATCTCTCGTGTCCTTGATGTAGATATGACTGGTTATTTCGTCGAGTAATGCTGTTCCTTCGAGATTGTAGAGCATGAAGTCTTCGGGCCGCTGACTATTGTAAAGTGAGCCGGTAAAGAAAAAGTCTTTATACAGACGAAATTGCTTGAAAGAAGTGTTCACCATAATCACTTCATCCTCGTGTATGAGCCCAGTGCTCAGATTCTTATCCTTCCTTTACCGCAAATGTCTTGGATGGAATACTACACCACATTGGTATGTGGGAAATACTGAAATGAACGATCAATGAAAGTGATCTCGTCTTCATCTGCTTGAACAATTATTTTCCCTTGTTCATCCGAGAGTCCAAATATGTCTCTGATGCAAAAAGGGATTCTGAGGCTTTGACCTGTCAATGCAGAACTAGAAATGACTAAAGCTGCCAGAAGGCTAATTTTCGGGGGATCTGTTAGCATATGAGAGGGTGTTTTTACCAATGCTTAAAACCCTATTTACGTCGGTTAGTGCTGAAAAAATATGACGAAGTTACTATTTGGAAAGGTGTTTATCTGTACTGACATTTTAAACTGGGTTTACCAATACATGACACTCAATAATAAAGAGCTAGATCTGAGAATTATACAGTTCTTTCACCTGCTCTAATCCAAGAGGAGTATTGTATATCCGGATATCGTCAATTAACCCATCGAAATACACTTCTTTATTTTTCCAATGACCTTTTCCGATCCATATTTTATCATGGGAAACAAAATCTTTAAAAAATAGAGAAGTTGAGTCCGATTGAAAGTTGTATCTCCTATCTATTAGCTCTTCGCCATTGAGGTAACCTACATTGTAATCTTTTCCGACAGAAACTACAAAGTGATACCATTTATCGGGTTCAATTATTCCTGAATCATCGTTTGAATCAAAGCACATGGTGGGATATTCACATTCTTCATCATAAACTGTAAAAAAAACATTTTCAGAAGGGAAAATTCCACCATGACCTACCTCGATAATCAGGCCTCCATTGGTCGCGTCGTAGGCGTCGGGACAAACTTCATCTCTTCCATAATAGAGAATTGGAAGAATGGTTGTATCAATATTCCATTCCCGAGCTTTAAACCACAACGATATCGAACCGGTAGACAGGTCTCGTATTTGAGCAGGGGTCTCACCGTCTACCGTGATTTCTATAAAATCATCTCCATTAAAATCGAGCGCTTTCCCCTCAATGACACTGTTGACGTAAACAGGATCTCCAAATATTACACCGTGAGATTGGTAATAAGAAAGATCGTTGGCATTGACGTCAAGACTCCAGTGAGCGACTAGGGCTGAGTTTGATTCTTGCTTTTTGCAGGAAACCGAAATGATGATGACTAAAAGTAAAAGGGTTTTAAATTTCATTTTTGGTTATACATGTTGAAATGGAGAATATTAGGATTTCGACGGCCTTAATTCAGAATGTTAACATGAAGATATGAATTTAAGGAGCTTTGGGATTTAGAAAATGAATCTTCTACGATCTAGAATTATTAAATTCAAAACGGCCTCTTCGCCTTCACCTTTATCTTCTTTCTGCTAACTGGATGCGCAAACTCCACTTCTTCAGCATGGAGGTGTAGTCGGTCTGCGCGAGTGCCATATAAATCATCACCAAGAATGGGTGAATGAAGGCCAGACTTATGCGCACAGTGTACGCGTAATTGATGAGACCGACCGGTTATAGGATGGAGTTGAACCAAGGTTTGGGTGGGGGACTTTTTCAAAACTTTATAGAGCGTCTTGGCAGGTTTTCCATGCTTATAATCCACCATCTGAGCGGGACGATTATCTATGTCGAGAATGAGAGGTAAGTCAATTTCACCAGAGGTTTGGTCAATTGCTTTTTCTAAAGCAGCAACGTAAGTTTTGCGAATGGTCCGTCTGAGAAATTGCTGTTGGAGGATCTTGTGGGATGTCTTCGAAAGTGCCAGAATCATGATCCCCGAAGTGTCCTGATCCAGCCGATGCACCACTAATGGTCCCTTAGCTTCAGGGTAGAGATTCCTCACACGCGAGGCTACTGAATCTTCTATATTTCTTCCGGGTACAGATAGAAGCCCTGTGGGTTTATTCACCACCACCAAGTGTTGATCCTCGTAGAGGATTTCTAACTCCTTGCCAGCTCCCAAATTCTCCAGGAGTGGATTAGGCTTCCTTGGAATTCCTTCGAGCATGAAGGACAAAATGGGTTCGCACTTCCTCCGACAGGCAGGATAGAACTGTCCGTGTTCTCGGATGACTCCTTGAGGTGAGGCTCCCCACCAAAACTCTGCCATTGAAATGGGCGTGAAGTCGTGTTGATAAGCGTATTGAAACAGTTTTGGGGCTGCACAGTCTCCTGCGCCTGCGGGTGGAGTTTCGACTCCAAATTCCGTAAAAAGTGTTTTCGCGTCAATAGCTTTACCTTTGCCGTTGAGGAAAACGTACGATTTGAAAATCGCGTCTTGCAAGTCGGCCGACTTTGTTTTGCGCAAAGCTTTCAGTTCATCTATCTTATCGACGAGCTTATGAGCGGCAGTACGAGCCTTTTCCAAACGCTGTTTCTCAGACTCAATAAAGCGCTTGAGGTCACCCTTCGCTTGGGCGCTCTCTTTGGCTAGTTTTTTAAAGAGCTCTTCCCGCTTATCATTGGGAAGAAGAGCGGCTTTTTCTCGCATTTTGCCACGAGCGGTTTTAGCCTTTTTCACCGCCAACTTCTCTCTTTGGATGTTCTCTTCTGTTTCCTTTTCTACCGCTTTCAGGTTCGCCTGTCCATCAAGGTGCTCTTCGCTTTCTTTCAGTCTTTTGATTTCTTCACCAAGCTTGTTGATGCCAACCATTTCTGGAAAATCTCTCCCATGTGGAAGCTGATAAACCGGAGGAACGAATGGGATTGTTTCAAAGTCAGCTCGCTCCATACCTGAATACGCGGAAAGATAACCCAGCTGTCCATCTCTAGTCTTAACAACCAGAACTCCAAACATAAATCCCCGTGGGGACCTTGCCAAGTTGGGAAGTTCAGTCTGTAGTCTCTCTTGAAGACCTCGAGCCGCCTTCCGAGCCAAGGGCGTGGGAACATAAAAGTGAGGGTACTCAAACGGTTCAAATGTTCTGTTTTCTCCTTGGCTTTCAAGCAAAACAAGTTTTGGATTCTTTGAATGTGAGGCGTTCTCCAAGAGTTGATAATTCGCAGCGCGAAAATACTTGTCTCGAGGAGAAAATGCTATCTAACTTACCAATACGTTTTTGTCTTGCTTCCACTCGTAGTAACGCGCTCCGGTCTTATTGGCCTCTGTGCTGATACTTTCCAAGGCAAATTCTTCGCTTGGTTCATTGACGCTCTCGGTGATTTGCTTTCGGTGGAGCTTCTCGTAAGTAGCGTAGTCTATTTCGGTTCCTCGCTTTAACTTATTAAATACCTTAAAATCAGCAACAACTTCCCTCCACGTGTCCTGTAGCTTTCCGTGGAACACTTTCGACTTAGAACCACTTCCGTAGCCAATGAATCCCAGAGTGCCTCCCTTCAGTTCATTCCCTTCCTCGAGGTCTTTTTCGAGGGTGCTCATCATCGCCAAGAAAATAGATGCCGCATACATATTTCCGACCAACGAAGATGCTTTTTCTGCTTTTTCCAATTTCTTTTTAGCGAACACCTGATATTCTGGAGTCTTGGTGATGGATCTGAGGAATTTGCTTTTCGCGCCTTCGTAAGCTTCTTGATCTTCAAAATCTTCGGCCCTCGGTTCATTCAAAATATTTTCCGAAAACGATGCCCAAGACCCATCTTCTTTCTTCGAAATCATAAAGAGTTCAGAAGCGATACGTTTGGCGTGAAATGCATATGGTAGGTGAAATACCAATCTATCCCAATTGGCCAAGTAGTTGTCTTCTACTCCGCGGATATCGAATTGCTGTACGCAAAAATTTTCGTACGCTTCCCGAATTCTATTCTGATACATCAGATTGGAATACTGCCCGTCGAATACGGGCGTTTCCTTAAAAATCTCCACGATCTCATCGTTTGAATTGAGAACACCTTCACCGTTTAACGCTGTCGGCAGCTTTGCCATTAAGTCATCAATTCTATAATTCCGATTGTCAATTAATTCAACTACTTCTTCCAAAAGTTCGCGCTTGGTCACGGATCTTCTTGGCTTAAAGAAATCGTGCACTCCTTCAGTCGCAACTCCTACCGCATCATCGATGACTATGAGCTTTGGATCGTGTTTCACCAGCATGGCGACAGCTCCGGCACCTTGGGTATATTCTCCTCCCGATGCTAATTCGTACTTTGCATAATCGGAGGCCACAACGATGGCCTTTCTATTCTCTCTACCTCTCACCCAATCGAGGGTATTGTGCAGAGCGTCGATCGCTCCCACACAAGCAAAAACGAGGTCCACAACATCGCAATTTCTGAAACAGTCTTCACCATAAGTATAGGCATATTTCTGCTTCAGCATTTCCAGTACATAGGTGGCTGTAGGCTTAGCACCGTCAAGGGCAGATTCTGTCCCCATATAGATTCTTCCGATTTCGTTTGGATTGAGCTGGTTCTTTTCGATCAGTTCGAAAATGGCATTGGCCGCCATGGTGGCTGCATCTTCGTGTGTGTCGGGAAGCCGCATTTGTTCGAGGCCAAGGCCTTTATTTAGCTTTGAGTATTCTAAATCTCTCGCTTTGGCGAGTTCTTCAATATTTAAGTAGAGTTTTGGCACATAAAGTGCCATATCACAAATTCCTACGTTGGGCATCATTGGGTGTAAGGATTAATCGTATTAATAGTGAATACTAATAAGCATCTCAATTTCCAAAAGTTGAGAAATGCAGTCACAAATTTTTAAAAACTAATAGTGGAAAGATGCTGAATACCATGATTATTATTGCTTCTTACAGCTCTTTAGCTGATGATCTATTCGAGATGATATTCCATATGAGCCACGTATGCGGGAATTAAAAATTCTAGGATTAGTTCATTGGCACCGATTCTGAGTTAAAGCATGGATCAACTCGAATCTAGCAGTTAGAATGAGGCATCATTGGTCCGATTGTTTAACTCTAGATGTTATCCAATTCATCAATTCTCTCTTGTCCACTCTGTTCCAAGAAGAAACAGAAGTTGGCTGCATCTCATTCCCTGAAGGTGGTTGCAAAATTTTTAGTTCTGTGTCTTGATTTCCGGCAAGTCGAAGCTCAGCAACGAATCCTACCATATCGGTGGCATTGTTTTCATATAGAGTTCTGTAATATTGGTCTAAGCGATGTTCGATGGCTGGTTCAATGTAAACGCGGATGTCATAATCAAGGTAGTGTTGTATGTTTTGAAGGCTTGTATCAGAGTAGCTGTAAGAGGAAAAGTTGTGGTAATTTTCGGGAGCTGATTCTGGCGTTCCTTCTAGATGAGTTTCAAGCATAAAGTTGATGAACTTTGGTTCCCACAGGTCGATTTTGTTCAGACGAATATCTCGTTGATGCTGATGCCACTTTCGGGTCCAATCCATAGTGAAGTTGCACAGAACTAATCCTAAGAGATTAAGTTCAAAGTCGGTCTTTTGACCGCTCATGAACTCAATGTATTTCAAAGCTCGATGACCTACTAAGCTCGATCCAATGAGGAAGATGTGCTCATTGGGTAGCTTAAACTCACTGAAGACTTCTTTGATTTTGCGGTGGCAATCTAGAATAGAGGTTTCCGAAAAAAAGAAATCAAGAGGTATTTCTGAGGATACCGAAAGCACGGCGAAGTCTTTTTGGATAGCTTCAGAATAGATCTGCTGCGCATTTCCATTTCTTTGATCGTATTTCGAATCTTCAAGAAAAATGAGAACACCTTTGATACGATCCTGCTCAGGAAGCATGAGCGTATATCCACTCTGAATGAACGGCATATAGTCCTTCTCGCCAGGACCAACTTGAATGCTGTCTTGCTTTGCTGGCTCATATTTTTCTATGACTTTTTGCCCCATTGCTTCGCTACATCCAAAAATGATCAGTGCCGTAACAAAGAAGAAATGGAAGACTACTTTCATCAATCCGATTATTTCGTGTTAGGAGTATTATTAGTCTCTAAGCTGTCGCAGGAACGAATCAAAGTAGACATGAATTCAGCAATGGATTCAAAGGTGTCTCGATTCCTTTCATAAAGCTTCAATTGATCAATAAAGTGATCGAGATATGGCCAGTCACTATGCCTTTTCAATATTTTATTAGCTCGATCATTTTCTCCCATAAGTTCAGCAGCTCTTACCTCAAACGCCACGGCAAGGTGTTCTGCAAACATAGAAAACCAATTTCCGATTTGGGGATTGTCGGGAATTGTTTGGTAAAGATGTTTGTAGTTATCTAGCTCGTTGAGGTTTTCTGCTGTAGTCAGTGGTGGGTTGAAAAAAGTGTGTGCATACTCGTGAACGACCCATTCGAGAATGTACTCTTCGCTTTCATAGCCGACGTACTGAACCTGTCCCACATCGTCGAGCTGAGCAGTTTCAAAAGGGGAGATAAAAGTGATGTTCCGAGGGCCTTTAGAGCGTTCTAATTCGTGAGCCATTCCAAATTCTGTTTTGAAAAATGGAATAACATAAAAGTCATAACCTTCGTGCTCAATCCCGAAGTAGTTTTCCATAAACGGGATGAACTCGTTCTTCGGTAAGTGATTCTCCACTTCTTCAATAGCGGTCTCATAGACGGATTGATTCACTCGGTAGAACTCCTCAAACTCAGAGACTCTATAAAAGTCAGCGATCATACTCATGATGCTATCAATTTCTTGAATCGCTAGCTCTCTATCTGAATTGATGTCATTGGTGAGCAGCTCTGGAATTTCTGTTTTCCTAGTCGCATTTGGAAAATCGTTGTAGTAGAAAGCGTACAGGAAAAAATCTGTTCCGCTCCGGTTTAAGAAATTTGCTACTATGCTAACCGCTTCATGCTCCGAATGCGCTTGGAAATGCTCGTAGTTCATCTTCATGAGCCTAGTCTTCGCCAGCATTTCCTCCGACACTCCTTCATCCAAAAAAGGCGTCCAGATCTGATTGTAAATGGTGAAGAGAACTTCAAGATTGAGGTTCCTGTCGACATTTATCGCCTTGCTTTTGATCTCCTCAGGAGGATTGCCGCATCCATTTGCGAGGCAGAATACGATGAGTAAGAGTGAAAACGATTTCATGCTTGATCGACGAGTTCACGACTAACTTAGTGAATCGATTTAAAGTGAGCAGCCAGCTTTCTTTTCTGATTTCTCATGATTGCCCAATTCTGAAACTGCTTAAGGGTTTTTAATAGTTTGATATTTTGGTTTTTATGGAAAATCTCCGAAGAATGGCTTCCCAAGAATTGAAAATTCCTTGTCATAGGGAGCTCAATCTTTTAACAATTATCAGCATTTGTCGCACAAGCCAATCAATACATTTGGCGCATGAAGAAAATTCTCCTCCTCGCAGTCTTCTTGATCACAATTTCTGCTTCCGCTCAGTGGCGAGTTACTACTCCGCTCGGATCGACGATCTTTGATATCACTTTTACTTCAGATAGTGTTGGCTATGCCATTTCTCAATCTGGTTTTATTGGTGGCTGCAATCAAGCTCACTCTATGCTAAAAACCATCGATGGAGGAGTGAACTGGGTGCGGTTACGAGCAGGGATCACCGAAGAATTGAATTCCGTTCACTTTGTGGATCCCTTAACTGGATGGATAGCAGCTGACGGGTCGAGACTAATCAAGACCGAGGACGGAGGAATGACTTGGAACCTCCAAACTTCAGGGATTGGAGTGGGAATCAACGATGTCTTTTTCATAGATGAGAACCGCGGTTTTATACTCGGTGGAAATGGTTTGGTGAGAAGGAGCTTAAATGGTGGTGATACCTGGCAAACCATCTCTTCTGGGAATTCTTCAACCTTACGTCGAATAGATTTTCCAGATAGTCAAACGGGATACATCGTGACCTCTGATGGATCGGTGCTCAAAACCGAGAATGCCGGAGATTCTTGGAGTTCAGTCTTTATCGATGCTACGAGCCTTCAGGATGTGAAGTTTATCACAGCGGATGAAGGCTACGTGATTGGATTTAGCGATGGCAATTCAACTGTATTCAAAACGACGAACGGAGGAGATTCCTGGACACAAACAGTACTTCCCATAAATGGCAGAAGGATCTCGTTTCCAGACGAGAACACTGGTTACATTCAGTCCATAGATTCGGGTATCATGAAGACCACCAACGGTGGAGAAACATGGACGCAGATCGTTCCGAATGATGGAAATTTAAATCTCGGGTTTTCCATATACTTTGCCAATGCCGACTATGGTTTTGTTGGTGGAGGTGGCGGTCGAATCGCTCGGACAAACGATGGGGGAGAGACTTGGACAAGTTCCCATACAGCGATTTTTGGTGACGCACTGACGTTAGCTCAACCTAATAAAGACACTACCTATATCG
>JAKVAV010000060.1 GCA_022448105.1 Flavobacteriales bacterium | reverse complement strand
TCCATTATCAATGGCGTCGAAGCTTTCACCATCAAAAAAGATCAATTTGATCCTATTCAAATTAGATCACACGCTCTTTTATTTAGCACTGAACGATTTCGGGAATACACGAGTGAATTCATAAGATCAAAAATAGAACCTAGTGAAGCTTTCGTCTGAAAGGGTGTTTATTACTGGTGCAAGAATATCCTTGGCCATCCTTTTCCTGTTTGCCTTGATTCCGATCAAGTGGTCAGGACTTATGGCGGGAGTATTATGCCTTTTCAGCATACTGACTTATGCTACAAGCGATCAAAGGAAGACTCCAACAAGATCCGATCTTCTCTTCATTTCTGTATTTATCGCATTGCCCATATTTTATTTGTTAGAGTTATTCTGGGCGGAGGATGTCGATTATGTTTGGGCAATTCTTCAAAGAAAGATGGGTCTTATCATCATTCCTGTTGCAATACTTTTTTTGAAACTATCGGGTCACAAAATTGATCATTCAAAGTACTTCAATTTATACATTCTGGGCATCTTGAGCTTGGTGACTTTTACTTCTATTTCATTGCTTTTTATGGGCCTCGATTCTCAACAAATTAAATCCGGTGGTTATGCTTTTGCCTTGAGGAATAAGATTGAAGTAGTAGCTGGCTTGCACCCTACCTACTTCGGTCTTCTAGTGTCATTTGCGCTTTTACTTATGGTAATTAAGATCTCTGTTGCAGAAGCTTCAAAATTTAAATTATTGTGGCACACGACGCTATCTCTTTTGCTGCTAGTGTTCCTTATAGCCTTGGCTTCTCGAATGGCTATCTTGAGCTTTCTTCTTGGTTTAGGAGCCATTTTAATAGTGCAAAAAAACAAGTTGAAATACAAATTAGGGTTGATGGGGATTGGTTTGTTAACCACTTTACTATTGGCATTCCTCCTCCCTTCTGCTCAAAGTCGAATTATGGAACTAAGTGAACTCGGATTCAATTCAACCTCTATGAGATACTCCATTTACGATTGTAGCTTATTCCTCACCAAAGAGCACTGGCTAAGTGGCCTCAACGTAGAATATCTTCAAAACAATCTGAACGCATGTTATTATGTAAAAAGTCCCGAACTACTTATTGAGGGAAGAGATTACAATACCCATAACGAATATCTAAATGTTCTCCTTGGAAAAGGAATTCTTGGGTTAACCATTCTCATCGGAGCTTTGGTCTTGTTCTTTCGAAAGTCTCGTCATTCCTTGGCTTTGGTTGGATTCTCAGTTTTAGTTTCCTGTATTTTCATTTCTGAAAATATCCTAGAAAGGCAAATTGGTGTGTTCTTTTATGCACTTTATGGAAGCTTACTTTTCTTTTTTAATCCACCATTCGAACCAGAGCAAAAGATAATTAAAAACGCTTTGAACAGACCTCGATCACGGGCGAAAAGGGATCTAGAAGATAAAGTCTGAATATCTAAACTTCTAACTAAATCCAGATTCAATGAGCATTTCATTGCTTGATCCATTCTTTTGCATATCCCAACACTTGTTCTTCCAAAAGAATATCTGGTCGTACAGGATGTAATGCCGAAGCATCTCCGCTCGCTCCAATATCATAGGTGGAACTAACGAAAACCGAAGCCTTTGAATTCGGTAGGACAAACTTAATCTGCTCTCCAAAATCATTAGTATACTCACCAGTAGGCTCACCAATCAATGTGCTTAACTCATAGGTTTTAATAGCGTCGGCCAAAAAATTGGCACTAGAAAATGTCTCTGGACCGATCAAGAAACAGGTCTTCCCTTCAAAGAAGGGTGCAGACTTGATTGGCTGTTGAAGATTGCCGTCTAGTTCTTCAATGACGCTGCCATTCGGCTCACTCATGTAAGCATTCATAAATTTTTTCCCAAAGATTCTGGTATAAACGGACGCACTCGAATATGCGTCCTTCGCATTTTGACTCACCTTCCAATACCTACCGCTTGATTGACGATAGGGTTTCTCCGTGATGTAGGAAAGAAGCAAGTCATTTAAACTTGAATCTCCGCCACCGTTTTCTCGGATATCAATGATCAATTTGTCAATGCTTTTGGACTCAATTTCTGAAAATGTCTTTTTCAAAAACTTTTTAAACGCCTTGTAATTCTGGCATCGATTATATGAAATGAGGCCAATACTGTCCTCTAAAATTGCAAATGTATAGTTTTCTGGGACTGCCTTTTCATTCACAAAATCTGCGATTTCATTAAGGGATACGCCTCGCGTCTTGACCAAACTTGGTTTGGAAGTTTTTAATTCATAGGGAGAATTCAACTCTTTGCAAAAGAAAAGATAAAAAGGAAACATCGTTTCACATTTCGCTGCGCGAAATGCCTCTATTCCCGCGATCAAACTCATCGTTTTATGAAAAAGGTCTGCCGCGGGAATTCCGTTTATGGAGTGCAGGGTATCACCTACATCAATTTCTTCCAATTGAGACCGATCAACAACGAAATATTCTTGGTTTTTGGCAAAATGACCGGAGATAGGCAGAAACTCATGTGCCCTAATTTCATTAATGATAGACGGCACATTCCAATACATATATGAGTGGCCGCCACTCATCATAGAAGTGAGCTCCATACCGTCGGCCAAAAATTGCCTCACCGGAATGGAATCCTGAAGCCAATCATTAAACTTGGCCTCCTTAAAGCTGAAAACCGTATCTTTTGAGTGGAGAAAATAAGGGTTGTAGTGAACCTCCTCAAAAGTTCGAATCAAAAAATCAAAGTCCTCCTTGGCGTTCTGCGTGTTGATATATTTAACTTCTTGACAAAAGACTGAAAATGGGAGTAGAACAAGTAGAATTGTTGCAGTTATAAATTTCATTTGGCTAATAGATTGAATGTTTGACGAAGAATTCAGTCAATCCGTGACAATCGGTAGTAAGAAATTACCATTGTTTTTAGAAAGGATAATCCGGTTTAAGTAATGACTTGAAAAACTAAAATCTACCAGAGGTTTTTATCTAGTAATTCTTGGTAATCAATTTTCGAGAAGTGTCTTTTATCTCTGGGGATGAAATCCACAAATCCCACCTTAAATTTACCCACTACCTTTTGAATTTGGTGAGTCAGATCTTCCTGACTTGCACCTCTCTGAAGCTGCACCAGAATGTTTGGCTCACCGTTTATCTCGAGCATCGTGCCGAGTTCTACACCTCTAATTTTGGAAAGTGAGTATTCGATCAAAAAAGGATGATATTTCTTGCCATTATGTTCAATCTCTTGGCTGCACCTTCCTGTCAAAAACAATAGACCTTCTTCGCTAATTCTTCCGCCATCTCCTGTTCGATGCCAGCAAACTCCGTCAACGACAATTTTATTCCTTCGGAATGCTTCTTCACTATCAAAATATTCATCCAGCACGTGCTCGCCTGAAACCACAATCTCTCCAATTTCTGCCAAAGGCAATTCTAATTCTTCAAGGTCATTCTGTTTCAAAGGTTGATCCTTCCATTGAATAATCTTCAACTCAATATTGTCGTGAAGAGTTCCGACACAAAGACCGCTGTCCATCATGCTCTCCTCTTTCAGCATCAAAGACCTGCCTGAGATTACTGAAATTGGTTCAGCCTCGGTTGATCCATAAACTACTTTTAACTCGCCATTTGAGAAAGCACTGCTGATTTTTTGAGCTTGACCTGGAAAAACTGGAGCACCTCCAGTAAACAGCTTGGTGACTGATTCTGAATTGCGCCCCGATTTGAGCTGATACTTGGCAAGACTTTCCAAAAAAAAAGGAGATGCCGTAATCCTTGAAACCTCATAATTCTGTATTTGATTCCAAATGATCTTCGGCTTTATAGTCTTTGGTTTTGACGATTTCCAATCGGGAATAACCGATGTAATTCCACCGGCGAGGTTTATGAGCAAAACTATCGGTAACGAAGTCATATTAACCTCTTCGCCCTCTAAATTCAACTCCGAAGAGAGCGCATTGAACTGTCTAAGCAAAAAGCGATGAGTTCTCTTTACGGCTTTTGGTCTGCCCGTGCTACCCGTGGTAAATGTGATAAGAGCTGTCTCGTTCTGCTCCGAAATTTGCTTGGCAGCAATTGTGCCATCGGGAGTTCCACTTTGCCGTTTACCGCCAGTAATTTTGATAGGAATCTCCCTCAGTCCTGAAGAGAAAACAAATCCGAGCATCTTAATTTTTAGAGGAGCAATGAAGGCTCGGCATCGAGCTATTTCACAGCACAAATTGAGACGCTTTTTGTCCACCCATTCATCCAAAAAGACCACCGTTGCACCCAAACCAAAAACGGCCAAACAATCAATATATAAGCTGATCGACATGGGCATAAAAACGAGAACTCTATCTCCTGAACGGAGACCAACCTTTTTGAAATAAGTGGCCCTGCTGGAGATGGCCGAAACAAGTTCTTTGAAGGTCATGGATCCATGCTTATCGATGATGGCCTTTCTATCGGGAACTCTTTCCGCTTGGCTAAGAAGCAACTCAAGGATGTTTTCAGTGGAACCTAAACCAGCTGCTTCCTTCATTTCTTATGGATAATCTTAGCGAAAAGCGAATAAGTAGAATAGGTTTCTACTCCCATCTTTTCGGCATGTTCAACGCTCTTGGATTCTGAGTGAATAAAGGCATGAAGGACCGATGTGTTCTCCGGCAACGAACTGTAAAAATGGTTCGTAAGCAAAGCACCTACTCCTAAATACTCAGGTTTTGGCAATCTGGCCAAGGTCTTTAATACGAAACGATTCCGATGCGTTGGATCGCGATACGCAAATAGAAATCCAACGAGTTTTCCTTCCATTTCTGCTAGCCAAGTAAAGCCTTGACCAACAATTTGATCAAAACCACTGTAAAGCCTTTCAAATTCAGAAAAGGTCAATGGAGAGAAGAGAAAATTTTCCATAAAAGACTCATGGATAAGTTCGTGTAAAGAACTCAGTTCTTCTTTCCAATATTCCATTTTTGGTTTACGAAATGTTAGACTATCAGAGAGACTTTTCTTCCTTTCTACTGAAACGATTGCAGAGGCATCCAAAGAAACATCTAGTGCTGAAAAATAGTGATGCTCAATGGGAAAATATTCTCTCCATGTTTCGGAGTATTCTTTTTGAACCAGTTTTTCTCCAGCGAAAAGAGGAACATCGGAAGCAGATTCATTTCTGAATCGATACGGCCCCCAAGTGCTTCCGTTCATTGGACCGATAATCGATTTGGCCCCCAGAAAAATAGCCTCTTTCTCACAAATTTTAAGGAATGTAAGTGAATCTGTTTTGTCAAATTTTGATTCATAGTTCCCAAATGCGATAGTCTGAAAATCTCGATATTTCAACTCTGGATTACAATAGAGAGCCATCAATGCTGCAGGAGAATCTTTGCGATCGTAGCCGAGAACGATAGATTTCAAATATCTGTTGTCAAAACCTGCACTCAGCCTATTCGAATCTAAATCTGAATAAATCTCTTGCCGAAATTCTTCAGCTATTTGAATGTTGTCTGTCAGCTCTATCCTCATCATTTCAAGTTGCGAAAAGTACGATAACCACTACCGCAGCAAATGGAATGGTCAAATTATCCCAGCCTCTCGAGCTGAACGCCTCGATTGCGGTAACGACAAACCCAAATATCAGAGAAAACAAAAGTAATTTTAAGAAACCGAATCCCATTAGGGTACTCGCCATACAAGCCAACAAAAAGGCACTAGCCAAAAAAGCAAACGAACCCAAATAGGTCTTTCGGTGTCCTAGTACCCGATAGTCTTTCACTCCAAACCTTCTCCCAACAAGCGCCGCCAAAGGATCTGAAATGGCTAAAGTGAGAATAGGCAAATAAAAGACTACTAGATCATGTTTTGAGAGTTTGCAGAAAAGAAAGCAGCTGAATACTGAAAGCGGATACAACAAACTACCATAACTCTTTCTTCCGACGGAATTGATGGATTTCAGAAAGCCCTTTTTCTTGCTTATGACGAGCAACACAGCAAATCCTGCGCACAAGACGAGTACACTCCAGAAAGTTTCGAAAATTAGAGGAAAAAAGAGGGAGAGCAGTCCTGTTCCGGCGTGTGTAATCTTACGCGTGAGCTCAACGGGAAAAGACCTCCCGTAATACAGCCATTCACTCAATCCAAAGAGCGCTAGGAAGCTTGCGCCTAGAACCAAAGAAGGTATGATATCTTGCTCCATTATTTTTTCGTTTCTGCAATTACACCTCCGTAGAAATATCCGTCATCTTCAAGTCGAAGCTGCTCGGTGAGTTGATCATCAAGATTGAAAGAATCGTTTACCCGGCTCAAGATTCTAGGAACCATCAAATTCCAATAGCAGAGCTTTGCACCTTTAGTGAGACCTTGATCCAGCGCCATCGCTGTTTTCTCAAACATGTCAAAAGGCATGTACTCAAAAATGTTGCTTAGGTTGACTCCAGAAAATGTTCCTTTTTCTTCTAAAGCTTGATCGACCGACCCGTGGAAAATCTGAATTCTATCGAGGTTTCGTTTGATCATCGAATAGTTCCCTTCTTGAAGGTAATGAGGTAGAATTCCGTCAAAACTTCCAGTGAGCTGGTACCGCAAAAAACGGTTCGTTTGACATTGTACACTGGACAATTGCTTTTCCGCTTTTTCCATTATAAAACGACTCACAGGAATCTTCACCTCGTTCAAAAATTCTGGATCTCGACCCAGTCTTCCCATCACAAAGCGAGAGAAAAATATTTTGAAAAGCAGTCTCCATCTCAGGCTGTTCCATTTGGCCTGAAAAAACTTTGATTGTGCAGTTTCGTCCTTGCACAAAAAGAGCTCTTTCACACGTCTCTTCGAATGGATAAACGGCAGTACCTTATTGACAAAAAGCTGGAAGTATTTTTCAAATTTTCCAGAATGAACAATCCCCAATTCAATAGATAGAAGAATTGAATCAAAATATTCCTGGGCTTGGACGGACAAGGAATTTTTCATTTTTTGGTATACATCGAGTCTCTCAGTGCTCTTTTCAAAGCCCAAAAAAGCTGCACATTCCTTACGACCAAGGAGTTCAATGGCTTTCATCTTGAGTTCGAGAAGATAGAGTTGTGTTAAACTAAGGTCAACGCCTAAGACTAAAGCCGGTTTTAGAGTAAGCAAACTAAGGACATTGTCCCCGGCAGAGGCAACACTGAGAATTCTGGCATTTTCTTGACTACCCATAGCAGAAAGAAGAACCTTAGGATCTTCCCAAACATTGGTATACCTCAGAATGGTAAAATCTATAGTCTCACTAGGCGCAGACATCTAATTTTTTCTCAATTTTTCTCTGACAATTATAAAGCATATGTTTTATTGATTAAAGAGCTTTATCTGGCCGCTAGATCCATTCATTTCTACCCAGTCGCCATTTTTAAGCGAAGACAAGAGACCAGTGACTCCGACTACACATGGTATCCCCATTTCTCGGCTCACAATAGCCGAATGGGAAAGCAATGAACCTCTCTCGACGATTATTCCAGACACAGAAGGAAAGAGCGATATCCATCCTGGATCAGTATAAGATGTGACCAAGATATCGTTGTTGAGGCTTTCCACCTCGAAGGGGTCTTTTACGACCCTTACTTGTTTCTTTACTATTCCAGGACAGCATCCAATGCCTTGAAGCACTGAATCTGCCGACATCGACTCATTCTTCTCTAAATTAAAAGACTGATCTAACTCGGCTCCATAAGTTTCAATCCTTTCGGGAAGCACGGTCTTCTCGAAACGCTCGTATTCGGTTTTTCTAAGTGAGATGGTCTCTTTAATCCGGGAAGACAACTCTTCGTTTTTGATCAAGTCAAAAACTTCGTTCAATTCCAAATAGAAAATATCGCGAGGTTGATCGATGGTTTCCTCGCTAGCAAACTTTTGTCCGAGGGTGATAAAAATTTGTCTCACCACGCCGAAGCCTCTCGTCCGCTCAAATCTTAAATTCTCCCGTTCACTCACCAAATTTCTGGTAGCTCTCAAAACTCGATGGTAAATAACACGTCTAACCCATTTGGACTTCAATCCTATTTGGAGTTCTTGCTCTGCGTCTTTTCGCAAAGTACTATCGTTGGTCAATAAGACATGGGGATCCACACCTGATTTAAGATAGTTCTGAAGGATGTGAACAAACTTACTGGGATCCTGCCTGAGTGTTACTGTTTCCAATTTTAGCTCTCCCACCGTTCTATCACCGAACTTCAAGATGAAGTCATCGAACTGCGAGGCAACATCTGGGTATTTCTGAAGCTGGTCTAATACTTCGGTCGATTTAAGAGTCAAAAATGAGTCCTTGAGTTGAGGGTAATTTTCCATCAGGATCAACAATTCCATGCTGAGCTTTACATGCTGTGTGCTGACGATCTGATCAGAACCACACAGCAAATCATTGTGCAATCCTTCTCTCAAATCGTACTTCTTAGTCAACTTCTCCAACACTCCAAAAAAGATCATTGCGAAGAAATCATTGACCAGAGGTGGCTGCCATTGTTTGGTTAATCGGGTTTCGAAATCTAAATAGCGCGTCATTAATTTGGATTCACTCAGCGAATTCAAATCCAAACTGTAATACTCAGATAATACCTTTTCAATGTTGATATGAAACTTCTTCCGCTCACTCGGTAATTTGATAAGATTTGCAATCATTTTAGAAACAAGCCGGCCGACTCTAAGATATTCTAGTAACTTCTTCCTTTTATTGCGATTTGGAAGTTCGAAGGACTCCCTGACTCCCATCATTTTTTCCATAAACTCAGCGTTTATGTCGTATCCTGGCAGCAGAGAAAGAGCTTCATACCACGAGTTGAGATTGTAGTAAACCCTTCCTTTTAAAAGTCCCAACATATTTTGCAAAACAGATTTGTAGTCCAACAATTCTTTTGAGGAAACTCCCATAATCCGAAGCATTTCAAAATAAACCGCGGCATACATCTTCGAGATGAACGAAAAAGTAAGAGGTAATGTGGTGCCCGGGTATGACTCGATGATGTTGCTATTGTCCCAAACTATTTTTTCAGATTGATCATCAAAAATTTTGGTGATCGGCCGAGACTGAAGAATATAAATCTCACCATCCTGCAGAGCCCATTCCACATCTTGCGGCTTGCCATAATGATCTGCCAATTTTTCAATAAGACCTGAAAGTTCAAGTATTTTCTCATTGTTAATGGACGCTTGGTCCATTTGTGATTTTTCGATGGCCTTCTTTTCAACTCCACCTTCGCCTTCCTTAACGAAATAACCGTGTGATTTATTGACCAATTGACACTCTATGTTGCCATTTCGAACTGTGAAAACATCCGCCTCCAATTCTCCTGATACTATTCCTTCGCCAAGTCCCCAAACTGAGTTAATGAGAATTTCTTTCCGGCCATTTACCGGATTTTGGCTGAAGCCAACTCCCGAAGATTCAGAACGAATCATTTCTTGAATAATCACCGCCACCTTTAGTTCTTCGGTTATTTCTTTTTGATTGAGGTACTCGTCGATGCGCTCACTGTACGCAGATTCTTGTACGCGCTTGATAGAACTATACAAGTCATTTTTAGAAACGAATAGCTCTGTGTGAAACATCCCAGCAAAAGAGTGTACTGCGCCGTCCTCAGCGCTGACAGATGATCGCACAGAGAACCATTTCGTTTTAGGAAAATGCTTGTCGACATAATCAATCAGTTCTGCCCCAAAAACGTCTGAGAGCGGAGCCTCGCTCGAAACCACAAAAAACTTGGGAACCGAAATATTCAACTTCTGAATTTCAAACAGATTCCATGCCTTCCCACCTATGCGAGTCAGAGAATCCTGTTCAGTAACTATGTCTCGACTTACACTCAAATCGTCATCAATGGAACGGCCCCAACCGTCAGATAAAGTAAAATACTCCAAAGTCCAGATACTACTTCAAGCGTTTTGGCAGAACGAGTACTCATTAAGAAAATGTAGCGAAGTCCAAAAAAAGTTGAAATCAAAAATCCGAAAATGAGAAGGGCGTAACAAACTAGAGGGAAGTTGGCATACCAGCAGCTAGTCATTCCGATCAAAAAGGTCACAAAGAGGCAACAAATCCAGAGGGTAGCACCTTTTCTCCCTCCGAGTAAAACTGAATACGTTTTCACTCCTTCTTTTTCTTGATCTGGGCTCTTTAATTTTCGCCCAACTTCAAGAACTAACCCGTTGATAAAGGAGAGAGCGAAAAAGAATAAAAGGCCGCTCGGAGCTGAACGACCGTTCAGATACCAATCAAAACTGCTCGCAAAAATATCGACAAATGGTATGATCAGCATGTGACTGACCACGTACCAAAATTGCCTTTTAAGCAGCCATTTTCTCACAAAAAACTCTTTGCCCATCAGCCACATCCAGATGAACACAAGCGTAAGTGGGAGAAGGACAAGGGGTTCGAAAATCGCATTGAGAAGCAGCAAAATCGCAAAAGTGGAAATTCCGATTCTCCTGAGCTCTCTCAGTGAAATCAAGCCTCTTGGAACGGGGAGTTCGGTCCGGTACTTCTTGTCGTCCTCCGCGTCTTTGTGCTCGTCATAAATTCTAAGGATAAAGAATATACCTATCGTATTGGTCAGACAGAGCAGGAAAAGCCAAGGAGAAATAAAAGTGTCAAAACCCGATACAAGCCTTGAATAGGAAATAGCACAAAATGAGAATGAACCAATGAGCAGCCCATGCCCAAAAAAAGGAAACCTTTCTTTTTGGTAAATCCAAAATCGCCTAGCGAGCCTCATAGATTTTATCTTATCGACCCAGCTTTTCGTGGGCGGAGGTAAAATGTCCCGCGGCAATAGCGGCAGCAATGGATAGCTCTCCCGATAAAACTACTGCAGCGCAGATTTCGGCAAACTTCCTGGCTTTTCCCTGACCAAAACAATCGATCATCTCCAGACACTCTTTCTGGGTGGGCAGAACCGTACCACCTCCGACAGTACCCACAATAAGGTTTGGAAGCGTTACCGAAACGTAGAGGCCTCCATTAGATATTTCTTCCATTCGGGTAATACCTACGGCCGCTTCAGAGACACAGGCTACATCTTGACCAGTGGCAATAAAGATCGCCGCCAGACCATTAGCGTAGTGACCTTGCGCTCCGATACTTCCGCTCTGAACCGTGCCCAATGTTGAGGCCTGCCAATACTCAGCAACGGCTCCAGCCTTTGTCTTTAATACTTGAGTAAGAACTTCCTGGGGAATCTCAATTTCGGCAGTTACCTTCTTCCCTCTCACATTTAGAAAAGACTGGGCCGTGGCCTTCTTGTCTCCAGAGAAGTTACCTTCAATAAACCAGCTCTTCGGCTTAATCGGTGCATTTTCTATAATCCAATGACAAATTGCCTCGGTACAAATAGTGACCATATTTTGTCCGCTCGCGTCACCGGTGGTGTAGCAAAAAATGATGGAGAGTTGATTACCCTCAATATTGGTTTTAAAATCGGTGAGCTTTGCGTACCTACTTGTTTTCGCGACGATCTTATGAAAAGAATCTTCTTTTGCCAACAGCCAAACGAGGAATTCTCCCAAATCGCCGATGCTGTCAAACCTAAATAGCGGGGCTCTTTGCACACCTTCAGACAAACAAACTGATTTGATGCCTCCTGAAATACGCGTTGCTTTAGCTCCTCGATGATAGCTAGCTATAAGGGCTCCCTCAGAAGTTGCCATCGGCACGTAGAATTCACCTCTAGCAGAAGTACCATTAACTGTAATCGGACCGATGACTCCAGTGGGAATACGGCTCATCCCAATATAATTTTCGATATTGCCATTTAGAACTGAAAGGTCTTCAATCTCTTTCTTGTTCGTGAGCACATCCAAGGTGGAATTGGTCTCTCCAATAATCAAATCAACCCTATCATTCCAAGCTTCGGGATTGGTGAAATCTTTACTTGAGAAACTGGACTTTTTATCATTGAATTCATCACGTGATCTCAGCTGATCAATGATTTTATCCAAATCTTCGATGTCTGATATTTGCCCGAGAGCCTTGATCGTTTTCTGCCTAGAAAATGCCATAATGCTAATTTGTTCTTCTTAGGTGAAGGTAATGCTATCGGTTTTTCAAATGGAAAATTCAAAAGGCTATAAAGAAATGAAAATTGGATACTTACCCAGATTTCAATGGAGTATATAGAACAAAACAGGGAATCATTTAAAGGGTAAAATAAGGCTTATTCAAGGTGGCAAAAAAAGTGAAAACGACTATCTTGCACTACAGAGATATTACGAAATGAAAAGATTTGCTATCGCTTTAATGATTTTTGCAGGATACACAGCCTCCGCCCAGCCGACCATTTCGCCTTACACTGAACTTGTTTGGTCTGATGAATTTAATGGAAATGGATCCATTAACACCACAAAATGGCACCACCAAACCTTGCTTCCCAATGGCGATAGTTGGTTCAACGGGGAACTTCAGCATTACACTAACAGAATTGAGAATTCATATCAAAGCGGCGGATCTCTACATATTAACGCGAAAGCGGAGACATTTAATGATCAAGGAGTTACCAAACAATATACCTCTGCTCGCCTCAACTCCAAGTTTGCATTCACTTACGGCCGTGTAGAAGTGAGAGCTAAACTTCCTCAGGGATCCGGGACCTGGCCAGCTATTTGGATGCTAGGTAAAAACATTATCGAAACTGGAGGATACTTTTCTGAGCAATTCGGACAAGTGATTTGGCCTGCATGTGGTGAGATTGATATTATGGAACATTGGGGAGTAAATCCAAATTATGTCTCGGCAGCACTCCATACGCCATCCTCCTTCGGGGGAACGATTAATGTGGGAGGAACTATCTTACCAGATGTGTTCAACACTTGGCATGTCTATGAGATGGAATGGAGCCCAGAAAGTATTGTTTTCAGCGTAGACGGAGTAGAATATTATACTTACAACCCTCCAGTTAAGAACGCTGCCACCTGGCCTTTTGATAACGACCAATATCTTTTGCTAAACGTAGCCATCAATGGAGATATTTTTCAAGGATTTACATCCAGTGCCATGGAAATTGATTACGTAAGAGTCTTTCAGGAACCGACGATCGATACGAGCTTTGATCCGACCACTCAGGTATTTATCAATGGAGTCCTTCTATCTTGGGATATTCCTGATGATGTAATCGGTTGCCAAGTTGTTGGCGGACCAATTGGGGGAAACGATGGAGCGAGTATAAATATTATCAACTCATCACCAGATTTTGTCTTTGTTAACAGCTCGGCTCTCTCAAATGGGGATTTTCAATGGAAAGTAAGATGCGCCACTAGCATTAATCCACCTCAAGGTATAACTGAATATTCCGCTTACAGCACTTTTTCGTTCCCCCCTGGTCCGAACTCTATAGCGGCACCAGCAGAATTACAAAAGAAGGCTTCCGATATCAAGTGGTGAGTCATTTAAGCAACTACATCATCATCTACAGCCCTTTCTTCACCTTCCTTTCGAAAGCTTTCCACCTGGAAGGTACTTGAGGCAAAACCGATATACCTGACTCCTATTGTACCAAATTCATATTGATAAGTGCTAAAGAAAAGGTAGTTTTTTCTGTGGCTTTCGCCCATCCTTAAAAGGTCATCGTTACTGAAACG
>JAKVAV010000006.1 GCA_022448105.1 Flavobacteriales bacterium | reverse complement strand
TGAAACGATTGACTCTTATCCAAACTTGCTGAACGTCTTCCAGCTGACATGTAAATTCGAATTTGCCTGAAGCATCAACTGTATCAATGTCTAAAATGGTTTTTTCAGCTGAGAATGGATTTGAAGTATAGCTTAATTCAACTACTTGACCTACCCAATCAGGACAAGTGCCCGTCATTTTTGTTTGTCCCATCAGAAAAGTTGGGAAGAAAAGACATACTGCACAGATCCTAGAGGTCATCTTTGAGCTCAATCGCGTTGGGAATAAACTTTGATACATCGCCGCTATTTCTGTAAATGTCTCTTACAATGGTGGAGCTGTAGGCAGAGAATTCGGGGCTGGTTACGAAGAACAAAGTATCTACTTCAGGGGCTAACTCCTTGTTCATTTGAGAAATAGAGGATTCGAATTGGAAATCTTCAGAATTTCTAACTCCTCTGATAATGTGAGATGCCTTCACCTTTCGGCAAAAATTTACCGTTAGACCTTCATAGTGATCTACTGTGATTTTTTCTTCTGAGCTGAAAGTTTGCTTGATCCATGCCATTCTTTCTTCCAACGAAAACATATACTTCTTATTGGAATTCACACCGATGGCAACGATGATTTTATGGAATAAGGGAATAGCCCTTTGAATAATGTCCTCGTGTCCTTTGGTGATGGGGTCAAACGACCCTGGGAAGATGGCGACCTTTTCCATTTTCAACTATTTAAGGCGTTTCTGACTTTCATACATTTCTCCAAAATCGGCTTCAGTTTATCAAGTTGAAGCATGGTAAAGGGATCACTTTTGGCAGTATGAGGCTCGGGATGAACTTCCATAAAAAAGCCATCGGCACCCGTCGCTATCGCAGAAAGAGCAATTGCTTCAATGAGCTCAGGATCTCCACCGGTAACTCCCGAAGCCTGATTTGGCTTTTGCACGCTATGAGTACAGTCCATCACTACAGGGACTCCGATTTTTGACATTTGGCTTATTGATGTTGCATCTACCACGAGATCGTGATATCCAAAAGTCGTTCCTCTTTCGCAAACCCATACTTTATCATTGCCAGTAGCCTTCACTTTTTCCACTGCAAATTTCATGGCTTCCGGGCTGAGAAATTGTCCTTTCTTGATGTTGACAGTACACCCTGATTCTCCTGCTGCTTGGAGCAACTTTGTCTGCCGGCAAAGGAATGCTGGTATCTGAAGATGAGTAACATAAGGAGCGATTTCTCTTGGTTCATGACTCTCGTGAACATCGGTGATGTTCTCTATTTGATACTTGTCTGCAACCGCCTTGTGGATTTTCAAAGCCTCATTTTTGTCAATACCTGTAAAACTGTCAAGTTTGCTACGGTTGGCTTTTTCGTAGCTTCCTTTGAAGATGTAGTGGATGTCTAGATCGTCACAAATCTTTTTTACTTCGCTTGCAATATGAAAAGCCATGGCTTCATCCTCAATGGCACATGGTCCAGCGATTAGAAAAAACTGATTCATCCTTTTTTAGCTTTTTGGCCAAGGTAACCGCTATGGTGTCTTTTGGCGTATTCTTCTTTTGTAAATCCAATTTTTTCCATGAGCAACACTACCAAAATATCACCAGCTACTGTCATAACTGTTGTTGATGTGGTTGGAGTAAGCCCTAGAGGGCAAATCTCTTCTGGACCTCCAGTCCAAAGTACAACATTGGCATTTTTGGCGAGTTCACTTTTGTTTTGCCCTGTTAAAACTATGAATTTGATATCTGGATACAGCCGGTGAACTAGGTAATTTAGCTCAATTAATTCTCTTGTTTTACCACTGTTTGAAATGGCGAGAACGATATCGTTTTTCTGGATTATTCCGAGGTCTCCGTGCTGTGCTTCGGATGGGTGCAGAAAATAAGCCGGTGTTCCAGTAGAGCTAAGTGTGGTGGCGATGTTCACTCCTATTTGACCTGCCTTCCCCATTCCGCTGATCACTACTTTACCTCCTTTGTTATGAACTTGTTCATAGATCAGATCGACCGCTTGCTCAACAGCACCCTCAATAGGTATGTTGCGGATAGCTTCAATTTCGCGGCTGATCAACGAAGAAATTTTTTCTCTCATGTTTAATGAATTAAGGCAAAAGTAAATTAATCCAGCAACGGTTTATCTAAACATGCTGAAATGAACATTGCCAAACTTATGGTGCTCAAAGAAGTTCGGATGCCATGCGAAATCATTTTCATGGCCATGCTCAAGAATGAATGTGCCATTGTTTCCGAGCCAACCTGTTTCCATGACCAAATCTGGGATTTCAATTATTTTTTTTTCGGCATAGGGAGGATCGGCAAATACGATATCAAAGATACCTTTAGGACTTTTGAAGAGCTTGAAAACATCGGCTTGAACTACCCTTAGGTTGCGTATTTCCCATTTTTTGACCAGCGAAAGAAGATGTTTTTTTGAAATTGGATTAACGTCAACTGACGTTACTGATTCAGCTCCTCTGCTCACAAACTCAAGGCTGATTCCTCCAATTCCGAAGAATAGATCTAGCACATTTACTCCTGTAAGAAGGTTTTTGTGATAAAGCACATTGAATAGGCCTTCCTTGGCCATGTCAGTCGTTGGTCTTGCCTTGATGGACTTTGGTGCTTCGAATCGTCGCGCTTTAAATTTACCACCTACTATGCGCATTCTGAGAGGATTATTGCAAGCTCTTCGTCAGATGGATCCTCACCACCTATTTTTGTCAAGTACTTTTTTAATTCGCCTTTAAGTGGCTTCACATGATTTCCGGTTCCCATCAATTCTGTTTGGACGGTAGTAGGAACATCAAGCTGCTTTAGCGTGTACATGATATAGTAGAGGAGATCTTCTGAGGTCTCGAAATTTAGGCTGTTTCCGAGAAGCAGAGACTCCGATCTCCAAATGAAGACAAAGGCTACTTTACCGAATAAGTAAATGTGGAGACTGTCAGTGGATTTTGAAGACCTTCTAATTCTCGTGATAACCCTTTTAGCTAAATGCCCGACTTGTAAACTAGGATTTAGCTGATAAGACTTTTCTTCTAGTTCATTTTCTCTTTGATAGACTAATTTCATGGATAAGCCCGACACCTCATCATGTCCGAAAGCCGCCCCTTCAGTAAACCCAGTATTGAGTTTTAGATACAGATGAGAATCCTCCTCTCTGAAAATGTCCGATGGTATGAGTGTCCAATTGGGATGAACAGAAAACGAATAAAGCGGGTTCGCTTCTGATAATTCTGAAATGTTACTGGGGTGAGCTATGGCATCTATGGTCTTGATGTAGCTTTTTCCATCGAGATCGCCGTAGCAGTAAATATGAAAAAAATCGGGCCCTATGAGGAGCCCGATGGATTGAATATGTTCTAAAATATCTGGCTCCATAATGAGAAGCTCAATTATTCTTTCCAGTTACCACTTGTGCTCGATTCCACTAGGGATCCCACTTTATATTGCTCCGAGAATGGTTTTGGATCCTTCGCCTCAAACACTGGTGTCGGCGCTCCACCCAAATCGATGATATCCGATTCCAAAACGAACATGTGATTACCATAGGGCACATATGGAAGTGAATCCACATAGAAGGTCGTTTTTCTTTTGGCTCTATCGTCGTCATTAAAGACAAAGTCAAGTACACCTACCTGAATAGTATCTCTGACGATGAGTCCTGAAGCTAGCACTTGTTCGTCAGTCATGCCTTCGGGCATTGCTTGAATAATCCCCGCCTCCATGGCCATCTCCTCGGTCGGAAGAGAATCGGGTAGAGAACCTAATCGCTTCACCAAAGAGAGCTCACCATTCTTTAAAAAGTAAAGCAGTGAATCAAATGAGGCTGCATACTTACCGTATTCCTTGTTGTAGGCGATTTGTGCTTTTCGAATATCTTTCAAGCGCTGAACGACAGCAGTTTTAACTTTTTTCTCTTGCTCATAGTAAGTCAATTGCTCATCAATAACAGCCCAATCGTAGTAAGCGAAAGCAATTGCTCCGACAGCGACGAGGATGGTGATCACCATTTGAATTTGACGGCTTATAACTCCTTTAACGTAAAGTGCTGAAAGAATACCTACTATCAAAATTCCCAATCCTGCTGCTTGAAAGAGACCGGTTTGACCACCGGATACTGCCAAAAGCAGAATACCCATTACTATGAGCAATGCGGGAAACAAGTAAGCACCTAAAATTCGACCAATATTTTGCATGAGCTGTTCTTTTGAAACGCCAACAAAACTACAATTTTTTTAAAACGACAGGCTTTGAATTGAGGTAATTCATGAAAGGTAAAAATTGACTTATTTTCGGCTAGTGGATAAGGGTAAAAATATGGCTGTCACTATCGCTCGAAAGATCGAAAACACCCTGCACGAGAAGTTTTACTTTGATCCAACAAATTCGCAAGTTTCTTTGCTTCACGGCATCAGTAGATTTGTTGTTAGCGGCAAGGAAAAATGCCTTCTTGTGGTGAAAGGATATGCTGGAACTGGGAAAACCACTACGGTCAATGCCTTGATCAAGACTCTTCCACTTTATAGCTATAGATACGTAATGCTTGCTCCCACTGGCAGAGCAGCCAAGGTGATGTCTGCCTACACAAGGAAACCAGCCTTTACCATACACAAAAAGATATATTTCAAGCAGAAGACAGCTAATGGAGGTGTATTTTTCGTTCCAAGTAAAAATCTACATACCGATACAATCTTCATTGTAGATGAGGCTTCGATGATTGGCGCTGAGAACTACAGCTATTCTGGAGGTGGAGATCTGCTAACTGACTTAATGGAATATGTTTTTAGTGGGAAGAATTGTCGGCTCATCCTTATTGGCGATGCAGCTCAATTACCCCCAGTTGGAAGTGATTACAGCCCTGCGCTAGATTTGAAGTACTTAAAATCTACATTTTTTCTCACTGCAGCTTCTATAGAACTTGTAGACGTGATAAGGCAAAGCCGAGATTCTGGGATACTCAATTTAGCAACTTCCATTCGAGAAGCAATCAGCTCCAAGAATGCAGAAGTATTTCCGTTCGATTTGCCGACAACACCGGACTTGTTTGCCATTACTGGAAATGATCTTCAAGAAGCTTTAGAGGATGAGTTTTCAAAAATTGGCCCTGAGGGAGCAATACTTATCACCAGATCGAATAAGAGAGCAAATCAGTATAATAAGGAGATTAGGGCAAGAGTATTTTTTTACGAGGAAGATATCTCTGGAGGCGACTACGTGATGGCTGTTCGGAATAATTATCACTGGCTGGATGAAAAGTCTCAAGCAGGCTTTATAGCAAATGGCGACGTGATGGAAATAGTGCGGCTTGGGAAGCGATTTGAGCGATACAGTTTTGCATATCAAGAAGCAACTGTGAGGTTGATTGACTATCCCATGGAACCCGAGATAGAGGTTTTACTCTGGCTAGACAGCTTAGATATTGATGGAGCTTCAATGCCTAAGAATGCTACCGATGAGGTTTATCGAAGATTGATGATGGACTATTCTGATTTGCCAACTAAAAAGGAGAGAATAGAAGCTGTCAAAGAGGACCCTGTTTACAATGCCTTGCAGATAAAGTTTTCTTACGCGGTAACCTGTCACAAATCGCAAGGTGGGCAGTGGCCAGCCGTATTTGTTGATCAAGGTTACCTCACGGAAGAGATGATTGATACGGAGTACATGAGATGGCTATACACTGCCGTGACACGAGCATCACAGCGCTTGTACCTGCTTAACTTTAAAGAACGATTATTTCGAACCGGGTAAAAGAGCTCAGAAAATTGAGACTTTCAGTTCCTTGAGAAAGCTGATTTATAGATTCCGTTTAAAAATAAATCTGGTAATGTAGATTCCCTGACCGTCCTCTTTCCCTCCGTCAGACTCCACGCCGCTCACCACGAATTCTAATTCCCATCCTTCAGCAACGGTTTTATTGATCTTGTCTGAAATCAAGGCATCGTTCGAAGCAATGTTTTGGAAGTTTATACCGGTAATACTGAAAAAGTTTAGCAGCTTGGTTTCTTCGAATTTTTCAATTTTTACGTCTTTTCGTTTTATATCTCCTTGGCTAGACTTCTTTCCATCAAATCTTTCAGTGGTAAAGTCTTCGTAGTTTAAGTCGTCTTTTTCGCTGATTATCCTAGATCTTCCAATTCCGCCTGGAACGATTGATTCTACGGTTGTTACTACTTTGTACTCTACTTGTTGAGCTTCGGTAGCTATGCCGATGCAAAGAAATGTGATGAATATGAGGTGTTTCATGTTTTTGAAGTTTTGATGAATTAAAGAAAATCTATTCATAAAAAAAGCCGAGCATTGCTCGGCCTTTATAGCATTATGTTTTATCGATTACAGTGAGAATGATAGACCTAGAGCGAATACTTCTCTAAACTGTGTTCTTGGCCCCCCTGCCTTGCCTGGATTCAAAATTTCTCCTGTTTCGTCATCAATGGTTGCTTCTTCAAACCCTACGATGATATCATCGTCATAGATGAGCTGGGTGGTAAGCGTTGCAGAAAGCCAATCATTGATCTTCATGGTGATGAGTGTTTCCCAGTTTACATCCACGTTTTGTGGATTTTCAACATAATTCGAGAATAAGTCTACCCTAGTATCTAGGTTGACGTTTTCGAAAATGTCGTCTTTGTAACTCAGCTTTACAAATGCACCCACTTCAAATCTTACATTTTCTCCCTCATCCACACCGAATTCAGGTGCTAGTCTATCCACAGTTACGATGGTTATCTTTGAGGTCACTGGTGAGAGGAAGGCAGAAAACTTCTCATTCGGTTTGTAGTCAACTCCAGCAGCCAATATGGAATACGCAGGTGCTAAGAAGTCAGAAATTGGCTTACCTACTTCTTCCCCATCTTCAATCGTGAAACCTTCAGCGAATTGTGTTCTGAAGTTAAATAGCGCGCTGTAATACCATGCCTCTTTTTTCGACTGTAAACCATATTTTGAAGTAAAATCAATGCGGTCATCTGTTTTGATAGCTTCCTGTCCATCTTGAGCAATTAAACCATAGGCTAGATCAAGGGTGTTCGTCCAGCTGTGTTTGTTCTTCTTATAGTTTGCAAATAGGCTGGTCAAGGCGGTAGCTGAAATACTGTTTTGTCCCCCAGCTGCCCAATTGCTAAAGTAGGATTGATTGAAATTTAATCCAACCGTTCCTCCAAAGTTCCAAATGGAATCCTGTTCTAATTCAATACTCGCAGCAAGTGCGTCTCTGTCATCTCTTGTTAAATCTCCTTCTTGCGCTTGGATCGTTCCTGATGAAACAATTAGAAGTGAAAGTATTAAGTGCTTGAACTTCATGATTTTAGTTTTATATTGTCGGTTCCGCTTAGTCTGTTTTCAACTTTTCTTGCGGCTGCAAAGAAAGTAAATAGTTCTTTTTTCTCCTCAATTACCGTCTTTGAAATCAGTTTTTTCTCCTCATTAACAGATAAATAAATGCAGTTAAAGCCAAGATTGCTCCCGATGCAAATGCTAAGAGAAATCCAGAAGGATTGTTTGAATAAAGTTCTGCCGACAAAATAGCACCAGTCAAAATTCCAACTTCAAGGGCGATAAACATTGTGGCTATAGCCTTACCTCGTTTAGATGGGTCGGCGAGGTCGACAGTCCAAGCAAAAATGGTTGGTGAATTAATCCCCGTGGATATACCAAAGATTACAGCGCCAGCAAAATAAATGGCTTGATTTGAAGCAAAGGCTAAAATACCAGTTGCTAGAAATAGGCTAAATGTACCCATTAATAAAAGTTTTACTCTTCCATATTTGTCGGAGGCTTTTCCTGAGAAGAGCCTAGTGATAATCGAGAAAATAAGCATGACGCTAAAAAAAAGACCACGATTTTTTACTTCTAGAAAATCGCTTAGGTCAGGAATGATTGTCAATACCATTCCAAAAGAGTACGTTGTTAGCAGCATCACTATGGAGGATGGGAATACTCTTCTTTCGATGATTTCATTTTTTCGAACCAAGAGCATAGCGCTATTAAACCTTTTAGTATTCGGCACTGACTCTTTAATGAAAAAAATACAAGCCATGCTCAAAAATCCAGTAAGCGAGGAAATCATAAACATAGTGTTCATGCCAAAACTTAGTGCGAGTGCACTTCCTATTGCTGGTCCAGCAGCCATGCCAATGCTTCCAGACATACCCAGAAGCCCCAAAGCTTCACCTCGATTTTTGTCATTGACAATATCGGCCAAATAGGCGGTGGTGCCGGTCGGCTTAAAACCAGTGCTCAATCCGTGAATCAATCGCAGTAAGAAGAAGGCAAATAATCCAGAAATAAACGGATACAGTGCCGAACTGACAGCGGCAGCGAGTGTTCCGAAAATCATTACTGGCCTTCGTCCGATTTGATCAGCAAGCTTGCCACTGAAAGGTCGGCTAACCGCTGCAGTAAAGGCAAAAAGAGAAATGATAAGACCTTTATAATCCTCTCCTCCCATTGAGGAAATATAGGCCGGGAGCTCCGGGATGATCATGTTAAAGCTCCCCATGAAAGTCACAGAACTCAGACAGAGTAAACCGAACTGAGCGTTTCTTAAGTCTTTCGTTATAATTTGGTCGAGTGACAAGTCGCAAAGGTGAGTTATTCAAATTGAATTTGGATTATTTGTGCGGACATTGTTTCCAGTCCGACGATAAAACTACTTTCTTGATCGCTGGTGGATAGAATCCGTGAGCGGTCAAAAAATCCAGCTTTCAAATCCTATCTTTACCTCCAATTCGAAAATCACCTTCTAAATAACCACAATGTCAAAATTATTCACGTTCATTTTGGGTGCCGCAACATTGATTTTTACAAGTTCAGGATCAATGGCCCAAAATCAAATGCCAGATCACTTTTTCTACGAAAAGCTAGAAAACGGTTTGGAGCTCCTAGTCATTGAAGACCATAGCGTGCCTCTGGCCACAATAGAAATTGCAGTTCACAACGGCGCCTACACTGAAGATGCAGAATTTGATGGGTTGTCGCACCTCTATGAGCATATGTTTTTCAAAGCCAACAAAAATATTCCTTCTCAAGAAAAATTTCTCGAAAGAGTCAATGAGCTTGGAATCTCCTTTAACGGAACGACCAGCGATGAGCGCGTCAATTACTACATAACCTTGAGTAAGACGAAGCTTGATGAAGGACTGAAGTTTATGAATGATGCCATCAGATATCCATTGTTTCTAGAAGAAGAAATGAAAAAGGAAAACCCTGTGGTAGATGGGGAGTTTCAAAGAGCCGAATCAAATCCAGTATTCTTCTTGATGAATGACATTAACCGTGAAATGTGGGGAGATCTATACAGCAGAAAGAATACGATCGGTAATCACGATATAATTCTTTCAGCTACTCCTGAGAAGATGAGAACTATTCAGGAGAAGTATTACTATCCCAATAACTCGATTATAGTCGTAGCTGGTGATGTAGGTCATGAGGAAGTTAAAAAAGTAGTGATGTCTCATTTTGCAGATTGGGAGCCAAGTGAGTTTGACATTTTCGAAAAATATCCTATACCTGAGTTTGTACCTCTTAACGAATCAAAAAAGGTGGTTACTACGAACGAAAATGCTCAAGTACCTATCATAATGGTACAACAGTTTGGTCCAAAATCAAGAGAAGATGTAGCCGCCACATATGCCGCTGATGTTTTTCATACAATCCTCTCTTTACCTTCTAGTCGTTTTCAGAAGAATCTTGTAGAATCTGGCTTAGCTTATCAAGCAGGAAGTTCATATCAGACTTTGAATCATGTTGGTCCAATTACGACCATCCTAGTACCTAACCCCCAAAAAATGACCGAGGCCATATCAATGCTGGAGGCGGAAATCGCACTTTGGGATACAGATGACTACTTTACAGATCAACAAGTGGAAGCAGCAAAGAATCAACTTATGATTCAAGACGTATATTCCAGAGAAAGCACGAGCGATTTTGTTCATCTTATCACATTTTGGTGGGCTTCAGCAACGATAGACTACTACATGAATTATGTAGATAACCTTCAAAAAGTAACCAGAGACGACATGAAGGCTTATGTTCAAAAGTATATTCAAGGTAATCCAAACGTGACGGGAATACTCGTTTCTCCTGCCATGAAAGGTTTCATAAACATCGACGAGATTCAGCCAGTTTCCATGTAAAAGACTTTTAAAGAAATAAAAAATGAAAAAATTTAATCTGATACTCCTTTGTTTTTTGTTCTCGATTCAAGGAATCTTTGCCCAGTCGAATACGGCTACAAAGTCACTTGAGATCAATGGGGTTAAATTAATACATAGACCTTCTGTTAAAGGAACTGTGAGCATGCGTACGTTCATAAGAGGAGGAGTGAACAATTATTCAATGGATTATCAAGGTGTCGAGGAATTGCTCTTGTCCATGATTGCAGAAGGTGGTCCGGCCAGCATGTCAAAGGACGAATATCAACAGCGGCTCGAGGCAATTGGCGCTAGTATATCGTCAAGCACTGGTTATGATTATGGCAATATCTCTCTCAGTTCAATAAAAGAATATTTCAATGATGCGCTAGATATTTACTTGGAAGCGATTGCAAATCCTGCTTTACGTCAAGAAGACTTTGAACTAATCCAGGACAGAATGCTCACTAATATACGTCAGTCCAAAACAAATCCTGATGCCCATTTGATGAGCATGGCCATGTCGAGCACTTGGAAAGGAACAGACTATGAGAAAAGTCCGTCGGGCACGGAAGCGTCGATTCAAAATATGTCTCTTGACTTAATCAAGAGATATTACAAGACGACGTTTGCTAAAAACAAAATATTCATGGTCATTGTCGGTGATGTGAGACTCGAAAGGGTCAAAGGGTACTTCGATAGAACGAAAATTTCCCAACTGCCTGAGGGAAATGAAGCCAATTGGTTTATTGTTGAGGGTGGATTAGAATCTGGCCTTAATGTGGAGGATAGAAAGATCGAAACCAATTACATTATGGGACTCTTTAGCGCTCCTGTGAAAGGAACAGAAGAGTCTGTTCATAATGCATTAGCGATGAGTATTTTGGGAAATAGGTTTTTTGAAGAATTGAGAACGAAGAGAAGTTTGTCCTATGCGCCTTCAGCAAGCACTACGGGTTACATTGCTAGACCGATGAATCGAGTTTATATTTCTACCACCGATCCTGAGCAAAGTCTAGAGGTTATGATTGATTTGATCAATGATGTCAAGACAAATGGATATGAAATAAAGGAGTTAGAAGGAACGAAGCAGTCATTCATAACCAATTACTACATGGGGCAAGAAACAAATGCTTCCATTAGCATGTCTCTTGGAATAAGCGAGATCCAGGGAAGTTGGAAAAATGCAGATAAGTTTACCCAAAGAGTACTAAGTACTTCTGTTGAAGATATCAATGCTGTAATCAGAGAATACGGTGAAGAAATTCACTGGACTTATCTTGGAAAAGAAGAAGTGGTGAAACCTAAGTTTTTTAAGCAGCCGGTAAAGCAGAAAAAGGTCAAGAAATAGAGTCCTTTGTTCATTGAACTGAAACCGTCTCAGTGTTCTTGAGGCGGTTTTTTATTTGGTTAAGTCGGATAATTGCAATCAGGCTCTAAAGTCAATTTACGGTGAAGAGATGTCTTCATGAGGATTTTGTGGTGAGCTTGAGTCTGTTCATCAAAATGTATGATGATCCATGCATGCACATTGCTCTGAAATTTAGGCTCTGTGCAGTGGCAATGTTGAAATAGACCGAAAGCTTTAGACAATTTTGATCGTTTTGAGCCCTTCGGGTTACAAAGAAGCTAAAGCATAATCTCCCCAAATAAAGTGCAAGAAAAAGCCGGCCACATAATTGAGCCGGCTCATTCAACGTATTGATATGTTAAACTTTTAGTACAACTTATTTAGCAATGATGAATTTGTCGATCACTACTTCAGATCCATTGGTTAGCCTGTAAGTATAAACGCCATTTGGTAGACCAGAACCATCGAAGTCGAATCGATATTCGTTGTTTGGTTGGGCATTTCCGGTGAAGATTGCATCAACCGTTCTGCCACTTACATCAAAAACTTCAAGCGTTGTATATGCTTCCTGATCCACGTTGAAGGTTACAGTTGATAAACCTTCTGTTGGATTTGGCTGCGATGCTATAGCTGAACCTCCAGGGGTTGAGAAAGGCTGCCATGACGAGAATGGTCCTGCAACTAGAGGCACCTGAGAACAACCACATCTCACTCTCCACTCATAGTCTGTGCCAGGACTCAGTACACCGCCGGGGATATTAAATGATCCAACTGATGCACCTCCAATGATCTGCGCACCTAGAATAGTTCCACTTGCCAATCGAACCTGCACCTGACATCCGATTTGATTGGGTACTGGATCCCAAGAAGTAATAAAAGCTGAACCTGTGAATACCGTTGATAGGCTGGCCTCATCAACTGCTGGGAACGGATTTGCGCAGCTAGAAATACAATCTAAACTCAAAGTATATTCATTTGTGCTATTAAAGTCATACAATTGTATGTAGTAGGTTCCTGCACTTAGGCCAGTCAGCTCTATAGTTTCGGCAATACCATTGCCTAGATTGTCTGAACAGGCTATCTCTGTTTGGGTGCCGCAGAGCCCTTCGTATACATAAATTACTCCATCAAAGCTTTCACCGTCAAGCGTAATGGTGTAATTGTCACTACCGTTAGCTTGGAATGCATACCACACGTCGAAAGTAGCGAATGGTGTGTATCCACAACCAGACGGAGAATTCGTCGCTGGAAGCGCAAATTCAGTAGATCCGCTTACGGAAACACCACATTGCAGTAGCGTGGCTACTCCTTCACAGGTATCGTTGTCAGGAATGAGGCCTCCTCCTCCGCAAGAACAGTCAGCTTGCACGGTGGTTCCGGTAGTTGCGGGATTTCCATCATCACACAGATCGCCAATAAAGCTTCCATCGGGACAGTTTGGGCATGTTGTGCATTGCACGGTACCATCAAAGCATCCTCCATTGTTAACGCAAGTCTCGTCCGAGGTCCAATGGGTGTAGAGATTAGCTCCGCTTGCTCCTATTACGGTAACCGGAGTAAAACCTTGAGCAACAACAGGTCCGTTTGGAGCTCCTTCTCTTACGGTAATGTAACCATTGCCGAGCAGTGCTATTTCGACATCCTCACCTGCAGGTACTCCAGTAACCTCGGAATACTCACTACCGAATGCGCAGTCAGATAATGTCATAAGCATATTTGTACCTGCGCTCAAATCAGCCTCGCCAAAATCGAAAACGTTATAACAAGAACCATCCATAGGATCTGGTAATGGACATGAAGTACACTGAACCGTAGTTTCGAGACAGCCAGGATTTGCGAGAGAACACTCATCATCAGAAGTGTAGTGAACAAATAGCGTTCCCGTAAGTGCATTAAAAACTGAGACTGGCGAAAATCCTTCACCCAAAATAGGACCATCGAATGTCCCTTCTCTAATGGTCATGTATGCTCCTTTATCAGAAGTGAATTCAATAGTTGAGAAACTAGGGACATCTATGACGGTGTTATACTGCGAAACAAAGTTGCAAGTAGATAGGTTGACTAGAGTATTGTCTCCGCTTGCTAGGCTGCGAATGTTATAATCAGTCACCCCTATACACCCATCACAACTGAGACATCGAACGGTTAAGATTTGGCAAACCAATTCCAGAGAACCACAGGTTCCATCGTCAGGGTTGACATGTATAAAAAGGTCAAGGCCAGAAGTGTTGAATGCAATTGCAGAACCTGGTCCTTGAGCTACAAATGGTCCATCAAATGTGCCTTCTCTTACGGTAATATATCCGCCATCAGGCAGAGTAAACTCATAGCTTGCACCAACTTGTACATCTGTTATAGTGCGGTATTCGCCAAAATAAATGCAGGTAGTAATTGAGTCAGTTTCGCTATCGAAGAATTCTGCAGAAGAGGCACCAAAAGAAGTAGAGTTGGTACAAGGCTCGGCATGAGAGGTTGTGGTCAGTATGAGTGATAAAAATATCACAGCATAACAAACCAAGTTCTTAGTAAAAGAATTTTTCATAATTGAGATATTTGGTTAGAAATGTTTTTTATATCCTAGTGATTTTAACCGAAACTAGATTGTTGGTTGTTTATTGGTTTCGATAAAATCAACTGTTTATCGGTGCGAATATATTTTCTTATTTCGATCAATGACAGCTGTGGTTGGAAATATGGGATCACTAATTCTAGTGATATTTCTCTCGATGGTGGCAATCGTGAAAGCTCTAACCAACTATAATTTTTGTTGAAAAAGCAGTTGAAATATATTCTGAGTGATGCGTAAATTATGAGATCAGCTTGTGGCGAATTCCTTATCTTGTGAAGATTAAATTTATGAAGCATGTCCCCGATTCTAAGTGTTTTTAAATGCTACACCATAGTGCTGTTTTTCAGCGTAATTTCGGCCTATTCTTGGTCGAATGATTGTGTTACAGCTAACTTAATTATCTCGGAAGAGGGCTTCACTGACTCTCCATTATTGGGGTCGTTTTCTGGTGCTAGTTTCTCGGGTGAAACCCAATGTGTGGGTCCCGGAGGTAGTGATGACGTCTGGTACACTTTTGTAGCCGTAGCCACAGATCACGGTATTCAAGCTACTGGTTTTGGTGACCTTGATCTGGTGATAGAGGTATTTGATGCTTGTGGTGGAGCATTATTAGCTTGCAGAAATGGCAACGGTGCGGGAGGAACGGAAACGGCAATTGTGAGTGGATTGAGCCCAGGTAGCACCTATTTCTATCGTCTATATCATGGCGATGCGCCGGCGGTATCTACTGATTTTACCACAGCAGTTGCCCACATCCCATTAGTTGAATTGGTCGCTTCAGATTGTGGAGCTACCGATTTGTCCACCAACGATATCATTCGAGCAACACCACCTTCAAATACCACGAACTTCACAAATTATCAATTTAGATTCGTAGAGTTAGAGGCTCCATTTAATACTTACACCATAACTTCATTTAACGGTACCAACCCAAACTTTCTATTGGAGTGGTTCCCTCAATTGGAATATGGAAGATCCTATGAAGTGAGTGTTCGGGTGAGGGCGATAGTGCCTGCTTTCGGGGATTTTGGAAATACTTGCACCATAACGATGCTTCAGGATGTTCCCATCCCCGTTGTGGAAACGCAATATGTAAATGGCTTTTTTAACTTTTGTGAAACTGTTGGTGCCACTAAAGTTGCACTAGCCAGTGAGTATCGCTGGACCTTCCTCAATCTCACTGACTTTTCAAGCGTTCAAGTTACAGGGCTCTCTGATAGTAGGTTGCTCAATCTGTACCGTGTTCCTGGCCTTGAAATTGGAAGGTCTTATCTGGTTGGTGTGCAAGCCGTCGTTGCAGGTGAGGTAAGTGGATTAGAGTTAGGTTTATTTGAACAGTTAAATACTAATCCGCTTGTTTCAAATACAGGTTTGAACAGTTTGATTTATCCTTGCGGTCAAACTTACGCGAGTAGTACTTTTCTTCAGGCTATAGAGGTCTGTAGAGCGGAGTCTTATACTTGGAGGTTTACAAATACTAGCACTCCTCAAGCCCCATTAATATATACGAGGGATGATGGTAGCCGTTTCGTTGATCTCGATTTCGTTTTTGGATTAATTGAGGGAGATAGCTACGATGTAGAGGTGTTGGCCGCCCAGGGTGGTGCAGTGGGCGATTATTCAACGGTTTGCAATATCACAATTGGACCACCCGATGCACCGAGTTCACCTCCTGTAGAATTAATCGACTCAAAGCATGGAGCAGGTTTCAATGAGGTACCTTCTGTTTTCTTAGCTGGTCGACCAACTTGGGAAGTTGACATTACTCGGGCCTCTTCCGGTTCAAACGTCTTTAATATTACTCTATCCTCTGAGGATTTGAGTCAGAGTGCTTCTTTGTATGTGTATGATCTAAATGGGAGACTTGTGGAAAGTGTGGGTAGTTTTAAACTTCATGCTGGTGCGAATACTCCATTGAATCTGGAGAAATTGCCTTTAGGAATTTATCTGTTACAGGTTGGTAATGAGACGGATCAAAAGACCATGAAGATTCTGATCTATTAATATTTTCATTAGCTTCAGGCTCATTCGATGAGATAAGTGAGCCTTTTTATTCGCAACTCGCCCTTAGTAAGAATCTGTCTACCATTTTGTGCAGGTATCTTAGTTGTGTGTAAATGCGAGGGTTGGATTGATCTTAAGCTTCCTTCTTTAATCGTTGGGTTCTGCTCCCTCACGGTATTGATCTTTTTCACTCGTAGATGGAAATTGAAGAGCTCAAATCATTATTTNGGAGTATTTGCTTCTCTTCTTTTTGTAAGCTTAGGTGCGTTTTTAGGAAACCATTCAATTTCAAGGCAAAAGATTGATTTTGAAAGTTTGAATTATGTCGCCATAGTTGAATCGGTGCCAGTTGAAAAAGAGAACTCTTATTCTGCCGAACTTAAGATTTTTGCCAGTCAAGTAGATTCGCACAATCTGATAGATTTTGATGCTAGGATCATCGCCTATTTTGAAAAGAGCTCTTTGAGCAAGTCAATTACACCAGGAGATGTTATTTCTTTTCACGGATATTTTTCGAATGAAGCTAAGAAATTGTATCCTCTCCAGTTCGACTACCATAACTACCTCAGAAATTGCGGTATATCAGGTACGGTATTCATTCCCAAACCTGGATTGAAGCTTGTTGATCTCAGAAGATTTTCTCTTAGGGCCCAATTGAATAATTTGAGATCATTTCTCCTAGACTGTTTAAATCAGGCAAGGCCTCCCTCAAAAGAGTTTGGCGTGATATCGGCCTTAGTGCTTGGGGATAAGAGGAGACTAGATGCAGATTTGCAGAGGCAATTTTCTAATGCTGGTGTAGTTCATGTACTAGCTGTTAGCGGACTTCATGTGGGAATAATCTATTTATTTCTAGGCAAGCTAATCGCTTTTTTGCTCAAAAAAAGAGGAAGGATTGTAAAGTTTATATTCGTGCTTTTGGTCCTTTGGGGGTATGCAGCTTTGACTGGATTTTCGCCATCCGTGCTCAGAGCCGTGACCATGTTCAGTTTCATTGCCATGGGGAAGCATCACGGGAAATATGGTAACGTGTATAACTTAATTGCAGGAAGTGCACTATTACTTTTGGCTATCAACCCATTGCTAATTACACAGGTTGGTTTTCAGTTATCTTACTTTGCGGTCATTGGAATAGTATATTTCCATCCCAAGTTCTATTCATTGATAACTTTTCAAAAATGGCTACCAGATAAAATATGGTCGCTTACTTGTGTTTCTCTGGCAGCTCAACTGGCCACCTTTCCTCTTAGTATTTTTTATTTCCATCAATTTCCCATCCTTTTCCCATTAACAAATATTCTTGTTATACCCCTTGCAACAGCAATTCTCTATCTTGGTATCTTTTGGTTGTGCCTTTCGTGGGTCCCATACTTGAGCTATTCAATTGCATTCCTGACCATTAAAATCACTTCTATCCTAAATGCGATTATCGATTGGTTTAACGATATTCCCTTCGTTAACGCGAGTGGACTCTATGTATCGGAGTTAGAAACAATCTCTTTATATCTACTGATACTAGGGATTGCTGGATTCATCTCAAAACCTGTCTTCCGAAGACTTAGATATTCAATAGTAATTGCAGTACTATTAGTTATTTCATTCATTTCAAGAAGCCTCCGGAATACACTTCAAGATGACATTTATGTGGCTCTTTGGAAGAAAGAACCTACTTTCATTAGGCTGATAAAGGATCGTGCTTATGTGTACTCAAATGACACGCTTGCGTCACAAGAACTATTGAGCCGGGACTTGATGCCCTTCCTTTTGTCGAAGGGAATCAATGCTGATCAAAGCAGTGATTTTATTCATTTTAAAAACTTCAAAGCGACTTTTCCTTCTAGAATGGACAGCTTAAATTTGCTCTATGATCATAAGAGTTCGAAGGTCTTTATTTCCTCAAAATCAGGTCGAATTTCTTCAATTGAACTATGTGAACCGTTTACCCACATAAATTCAGATGGACTTATTCGCTTTTCAACCGATCAGCTTCCTCCAAGGAAATAATCTGACCATTGAAGAGTCCAACCATTTTTGCGTCTTCAAAATCACCGGTTCTCAACTCTTTTAGAATGACCTCAGCTTCTGCTCTGATTTCGAATGTCTTGTAGACATATTTTGTAACTCCGCTGGAGCTTCGTACAGGGCGAACTTCTTTAAGATCGAAAAATTTACCTAGGACATTAGCGGGTACTCTATCTGAAAATGCACCCAACTGAATGGTGTAATAAACGAACTTTGTATTGATTCCTCCAGTTTCAGGGGTACTATCAATTTTTTCCTCTTTACTGACTTTGGCACCTGCATCCTGGAGAGTAATCCTCTTCCCGCCTTTGTAGGCGGTTACGAATGACCCTTCAAATCCTTTCAGAAGCAACTCAATTCTGTGTTCAGCTGCCTCTTTTATTGTCGAAAAGGAGCCACTTATATAGCGTGTTAATCCATCTTGGCCTGTTATTACAAGGACTCCATTAACNCCGTGGAATATGTCTTTAGATAGCCTATATCTGTATGCTCCAATTTGAACTCTGAATGTAGTTTGGTCTGGATTAGAGTAAAAAGACTCGGTACTTTCTTTGATTCGGTCAATTTCGCTTTGTGCTATTGGTTCAAACTCACCGTGATCATTGAAAACTATTTCGGTTTTGAGGTTTATTTCATCGAGATGCATTTTGCGTGTATATGCTTCTTCAAGACCATTAAAGTCGCCCAAGAAATAGGTCGTTTTATTGCTAGATTCAGAGCCCTTGATATCGGAGATACTCAGAAGTCTAGATATTTCCATACCATCAAGTTCGTCAGTATCTTTGATAATGACCCTATATCCTTTTCCTCTATCTCGAATCTTCACGGATGGTCTTTCGATATCAGCAGTAGAGGTTTTACTTTTTTGATAACTTAAGGTTCCCACACTGTCTTTGAAAGTTTGGTACATACTTAAGATATCTGCGTCAGTAAGCTCTCCTCCTTGAAGATTGATCAATGTACCTTCTGCACTCATGAGATCCTCATCCAGGTAATCTGCAACGCCGTCTTCATCAGTATCAATGGGGCAGCCACGCTCGTCAACAGGGATGTCTTCTTGAGTAAAGGGACATAGATCAATGATGTCAGCGACTCCATCTGAATCCTCATCCTCAAACTCTAGGTGCTTATAATCATAGCCTATTTCCTTTATCGATGCCGATTTTCTTTGCCGTTCCAGACTATAAACCAAACCAATAGAACTGAACATGAAATGATCGTTACCTGATCTTCCATTTGATGACTCGGTGATATCATCAAGATTATCCGTGAAACTCAAATGAAACTCAGTTCCCATGTTCAATGAGAAGAAATCGTTTATCCTTAAATTTATTCCAGCTCCTATTGGCATGGTTACTCCTCTCAAAGCATAAGGCAGACCTTGTCTTTCGCCCGTTGCTCGGAGATCAGATTCGTAAGAAAAGTCTCTTTCCAATAAATTCGATTGGGATGCATTAGCTGCAGTCTCAGAAATATCTCTTATCGTGCCATCGCTCCAATAATTATAAGTACGGCCTTGGGCATCTGTAAGATCAGTTTTCGGATTAAATTCAAAGGTCGATATACCTACGGATAAGTAAGGTTCTATTATTCTTTCTACTGGTAAGAAATGATTGAAATTGTATGAAATCGACAGACCTCCCATCCTAATGGGGGTTGTAAAGTTTGCATTCCCTTTATACAGGCGCTCTTCCTGTGTTATAGAGCCAAAAAATACAAACGCTTTGAGATCAAATTCGTCCGATAAAGGAGATATCAGATTTATTGAACTTCCCCAGTTTATTTGGCTTTGCTTGCTCAATCCATCAAGGCTTCCAACGTCGCCATAGTAGCTGATCAAACCAGTATTTAAACCAACCTGAGGTCTGAAGAGTTTTCTGTTTAGATTAGTTTCTAAGGTGTCTGACTGAGCCAAAACAGCAGTAGTGCATATGGTCAATAAAAAAGCACTTGAGAATGCAAGGAAATTATTTTTAAGGAAGCGCATAGCGACAGTATATCACTCGCGTATACCTTTTTTATGGACTAAAGGTTGCAGGGATTAAGGATACCACTTTTGGGTAGTAACCATAAGAGCTTCTTGGACGCTTATTCGCGCTCCATCATTGTAAGCGGTTACAAATGGGCCTTGAAACTTATCATATTCGGTAGATATGCGTTTTCGGTCGTCTCTTGCCGATTTATATACCTCGTGATAACCAGTGGTGTATTTGAACCATCCATCATGATTTTCAAGATTATACCCTTCATTAAAAGTGTATAGCTTTTCGAAATCAGATTTCTTTACATTGCTTTTGCCAGCAGCAATTTGCACTCGATAGAATACCCCAGTTTCAGGATTTGGAACATCAATGAGATTAGAGCTAAGAACAGTTTTGGGTTCTTTTTCTTTAGAGGCTACGATTGGCTCTCTTTTTTCTTCGGCAATTTCATTTTTTTCCAAGATATCTTCCTCTGCCGATGTTTCACCTTTCAGATTAGCTGTAAGCGTTGTTTCAATTGGTACGATTTCGGATCTGTCTTCTTCAAGCGGCTCTGGAGAAATTTCAGGCACATTCGCCAATTCTGAGTCCGTTGTGCCAATTACCTCCGCCCCTGCTGTATCCCTAGGCTGATTTTCAACCATCAAATCTATGGAAGAAATTATTGGGATCTCAGTCGTCTCCTCTCCCACTAGGTAGCTGAAAGTGCCGTTAATATTCGGCTCATCGCCTCCGGTTAGCATTACCGGGAGCAATTTGTAGGATAGTATGATTTTATTGCTCTCTGGTATATCATACCAGATGTATTTGATTACATTATCCATGGAATTGAAAACGGCACCACTGGATTTTAGATCAATGGCAGTATAACCTTCTGGTATATTTTCCTCGACTTTAGCAAATCCAGTAAGGCCATTTTTTTGAAGTTCTAGAGTTACTCTCCATTGATTGACCCCTTCAGAAGCAATAGTTCTTTCCCCACTCGCGTAGGTATCTTGAATAGAAGTTGTTGGCAGTAGAGGTTCTTCTCCATTGTCGGCCATTAACACTTCTCCCTCACCAATGTTAATAATATGTTTTGGTAGATCACTATTTTTTCGTTCGTTTTCGTAGATGTATGAAAAGCGGCAGTCCATTGATTTTGCGCCATATGCATTTTCATTTGCGATCACTCTGTATGAAATGGAAAACTCCTCATTCACAGGTAGAGCCATCCAGATGAATTTACCTTTTCCATTATTGAAGGTAAATGAAGCTCCAGCAGATTCTACTACTTCAAGTGTAATTCCTTCACTTACATTGATCTGATACTTGGCAAATCCTTTGACATCTGATTTGTCAAATTCCACTGTGACTAAAGCTTCTTCTCCAGGGGCCATCAATATAGGTGGATTATGCTCAATTTTCACCTCCTCTCTCTGACCTAGTGTGAAGAGCAGCAAGCCCAATATTTGAAATCCAATAAATAGTGATCGCGCCATATTGTCTGAAGTATCCCTTAAAAAATAGCCTTTTAAACAAAGCTATTCAATAGCAGAGCCTCTCTAGACGGGATATTTCCATTTTTCAAACAGAAATTTGTTGAAATCAGACTGGTTAGACTACGTCAGAAATTGGGCTTCAGCATGTACTTCTGGTAGAATGCATCAATGTGACCCACAGCCTCTTCTGGAGAGTTAACTACCCTGAAAAGATCCAAATCTTTTGCGCTGATTGATTCGTATTGGTTCAGAAGAGTGTTTTTTATCCAATCGAGCAGTCCGGACCAGTACTCTTCTCCATAAAGTATAATTGGGAATCGGCCAATTTTTCCAGTTTGGATAAGAGTTAGGGCTTCAAACAGTTCATCAAGCGTGCCAAAACCACCTGGCATTACAATAAACCCTTGAGAATATTTAACAAACATTACTTTACGTACAAAAAAGTAATCAAACTCTATGAGCTTATCTTTGTCGATGTAAGGGTTTCCCTGCTGCTCAAAAGGAAGGTCGATATTCAAACCTACACTATCTCCTCCACCTCTATTGGCTCCTTTATTCCCAGCTTCCATAATTCCGGGTCCACCACCTGTAACAACACCGTAGCCATTTTGACTTAACTGATAAGCTATTTCTTCTGCGGCAATGTAAGAAGGATGGTCATCGGCGAATCTTGCAGATCCAAAAATAGAAACACATGGTTTTATCCTCGATAATTTTTCAAAACCATCAACGAATTCTGACATGATTTTGAAGATAGCCCAACTATCATTTGTTTTTGTTTCGTTCCAAGACTTGGGTTTGAAAGCTCTCTTTATTCGTTTGTCATCGTTAGTAGTCATAGCATTTCGAATTTTAAATATTTGGCAGTATGTCCTATTCCCTTTTTTATGATTTGCTCCGGGGTGCCCTTTGCTATAATTTCACCGCCAGCTTCACCGCCTTCGGGGCCTAAATCTACAATATAGTCTGCGACTTTTACAACGTCGAGGTTGTGTTCAATTACCAATACCGTATTTCCTTGATCGACGAGACGATTGAGGACGTGTAGGAGTAATCGAATATCTTCAAAGTGGAGTCCAGTTGTAGGTTCATCAAGTATATAGAACGTTTGTCCAGTGCCTTTTTTGCTCAGCTCTGCTGCTAATTTTATCCGCTGCGCTTCTCCTCCTGATAGTGTGGTACTTGGTTGACCAAGAGTAAGATATCCAAGTCCAACATCATTTAGAGTCTTAAGCTTTAAATTAATCTTAGGATGGTCTTCAAAGAATTCCACTGCTGTTTGGATGGTCATGTCAAGTACATCACTCACAGATTTCCCTTTAAATCTTACTTCTAGAGTTTCTCTGTTGTAGCGCCGTCCTTCACAAGCTTCACATTGAACATAAACATCAGGTAAAAAATTCATTTCAATAGTTCGAACTCCGGCTCCTTTGCACATCTCGCAGCGTCCTCCTGCTGTGTTGAAGGAAAATCGGCCAGCTTTATACCCTCGAATTTTTGCTTCAGGCAATTCTGCATACAGATTTCTGATATCAGTGAAGACACCGGTGTAGGTAGCAGGATTGCTCCTTGGTGTTCGCCCGATTGGTGATTGGTCAATCTCTATTACTTTGTCAATATGCTCGAGCCCCTTTATAGATTTGAAAGGAAGCGGCTTTTTTACCCCTCTATATATATGGGCATTTAGGATAGGGTAGAGGGTATGATTGATTAGCGTTGATTTTCCGCTTCCAGAAACTCCTGTAACACAAATAAAGGTGCCGAGAGGGAAGGACGCGTTCACCCTTTTCAAATTATTCCCTGAAGCACCGGTGAGCATGATTTTTTCTCCGTTACCTCGCCTTCTCTTTTCTGGGATGGCAATTTCCTTAATTCCAGATAGGTACTCGGAGGTTAAGGACTTAGATTTTAGTACCTTGGATACTGGTCCCTCACTTACAATTTTACCCCCGTGAATTCCTGCGAAAGGGCCGATATCGATAAGGTGGTCTGCAGCCATGATCATATCTTTGTCATGTTCAACCACAATGACACTGTTCCCTACATCTCTTAAGCTGCAAAGTGAGTCAATGAGTTTGTTATTGTCCCTCTGGTGGAGTCCAATACTAGGTTCGTCAAGTATGTACAATACTCCGACCAACTTTGAACCAATCTGTGTGGCTAACCTTATTCGTTGGGCTTCGCCTCCAGAGAGAGTTTTGGCACTTCGGTCGAGAGAAAGATAGCTCAACCCGACATCTATTAAGAAGCCTGACCTATTTTTTATCTCTTTCAAGATTTCGTTCGCGATTATCTGCTGATTCGGTTCTAGCTTTTCTTCTAAGGAATTAATCCATTCATCAAATCTGTTAATTCCCCAGGTTGAAACTTCGGCAATGTTCTTGCCATCGAGTCTAAAATACAATGCTTCTTCTCTGAGTCTCGTTCCGCCACAAACAGGGCATTTGATTTGATTCATAAAACTACTCACCCACCTTTGGATTGGACGAGAAGTATTTTCGTCTGCTTGTCGGGTTATAAAGTTGATGATGCCTTCGAAATTGATATTGTATTCACTTCCCCCGGCAGAGCTATCTATTTTTACCGTTTCGTTCGTTCCGTTGAGCAGTTTGTCGATTAGCTCATCATCAATGTCCGAAACAGGAGTATCAAGGCTGTATTCGTATTTGCGAAGCAAGCCGTCCACCTGTCTAAAAATCCAATTGTTTTTGTAGGATCCCAGTGGAGCGATCCCTCCTTTTTTTATGGACTTTTTCTTGTCTGGAATTATTTTGTTCCGATCTACTTCACTCACCTCTCCAATTCCATTGCAAGATTTACAAACCCCGTAAGGAGAATTGAATGAAAACAAATTAGGTTCAGGATCAGGGTAGGAGATACCCGTAGTAGGACACATCAGATTTCTGCTTAAATGCTGCACCTTTTCAGTGTCCCAATTCATGACCACCAAAGACCCTTTGCCCATATTCATTGCTGTGTTAAGGCTTTGACGCAGTCTTTGTTTGTCTTTTTCAGTGACTAATAGGCGGTCTATGACTACCTCGACATCGTGAAGTTTGTATCTGTCTAACTTCATGCCTGGGGTAATCTCGGTTATTTTACCGTCGACCCTGACTCGAACATAACCTTGTTTTGAGATTTGCTGGAAGAGTTCTCGGTAGTGTCCTTTTCTGCCTTTGATTATTGGCGCTAAAACCGCAATTTTTTCTCCTTCGTAAGAGCTTGTGATGAGATCTACAATTTGATCTTCGCCATATTTAACCATCTTTTCGTTGGTCTTATAGGAGTATGCGTCAGAGACTCTAGCATAGAGCAATCTTAGAAAATCATAGATTTCAGTTATTGTACCAACTGTTGATCTGGGACTCTTGCTAATCGTTTTCTGTTCAATGCTAATTACCGGGCTCAGGCCTGAGATTTTGTCTACATCTGGCCTTTCCATGCTCCCCAGAAATTGGCGAGCATAAGCGGAGAACGTTTCGATATATCTCCGTTGCCCCTCGGCGTAAATGGTGTCAAAGGCTAGTGATGATTTACCGCTGCCACTTAGTCCTGTGATAACCACAAGCTTGTTTCTAGGAATACTTACGTCGATGTTTTGAAGGTTGTGCACTCTGGCACCCAGTACTTCTACATTTTCACTTTCCGGCGTGGGGGTGATTTCCAAGGATTTATTCACTAAAAGATTCGGAATCTAAAGTGTCCGAATTGGCTTTTTGTTCAACCCATGGAACAAGACCTTGAGCCTTGCTGGCTGGAAGCTTTATTTCATATTCCTTACGAGCAGAATTCGTGAGGAATTTATCTCTCAGCCATGGATTTAAAATCTTGAGAATTTTGTAATTAATTCCATTTTCTTTTGCAAAGACTGCAAAGTCATTAACGTTTGAATCAATTTTGACCACCTTAGTCTCAAATGGAGGGTAAAGATCTTGTGGTCTAAAATGAAATCCGTACTGTGCAGGCTTACTTAGGATTTCCTTGATGGCAAGTATACGATACAGGTATCTTCCCGTTTCAGGGTTCAAAAGCAAGTCATAGTAGTTGCTTACTCTTTGACGTTCTACTTGCTTATCCAATCCTGATATTCCCATGTTATAACTGGCTGCCGCCATACTCCAACTCCCATACTTTTCGTAAGCCTCTTTCAGATAGAGACAGGCTGCCTGGGTGGCTTTTTCTACATGATATCTCTCGTCTACTTCATTATTGATTTCTAACCCGTAGTCGCGCCCAGTATTCTTCAAAAATTGCCAGAAACCAGTTGCACCAGCAGGTGAAACTACATCCTTAAGACCGCTTTCTATCACGGCCAAATACTTAAAATCATCCGGGACACCATTTTTTTTAAGGATAGGTTCAATAACTGGGAACCATCGATTTGCTCTTTTGTGAAAAAGCAGGGTTTGAGACTGCCAATACGTGTTTATAAGGAGCTCTTGATCGAGCTTCTCTTTTACATCGATTATCTGGAGGGGAACTTCTTCTTCAGCAAAGAGCAAACCTTCAGGTTCGCTCAAGCTGAAGATTTTGTAATTTTGGTTAAAGTATTCTCTGTAACTAATATCGGGATCATCACTTGCCGATTTAAAGGCCGCGTTAGTCCACGAAACGCCAATGACTGAAGCTACGAATGTTATTAACGCCAATATTTTAAGTGCTTTTAGTAATCCCTTGCTCATCGGTTAGTGATCTTTTATTCCTCTCCTTTTATTGATTTCGGTCAGGGCGAAAAGTATCAAAAATACGGCCAAGAAGTAGAAAAGATACGCTCCGATCATAAGGTAATCAGCAGGTTCAATATGGATAAGGAATAGAGTGTATAGTAAAACTGATAATGCCGATATAATAACGAATAATTTTGCCACTTGCGAATCGGAAAATCCTCTGTAAGACAAATGGTGAGTTGTGTGATCTTTACCTCCTACAAATGGTGATTGACCTCTTCTGAGCCTATTGATAGTTACAGTTATCGTGTCAGAAATGGGTAGTATGAAAATAGTGAGCAATGCTGCCAAACTATACCATCCTTGAGAGGGGGTAGGATTGTCGCCAACATTCCAACAGTAATTAATGCCAATATAAGCCAAGATGACCCCCAAGAATTGACTTCCAGTATCACCCATGAACATTTTGCTCGGATTCCAATTGTGAAATAGGAAGGCAATCAAAGAACCCAATATTCCTACCATTAGCATAAAATTGACATCCGCATAATTATGAGATGCAATCATGGATACAAGTGGGGTTGCCAGAATAAAACTTGCTACTGAAGCAGCGATTCCATCCATATTATCGAGCATATTGATGGAATTCATGATACCAACTACCCAAAAAATGGTCAGAATGTAATTGATCCATTGGCTTTCAAATATCTGTATTGATGAGCCAGTGATTACTAAAATAGCGCCACAAAGCAGCTGTATACTGAATTTTAGTATCGGTCTTGTATTGTATGCGTCGTCCGTGAGTCCCATAAGAAATCCAAGTCCTGCACTGAGCAGAAGACCAGGGATCTGAGGCTCGCTGATAACATCTTGATAGTCGTAAAAAAATAGACAGATACAAAGACTAGAGAGAAAAATGATAAAAAAAGATAAGCCGCCAATTGCTGGTTTTGTTTGGGCGCTCCAGCGAACCGTAGCTCCTTCTTGATTTTTTGTGCCAAGCGTTTTTACGAACCTCAGTAAAATACTATTTATGAGCAGGCCAAATACTGTCATTCCAACAAAAAACAGACTGTAGAATATAATGTAGTATGAGGTGTCTTTCATTGCGATTAGGTAAAAACGTCCTTGAAATCACTTAAGGAAGCGTCAATCTCTCGATCCTTCTCAGAGAGCATTGGCTTTGAATTTTTCCATTCAATGTTTATTTCTGGATCATTCCATTTCAGCGATCTTTCAAATTGAGGGTGGTAGAAATTAGAGCATTTATAAGAAAAGATGGTCTGGTCTTCTAGGACTAAAAATCCATGGGCAAAACCTTTAGGAATGAAGAACTGCTTTTTGTTTTGTTCGGAAAGTAATTCGGTAACATATTTTCCAAAAGTGGGCGAACCAGTCCTAATATCTACAGCAACATCGAGGACACTTCCTTTTATGACCCTGACAAGTTTATCCTGTGCGTATGGAGGGATCTGAAAGTGGAGCCCTCTGAGAACATCCTTATTCGACTTGGATTCGTTATCCTGTACAAACGAAATATTTAAACCCGAAATGCGAGAAAAAGACTTATCGTTGTAGCTCTCCATAAAGTAGCCTCTCTCATCTTGAAATATTTGAGGTTCAAGAGTAAATACTCCTTTAATTTGGCTTTGGATTATTTTCATTGACGCCCAAAAAGTTTTTTGGAAAGGGACTGTTTTTCTTTCTTTCCATCTTCATAATAGCCATAACCGTATCCATAACCGTAACCGTATCCATATCCATACCCATATCCATAGCTATACCCATATTTATTGCGTTCCACATCGACACAATTGAGGACGACTGAAAGGTTATGGAGGTTATTTTCATTGATTAATCGGTCGGCCATCTGCACGTATTGTTTTTTCGAGAAATCTGACCTGAAAATGTAGATGGGGTAATCTGCTTCTTTGATCATAGGTATGCCATCCGTTACCAATCCAACAGGAGGGTTATCAATGATAATAGTGTCGTATGACTCTTTCAATTTGCGGATTACTTCCTTCATTCTCTTCCCTAAAATGAGCTCAGCTGGATTTGGTGGTATGGGACCAGCAGTGATGAAATCTAGATTCTCGACTTTACTATTAAGCACGCAGTCATCGATTTGATGTTTTCCAATGAGAATAGTGCTCATTCCCTGCAAATTATCTACATCAAAACCTATGTGAATTTTAGGCTTTCTCATGTCAAGATCCAAGACGATTACCCTTTGTCCAGAGTACGCAATAATCCCCGCTAAATTTATGGCAACAAACGTTTTGCCCTCACCTGAAGTTGTTGAGGTTATTGCAATCACGCGGGGTTCATCCGTAGATTTCTCTTGCCCCATGAATTGAATATTCGTGCGGACACTCCTAAACGATTCAGAAATCATGGATTTAGGGCTCTTGTCTATGAGTAATTGAGAGGTTGGGATGTCCTTTTTATACTTTGGGATCATTCCAAGGATCGTAATCTCTGCGTTAGAAAGCTTTGTGATTTCACTCAGTGAAGTGATCCTTGAGTGCATGAGATACTTAATTACAATTATTACGAGACTCAATAAAAGGGCTCCTGCTATCGCACTTGAAGATATTAGGCTTCTCTTTGGAGATATTGGAGCTTTAGGTGCAATAAGTCTTTCTAAAATTCGATTTTCCGGTACATATCCCGCTTGGGAGATTCTGTATTCTGTTTTCTTTTCTAATAGAAGTGTGTAGTATTTTTCATTTATATCGAAGATTCTTTTGAGTCTGGCTAACTCAAGTTCTTTTTGAGGGAGCTTACCGAAATCAGCTTCATATTCATTAATTTTTGCCGAAATAAACTCTTTTCGTTTTTGAATCTTTTCCATCGCCGATTCAATGCTTTCGATAATGAGTTTTTTTTGAATGCCAATGCTATAGTCTAATTGTTCGAGTCTTTTGGATCCTTCTTTTAGATCAAATTGGATTTCTTCTCTGCTTACGAGAAGATTTCTTAAGCTCTCAAGCAAAGAAGAAATAGCCGATTCATACTTGGTTCCAGTTAATACTGGAATCATGCTGTAGACATCTACTTCTGAATCTGACTCAATTGTGCTGATGACTTGTTCGAGCATGCTCTCTTCGAGTTCAAGCTCTACCATCTCGTTTTCAAATTCTCGGAAAAAATCGAAATACAATGTTGACAGATTATCCAGATTAGAGATTCTGTTTTCCTTTTTGTAGGTATTTAGTGTGAGTTCCGAGTTCCTGAGATTTCCGTAAACTGTGTCAAGTTGGGTGTCAATGAAGCGAATTATACTGGTTGCACTTTTCTCTCTATTTTCCAATTCAAATTTGATGTACTCTTCTGCATGATTTACCACAAAGTCTTTTGCAAGACTTTGATTATTATTTCTCAGGCTTATTTCAATTGTTTTTGCCGTATTGTTGAGAATTTTGATTCCTAGCTGACGGCTAAATTGATTAGCCAATGTTTGCGGATCATTTAGTATGAAGTAAAATTCTAATTCCCCTTCTTTTACTCTATCAAAGTGAGATTGATTTGCCAGTTGAAGTGTGTATGAGAAAAATCGGTTCTTGGCAGGGATACCGATTTTATTTTTTTTCCCTAATTGTCGTTCGCTAGATCTCAAGATATAGGTGCCATCATCATCAAACTCTACAAATATTGGAGAATCCATGATGGAAGAATCAGTGATTGCCTCAATATCCACTAGGAAAGAAGAATTTGGATACCTCTGGTCGGTGAGTATCTCTCCTTTTTCGAAATAAGTAATTTTCAGAGGAAGTTTTTTTACCACCCTCTCTATGAGAAGCTTTGATCGCATTAATTCGATCTCGGCGAGTATGCTATTATCCTCATAAATTTGATTGACATTAAGCACTCGCTTAGCATTGTCACTATTGCTGAGCTGAATGATGGTTTTGGCTTCGTAAACGGGCGATGTATATCTTAAGTAAAGATGTGAGGATACGCTAGCGATGGTTATGAGAACGACTACCAACAGTAAGTTTCGTCTGAGGATGTGAATAAATAATCCTAATTCAAACTCATTACTGAAATTGGTGAGCCTCTCCTTGTAGCTGTCAAAGTTGCTGTTTAGCTTGGATATATCCTCGTTGTACATTGCCTTATTGAGCGTTCACTAAAGTAATTAGAAGGGCAGCCGTTGTAATCAGGGTGATGATTGGCGCAATTTCTTGAACCAGCTCTCTGGCAATCAATGGCAGAGGTTCTACATATATTATATCGTTAGCCTGTACGATCATATCTGCATTTTCAATGCCCTCAATGGTGCTCAGATCAATCAAATAAATCTCTCGCTCCCCTGACTCTCTATTCTCCCTGAGTAATTTAATTTGACTGGAATTACCTCTATCATTTACACCACCTGCCATCGCTAGAGCCTCCATCAAAGTAGTGTTGGCATTAATTAAAGTGATTACTTGTGCCGTTCCGCCAGCTCCCGGGGAGACAATTACCCTGTTATTTTCAACCCGAAGTAGCACAAAGGGATCGTTATAAAATTCAGAGTATAAGTTTTCGAGTTTGTCCTCGGCTTCACGCAAACTCAGTCCATCCAGCTTTACCCTTCCTAAAACCGGTAGCTTCACAGTCCCGTCTTCATTGACTAAATAGTTGATCTGGTTCCTCGGGTTGAGCATGTTTTGATTGTTCTGTACACCTCCACTTAAAATTCCGTTCCCAATAGCCTGCTCAACCAATATATGACCGTTACCGGTAAAAAAATTGAAAGTCAAAAGGTTGTTAGGAGCAATCACTACCTCAACATTCACGGTGTCAGGAACCGTGTCGTAGGCGTAGTCTGTAGGAGTCTTGAATAGAAGATCTTTGTTAACTGTACAACTGCCCAATAACAGGCTAAAAGCAATTAATTTGAGAGTAATTCTCATTGGGGGAATTTCATGCTGTTCTTATCGTCGAAAGTATTAAAATTATACCAACAGTTTATCGTAAAATTTGGTAACATCATTGACCAACCGCTTATAGTGAAATTTGTCTTTCACAAAGCTCCAGCCTTGTTCTCCAAAAGTGTCTCTCATTGACTTGTTGTCAGATAGTTTTAGGAGGTTTTCAAAAAACTGGTCTGGTCTGTCGAGGTGACTTAGTAAAGCCGTTTTACCTGAAATTACAACATCCTCAATTCCTCCAACACGAGTGCTAACAATCGGTGTATCACTCGCTTGAGCTTCTATCAAACTCACTGGAGTGCCTTCGTTTTTAGAGGTTAAGGCAATGATATCTGAGCCTGCATTTACATAATCTACATTTTTAACCCAAGACGTGAAGTAGATATCTACATTATCGTCTGAATTATCGCTAAATGATAGTCCTATTTTTCTGCAATAGTGTTCAAGGTGAATTCTTGACTCTCCGTCCCCAACTACAAATCCTTTTATTCTTTTATCGAGTCGAGGAATTACCCATTTTATCGCATCGAAGAAAAGCTCATGATTTTTTATAGGAACTAGTCTGCCAACAATTGATACCGCCACATCGTCCTTTTGCAAAGAGAATTCCTCTCTAAACACTTCTCTTTTTTTAGCAATACCTTTTTGAAACCTATCTAAATCAAATCCAAGCGGTATTACTTCTATTTTTCCGGCTTCGCAAATTTTGTGTTCTTCGGAAAGCTCCTGTTTCTGTTTTTCACTGATGGCAATAATTCTAGTACTGACCGAGGCTAGTTTTCTTTCTAGATGCTTGTAGAACTTCGTTTTTGCCGGATTAAAATAGGAGTGAAAAACATGGCCGTGGAATGTGTGTACAATCACTTTAACTCCCATTTGATGAGCAGCCCAACGGCCTAATGCTCCTGGTTTCGATGCATGGGTGTGTACAATATCTGGTTTAAAGTCTTGGATGATTTTTTTGATTTGCTTGAATGCGGCGTAGTCTCTTTTGAGATTTATTTCACGCTGCATTTCATCGATGACAACCGGCGTTATTCCAAGATTTTCAACTATAAATTGGGAGCTATCTTCGGTCTCGTCCTTCATCCCTCCTAGCAACATTGTCTCATAATGCGAAGGCATATATCGTGTAAGATATGCAGCATTGTATGTTGGCCCCCCGAGGTTAAAACGGTTTATGATTCTAAGGATTTTTGGCATTTTTATCGTGTCGACGATTTTAATTTAGTTGATTCTCTCCCGAAATAAATCGATAATACCAGTGCTGGAAAAGAAGCAAGGCCCAAACAGTATGTGGTGTATCACCTGGAGAATGGCTATTAACTTTTTTGATCAATGATTGGATTCTACCATAGTTAAATAGATTTTGCTCCTCTATTATTTCTTTCGAAAATAACTTGTCAATTTTGGTCTTTAAAGGTCCTTTGAACCAGACAGTCAAAGGTGCCTCAAAACCTTTCTTTGATGAATCAAAAAAGCCACTTGGGAACTTTTCGGAAAAAGCTGCTTTGAGGATTGATTTGCCAGATTTAAGACTTAATTTATACGAGGCGGGCAAGCTAAACACATAATCAACTAATTCGTGATCTAAGAATGGTACACGTGTTTCGAGACTATTGTGCATACTCATAATATCAACCTTCGTTAGCATGTCATTGGGCAGGACAAGGCTAAAATCTGCTGCAAGTACTGAATTGAACTCATTCTCCTTCAGATCCTCAATCACGAATCCCAGTTGAGTCGAATGAGGTGAGTTAAATCTACAATTGAGTAATTTGCTTACTTCCTCTTGTCTGGTAAATCTTGCCCACTCTAGATATCTTTCTTTAAAGCTGAGCTTTAAGCCATTAGAATATCTCTTTACCTTTCGTAATTGGTTAAATAGTTGGTGATTTCTGGAGCTAGGGAGGTTTTGAAATAAGCCAGAGCCGAGTTTTAATATGTCATTGGAAATCCCTGTATCGAGCGATCTTAGCAAAGCTCTGTGCTTGTTGTATCCGCCAAACAATTCATCTGCACCATCACCGCTCAGGACAACTTTGACTTTTGTTCGGGCAAATCTTGAAAGGAGATTTACCAATATTCCAGAGGAATCGGCAAAGGGCTCGTCCAATGAATCTAGAATCTCTTCTAAATGTTGCTCGAGGTCATTTTCAGTGACATTTATAGTGTGGTGCTCTATTCCGAGATATTTCGCGGTTTTTCTTGCTTTTTCACTTTCGTCAAAATAAGGTTGGTCTGGAAAACCAATAGAAAAAGCGGGGATATTAGATTTTTGTTGAGAAGCTAAAAGTGTAATGATGGAAGAATCTACACCACCACTTAAAAAAGTACCTACAGGAACGTCAGCCACCATGCGTCGTTCTACCGAAGTTGAAAGCAATTCTGCTACTTTCTTTTTGGCCGTTTTGAATGAGTCGCTAGATCGAGGAAGATTATTGATTTTATAGTACTCCACCTTCTTGGATTCCTCTTTATTGATAATCATGGCGATACCTGGCTCTAGCTTATTTACACCTTCCAGTATGGTTTTTGGAAAAGGGATATAACTAAAACTCAAATAAAGTGAGAGGCTGTCCAAGTCGATGTTTCGACGATCTAAAAATGGTGTAATCGTTCCTAGGCTGCTTCCAAAAACCACCTCTTGCTCTGTTAAGCAATAGCAGAGTGGTTTGATCCCAAAACGATCTCTTCCAAGGATAAGCTGGTTGGTGGATGCTTGATAGAAACCAAAGGCAAAAAAGCCATTTACTTTTTTAAGGAAGTCCACCCCTTCTTCGATCAATCCGATGAGGAGTACCTCAGTGTCTCCTTCGGTTTGAAAAGTTCTTCCTTTTCTTTTCAAGTCTTCCCGAAGTTCCCGAAAGTTGTAAATCTCTCCGTTGAAAGTAATCGAGTAGTCCCCTCTGACCATTGGCTGATTGGAAAGGTTGGAAGTGTCGATAATCGATAGTCTTCTATGTGCAAACCAGCAGCGAGATTGAGTTACTACACCTTGGGCGTCAGGCCCTCTTTTGGCCATAGAAATCAAGGCCCTTTCAAGAGATTTTTTTCTCGAAGGTGAAATATCTTCTCTACTCCATATGCCAGCAATTCCGCACAAAACGTTTCTTTTACGAAGTCGAATGTATACGAAATGCTATTCTTTTTGCATTAGTACTTTAGAAAGAAATTCACAATGAACATACCGAGATCTTTGGTTTTTATCCTGCTCATGCTTTTTACTAATGCGACATTTAGTCAAATTGAGCGGCTAGTCGCTGACAACGCGCTACGTGGTTCTTCAATTTCAGGAATCTTGGTTGATGTAATCACGGAAGAGGAATTGGAGTCATTTCAAAAAGATGTTCTGCTTTGTCCGGCTTCTCTCTGGAAATTAGCAACTGCGAGTGGAGCGCTTGAAGCACTTAGAGAAGACTTTCGCTTTTCTACTTCTTTGGTCTATTCGGGTGAGCTTAGGGAAGGGGTTTTATACGGAGACTTAATTATAGTTGGCTCAGGTGATCCAACTTTAGGATCTAATCATTTCGGTTCAGACCTTGATGAGGTTATGGACTCTTTTCTCAGCATGGTAAAGGAAGCGGGAATTGACTCCATTACTGGATATATTGTCGGGAATGGCGCTCACTTGAAAGGCCCAACAATCCCGGGGAGTAGAGCTTGGGAAGATATGGGCAACTATTACGGTTCAGGAATTCATGGATTAAATATCAATGACAATACATATTTCGTGAGCTTTTCTACTCCTAACGAACCGGGGAGTGAAGCTAAAGTCCTCAAGGTGTTTCCGGAAGTTCCTGGTTTACGGATCCAATCAGAAGTAAAGTCAAGCAAGATTCAATCGGATCAAGCCTATATTTTTGGTTCTCCATTAGAATCGAAGCGAATAATTAGAGGAACACTTCCTTTAGGGAGGGATCGTTTTGTCATAAAAGGAAGTATTCCGGACCCGGCTTTATTTGCGGCTTTTCATCTTCACGAAGCTCTCTTAGAAAGCGGAATTCAATCCATTGGCTACAAATCAGAGATCAATCAGTTTCGTGAACCAATAACCTTACAAACAGTGGGCTCAATTCAGTCCATCACCCTTGGGGAAATGGTAGCCTATCTGAATCTTAAAAGCGACAATCTCATTGCCGAAGGTTTGCTTTTGCAGCTTGGTGCCAAGAAAGGTGATGCCTCAATTGAAGGTGGAAAAGAAGCTCTTGAAGACTATCTGAAGGAAGTCTGGGGAGAGAATTCTAACTTTTATTTTTACGATGGCAGCGGACTTTCTAGATTTACCGCAGTATCGGCCGGTCAGATTGCACAGCTTTTGCTCAAGCTGAGGTCCAAAGATCTTACGAAGACATATTTATTGGACAAACTACCCCTAGCGGGCAAAGAGGGTACGGCAAGGTGGTTTGGCTACAACAATAATCTTGCAGGAAATATTAGACTTAAATCAGGGTCGATGAAAAATGTCAAAGCTTTCGCAGGAATTCTGAATACATATTCAGGGCGGGAATTGGCCTTCGCCATTATGATTAATAATTACGATCTAACTGGGGCAGAGATTCGAAAAAGGATAGAAGATTGGCTGCTAAGTGCTTACGCAAAATATTAAAATGCCATTCTTATCACCCTCTTTTCGGGCTTTTCCTCTTTTCGCTCTTTGCCGCTCAGACAGAATTTTGTGTAGATGTCCATGGCTTCGCTATCGCCCATTTCACCGGCTTTGGCGTATAGCTCGCATGACTCCTCCTTCCTGCCAGAGAAATAAAGAGCTTCTCCCTGGTAGTAATAAAAGTCTTTTGGATTGGGCAATTTATGCGGATTTACTTCACCTAAGAGTTTGATACCTCTGCCATATTCCTCATTCGTAATAAGAATCACCGCCATGTTGTATTTTGCAAGTTCCAAATTGGGATCAAGTTCTAGCACTTTCTCATAGTCCTTTAAAGCCAGATCATAATTGCCCATTTCAGCATTGGCAGCGGCTCTCATATACAAGGCATCACGGTATTCTGGTCTTAACTTCAGTGCTTTTGAATAGTGCTTCAATGCCGAGGTGGTTTTAAAATCGAAATAGTCTATATTTCCCATGAAATAATGAGCTTCGGGTAAATCCGAATCGAGTTTCAAGGCAGTTTTTAGACGGTCTTTCGCCTTCTCAAATTGATTGAGATTCAAAAAGGCCGCGCCATAATTTGCATTTAGCAATGCTGACTCCTCCTTCAGGGATTCGGCCTTTTCGTATGATTGTATTGCGGCTACAAACTTTTCTTCTTTCTGGAAGCAGTTACCCTGTAGTAGAAGCGCTTCAAAACTTGTCTCATCCTCTTTGATGATATCCTCAAGGAGGAGTATTGCTTCTCTGTAGTCACCATTTTCGTAAAGTAATTCTGCTTTTTTTAAGGCATTGAGCTCCTGGCCAAAACAGAATATTGGCAGAGAAAATATCAGGATGACAATAATGCGCATAGTCTTTGGTATACGCTGATTTTCGGGAAAAGTTAGTTGTTTTCGATAAAGGTTTTGACCCTTTTGGAATCCAAGAAATTGAGTATTGAGTGAGCCGCTAAAAAACGATCGGAGCTTTCCTCTGGAACAGCAATAACCTTCATCTTGGCGGCAAGCCCAGCCACCATTCCGTGAAAGGAATCTTCGAAGACTATGCAGTTTTCCGGTCGAACACCTAATCTTTGAGCTGTCTTGATGAAAACGCTGGGATGAGGTTTTCCAAATTCTTCATTCTCTGCTGATTGTAGAGTGTCGAATTCATTTCTGATTCCAAGTCTATCGACTGTAGCTTCAATTAATACCATAGCCGAAGAGGAAGCCACTGCAGTTTTTAGATTGAGTTTCTTACATAGCTCAATGGTGTCATATATGCCAGGTAGGGGTTCTCCTTCTGACTGGATAAGCTCTTTTACACTGTCCAGAATTTCAAATTCTATCTGCTTTTTGGACTTTCCCGTCCAAGGAAAACGCGAATACCAAAGGTCCACTACTTCATTCAATCTAAATCCCATCGTTTCACGGCAATTAGCCTCAGAGAGGTTTATTCCTACAGTATTAAAAACTGTCATTTCCGCTCTTCGCCAAAAAGGTTCACTATCGATGAGCAGACCATCCATATCGAATATTGCTGCTTCAATCATGTGTCTCTCCAAAAATAGCCGGTGAAAATGATTAAGACAGTAAAGATTTCAAGCCGACCAATCACCATCAAAGCTCCTAAAATCCACTTGCAAATAGATGGTACCTGCGAAAATGTAAAGGCTGGTCCCGTTTCATTCAATCCAGGGCCAACGTTACCCAGACTAGTCGCAACGGATCCCATAGCGGTCAGTGGATCTAAACCTAGCAAGCTCAAGGCTACCGATGAGATTCCAAAAATGGTAAGGTAAATGATCACGAAAGCCAAAATGTTTCTGGTGATTTCGTGAGCCACTGCCTTGCCGTTAAATCGCACTGGGATAATTGCTGATAAGTGTAATTGTCGTTTGAATTCAATAATGGAATTTTTTGCGATCATCAAGTGTCTTACGATTTTCACTCCTCCGGCGGTGCTACCTGCGGATCCTCCAATGAACATGAGCGTGAAGAAGATCAATGCAACACTTCCCCCCCAAACGGTGAAGTCTGCCGTCGCGTATCCTGTGGTCGTGAGAACGGCTACAATTTGAAATACGCTTTCTCTAAATGCTTGTTCTAGCGGAAGATCATTTCTAAACATTAAGATGACACTTACTACCAATGTCAAAACAACTGTCAATCCCAGGTAAACCTTGAATTCCTCGTTTTTGAGAATGCCGCTAAATTTTCCCTTCAGGGCGAGGTAGATGAGTACGAAACTTGTCCCGCCCAAGAACATGAAAAAGGTAACGATATACTCAATCACAGGCGATCCAAAATGAGCTATACTTGCCTGTTTGGTGCTGAAGCCACCTGTTGACATGGTGGTGAGGCTATGATTAATTGCATCGAATCCGCTCATTCCAGCAATAAAGAGAATGATCATCTCCGCAACCGTTAGCCCTATGTAAAGCAACCAAAGACGCTTTGCGGTGTCTTGAATTCTCGGTTGAATCTTATCCGCGGTGATTCCGGGAGCTTCGGCTAAGAAAAGCTGCATTCCTCCGATACCTAGTGATGGTAGAATGCTGATTACCAAAACGATAAACCCTAATCCACCCACCCATTGCGTAAGGCTACGCCAGAAAAGGATGCTTTTTGGTAGACTCTCGATGTCATCGAGAATCGTAGCACCAGTCGTGGTAAATCCAGAAATACTCTCAAAAAAGGCATTGGTGAAATCTGGGATAGAATCAGTAAGAATAAAGGGCACCGAGCCACTCAGCGCCATAACCACCCAACTCAAGGTCACAATGATGTAACCGTCACGTTTTCTGATGTTCTTGCGATTTTCGTGCTTGAGCGTGGAAAGCCTTAGACCGGCTCCAAGCAATCCGCTGACGCAAACTGAAGAAATCCAACTCACCCAAGTTCCGTCTTGAAAGTAGAGCGCAAATGGGATACAAAGAAGCATGAGCCCAGCGTTTATAATCAACAAAACGCCGAGAATACTGAGGATTCCTATGAAGTTTATCTTCACTTGAATAAGGATTCGACCTTGTGGATGCAAGACATCTTTGAGAGTACAACGATATGGTCTTTTTCTTCAAACACAAAATTGCTGTCAGGGATATAGCCAACTTCGTTTCTTATAACTCCACCTACTACCGCGTTTTTTGGGAAATTTACTTCGCCAATTGTCTTGTCGATAATCTTCGCTCCAACGGGGACTTCAAATTCCAAAACCTCCACATCAGCTCCGTGCAGGCTTGTCAATGAAAGAACCTCACCTTGTCGTATGTAGCGAAAGATAAAGTTCGCAGCAATGAGTTTTTTATTGATCAAAGTATCAACACCAATACTCTGAGAAAGGTGGATATAATCCATGTTTTCTACCAGAGCAATCGTTTTGTCAACCCCGTGATTCTTGGCGACGAGACTTGTAATGATATTTGTTTCGCTATTTCCCGTTACTGCAATGAATGCATCCATCTCTGATAGATTTTCTTCTTCGAGAATATCTACATTTCTTCCGTCCGCATTGATAATTAGCGTATCTGGTAGTTGTTCGGCTAGCTTATGGCAACGCTCTTTTTCCGGTTCAACTAATTTAACTCGATACCTTTTGCTCAATGCTCTGGCGGCGTGGTAGCCTACAGAGCTTCCACCGAGAATCATAATATGTTTTATTTCTAGTCTATCCTTTTTAAAGACCTCAAGAACTCTATTTAGCCCTTCGGGATTAGCGCAGAAATAAGCGTGGTCATTGATGAGAAAACGGCTGTCTTTATTGGGGATGATGGTTTCGTTATTTCGGAGAATTGCCGTGGTAATGAAATTTCGATCATCATTGAGAGGAGCTAATTCCTCAATAGTCTTTCCTGCTACCAAGCTGTCGTGCTCCACTTTAAGGCCCACGAGCGAGAGTTTCCCTTTGTCAAAGTCAATGAAATCTGTAAGGGCAGACTCTTTGCAAAGGCGTTTGATTTCTCTTGCTGCAAGGGATGCTGGAGAGATCAATTCGTCGATGCCAATTTCACTCATGTCGAGCTTTTCTTTACTTGTGAGAAACTCAACATTCGAAATTCTAGCGACTGTTTTTTTGGCTCCTAAATGTTTTGAAATGGTACACGTGGTAAGATTGACATCTTCACTATTGGTTACTCCGATGACCAAATCTGCTTTTTGAACCTTTGCGCTGGTGAGCGTGCCAATGGATGTGGAACTACCTTCTAATACCTCTAGGTCAAGGTGCTGAGAAATTTTTTTGAGTTCGTCAGGGTCTTTATCTATTACCGTGAGAGCGTGACCTTCGATTGTGAGAAGTTTAGCTAAGTGAAATCCTACTTCTCCCGCTCCCGCAATGATAACTTTCATTCAAAAATCTTCAAAAAATTGATACAAATATAGTCAGTTTCTAGTGCGTTTCGAGCCTGTTTGTTTAGGGCAATTTGTTTTTATCAAATGCAACAAAATGTTTGATTTTTTCTTTTTGTTAAAAGAATGGTACTTTAAAAGCTACCTTTGCCATCGCGTAATCAAGCTGCCAAAAGAATACTGGTTGAAAGAGGGAAATCGTGTGAAAATCACGAACTGTTGCGCAACTGTAAGTAGCCGCTAGGCTGCAAGTCAGAATGCCTCCTTGATTGCCTTGAATTTGCTTTCGCACAAAGAGCAATGTTCAAAGATGTCCTTTCCTGATGGTCTAGAATCGTTGGGAGTCAACGTTTTTGCATTCTCTTTTTTGCTTGAGCATAAAATGCAAAAAGGAAGTGTCCAGTCTCAATATACGTTTATTCTGTCAGCTGTTTTTGTTCATCCTTTGCATTGAATCAAAAGCTCAGGTTGATACCGTGGTCTCTATTCCAGAGGTGGAAGTTATTGAGAGGACAATTCGTGCATTTACACCAGGTAGTCTAAGTCATGTGTGGAGCAAAGCTGAGCTCAGAAAAGTTCCAACTTTGGCTTTACCCGAGCTTCTTCAGAGAGATGGTGTCTACATAAAATCATACGGTTTAGGCAGTTTGGCTACTTCTTCTATTCGTGGGGGTTCGGCCGGCCATACAGTCGTTTTGTGGAATGGTCTTCCCATAGCCAGTCCCATGCTGGGGCAGCTAGATTTGAGTCTACTTCCCATGGGTTCATTCAGTAGAGTGGAGTTACAACGAGGTGGAGGTTCATCAATTTGGGGAAGCGGAGCTATTGGTGGTGTAATTGGGCTCAATAGTGTTCGCACTTTTAATGAAGGACTGGATGTCAATTATGAGTCTGTCTTTGGTGATTTTGGAAGAATTAGGCAGAATCTAAGCGCTTACTATAGCGGTGAGAAGTTTTACTCTATATCTGCTTTTGAGTACCGCGAGGCGAGAAATGATTTTATCTATACAATCGGTGATGATTTTGAAAGAAAGCAGCCCAATGCGCAGCTCTTTCAACGATTATTCACTCAAGACTTTGGCTTGAAGCTAAATGATAAAAGTGCATTGACTGCAAATCTTTGGCACCAGAATTCTTATCGAGAGATACCACCTACCAATGTTCAATTTAAAAGCGAGGCGTATCAAAAGGATGAAGCAACCAGGGTTAAAATCGGTTACGATTACAGTAGTTTCAGTTGGAAAATCAAAGTAAGCACCGCATACTTTGACGAATCAATCTTCTACGCAGATCCAATTATACTTCTCGAAAGTCCCAGTTCTTTCAATACCTGGTTATTCGATGGAACTGCAGAATACAAACTCAATTCGCGGCATTCCTTTCTTGTCGGACAGACATTCATACGGACCGAAGCAGCTACAGAAAATTACAGAAATCTGCAGCTCGAAAATCGATATGCCCTATTCGGAATATGGGAATACATCGGTAAGTTCCTGAATTTCCAAGCAAGCCTTAGGCAAGAATTAGTAGACGGAAATCTGGTCGTTCCAACATCCTCGTTCGGCGTTGAGGTGCTTCTGTCGAAAGAACTATCCGCAAATGCAAAGGCCTCCCGCAATTACAGATTGCCCACTTTAAACGATAGATACTGGAATCCTGGTGGGAACCCAGACTTGAAAGCTGAAAGTGGTTGGAGTCAGGAAGTATCTGCAGACTATCAGAAGAGAGTAAGAGACTTTTCTTTCAAAGCTTCCCAGACATTTTATAACCGCAACATTGACAACTGGATCATGTGGAATCCTGGCGAAAGCGGGTTCTGGTCTGCATCCAACATTGCTGCGGTATGGAGTCGAGGTGGTGAGTCTAGATTACAGGTAGAATGGAGTAAATCTATTTGGAAAGTGTCTCTTGAAGGAGGTTATGACCGAATTCTTTCAACCAACGAAGGCAATCTAGATGTCTCCGGTATGGACGTGGGAGAGCAGTTACTGTACACCCCTGAACAATTAGCTTTTATAGGGTTTTCGATTTCGTGGAGTGGTTTGTCTATCTCTTATCGACACAGCTACACGGATGAGTCAAGAGGGGTTAACGAAGGAATTCCCGAATTCAACACCGCTGATCTAAGACTTGAAGTCAGAGGGGCTTCAATTACCAATTCATCATTTCAATCCTCTTTCTTCTTAAACATTATGAACTTATACAGTGCCGAGTACGTGGTCATCGATAGAAGACCTATGCCTGGCATAAATCTTCAAGCGGGACTCCGCATTAATTTTCAATCACCAAATCACAAACCATGAAAAATCAAATTCTACTTTTCTTCTCTTCATTCGCCCTAATGGCCTCGGCCCAGGAGGTTGCAGACTTTGAAAACATTGTTCTCGACCCAGAATCATTTAACAATGGTAGCGACTTTTCTGGGGGGTTTACCTCTGGTGAAGGCATTTTTCCTACTGAATTTGTCTCCGAGTTCAACTGGAGCGGCTGGGCCATTTCCAATACAACAGATGTGACTACCCCTGGATTTATGAATCAGTATAGCGCTATAACAGGCTCAGGTTTTGCTTCAACCAATTATGCACTTGCCTTTCAGAACTACCTTACCGGTGAAACTGCCGTCACATTCGACGGAGAAACTGCATTGAACGGTTTTTACATTACCAACAGCACCTATGCCTATTTGAGCATGCTAAATGGAGATTCATTTAGCAAAAAGTTTGGAGGCCTTACGGGCAATGATCCGGATTTCTTCTTATTAACTATAAACGCTTACGTCGATGGCGTTTCATCTGGTGAACCGATAGAGTTTTACTTAGCAGATTTTACGTTCAGTGACAATTCACAGGACTACATCGTTGATGAGTGGACTTTTGTTGATCTCAGCGGGTTTGGTTCTGCAGATAGTTTGATTTTTGTGCTTACGTCATCTGATGTCGGTGAGTTTGGTATGAATACCCCAGCCTATTTCTGCATCGATAATTTCACCACCAATGGGCCTTTATCATTTGATGATGCTCAGAAACCACTTTTTAACCTATTTCCAAACCCAAGTTCTGATTGGATTCAAATAAACAGCTCTGAGGTCCCAGACTTGATCAGAGTGTTCGATATGAATGGTAGAATGGTTCTCGAGGCCAGCAATACCTATAGATTGAATGTCCAACGATTGGAAGTGGGATCCTATATTCTACAGGTGACACATGAGCAAAGGATCTCTTCGCGACCATTTATGAGAAACTAATTTGAAGTCTATCATCTGATTTTACTATTCACTACTTCCGGAAATTCATTCTTGAATTTTCGGGAGTGATTGTTGATTATACTTGATCTCTGTCTCCCATTGAACAATGGATTCATAAAAATCTTGCAACCTCGTTGCAATAAGGTAAGAATGCTTATTTTTGCACTCTTATTTACCCACGTTTGATTAAAGGCCTCTCATCAGAATTCCTAAAGGTGAAGAATGTATCTGGTATCTTGCAATCGGTAGCCTTAGGAGGCATGCTTTGTATTTGCTTTAATAACAATACCTGCGCGCAAAGGGGTGAATGTGCTTATTCAGCTTCCGGAAAAATTGTAGACCTAGAGTCTAAAGAGCCTATACCTTTTGTAACGGTTCAAGCACGCGGGACGCACAAGGTTACTCTAACCGACGAAAGAGGTGAGTTTGTATTAAAGAATCTTTGTGATTCTCTAAATACTCTCGTTTTCTCCTGTATTGGGTATTGCGATACCATTTGCGAAAGTGATCACCATCATGATGCGTCAACACATATTTATTTGACTCAAAAGGTTACGCAACTAGATCGCGTGACAATAAAAGCTGAGACGAATAAAGAAAGAGGTACAAAATCAATCTCCCAGATATCCTTGCAGGAGAATGAGATAAAAAGAGATTTAACTCAAACACTTGCCTCTGCCATTTCCGATCAGCAAGGTGTCACTTTTACGTCCATAGGCACAAATATTCAGCTCCCAGTTATTCATGGACTCTATGGCAATAGAATTTTAGTCCTTAATAATGGTTTTAAGCATGGTTTTCAAAATTGGGGAACGGATCATGCCCCAGAAATAGATATTGCTTCCGCGGATAAAATAACCATTATTAAAGGAGCTGCAGGAGTTCGCTACGGTCCTGAAGCGCTCGGCGGAGCAATAAGTGTGGAAAATAACCCGTTGAATCTAAATAATCCTTTCACAGCTAGCGTAACTGCTGGTTACCAAACCAATGGTCGGGGATATTTTGTCAATCCTCAAGTTAGTCAGGGGACCGAACATTTTAGTTATTATCTAGGAGGAAACTATACTAGAATAGGAGACCGTCATGCCCCAGACTATTCTCTAACCAATTCTGGAAAAAAAGAAATGTCATTCAATGGAGGCATTAGATACCATTTAAAGAGTTTTGATTTCAAAATTCAATATAGCTATTTGGATCAAAATCTAGCTCAATTGAGAACATCCATAGCTGAATCGGCTCGCACTTTTAACCGAGCCCTAGAATCGGAAAAACCTATATTCATACGCCCATTTTCTTATGACATCAATGAGCCAAATCAGTTGGCCGCGCACCATCTTGGAAAGGTAGAGGCGAACTGGTGGTATTCCGAAGATGCGAAGATCACCTTTAGGTATGGTAGACAGTTTAATCAGAGGCAAGAGTTTGATGTTAGAAGGAATGTGGAACTTCCCATTATTGACCTTGACTTGGAAACGGAGGATTACCAGTTGGAATGGAAGCATCCTGATTGGTTTTCGCTTGATGGCTTGATTGGTTTTCAATATTTCACGCAGCTCAATGACAATAACCCGGGCACGCAGGTTACGCCGTTTGTTCCTAATTATAAGACTTCCAGGTATAGTGGATTCGTTGTCGAGAGTAAAACTTGGAATCGGAATACCATGGAGTTTGGGGCTCGTTTTGATTATGAAAGAAATACAGTCGCAGGAAGACAGCAAAATCAAGATGTCTTCCGCGATCAATTCACCTTTACCAATGTGACGGCCTCCCTTGGCTATGTCAGACAGGTTTCTGATAACAGCACTTTTCGAACAAATCTTGGATCGGCTTGGCGTACGCCAAATATGGCTGAACTTTACAGTTTTGGGCAGCACGGTTTCAAGGTGACCTATGGCTTGTTAAGATACAGATTTAATGAAGAAGGACGTGTAAGAACGGATAGAGTTCTCAAATTAGATGATAGCAGTGTAGAGCTTGAAAGAGGATTTAAATGGATAAATGAATACCGCCGAAAGATTCAGGATAATGTCCATACCGCAACTTTCTACATCAATTACATAGAAAACTTTGTTTACGAAGCTCCATTAGGAGTATTTGGAACTTTCAGAGGTCCAATGCCAGCGTTTGTGTATCGGCAGGATGATGCTCTATTTGTCGGTTTCGATTACAGCTGGGAGCGAGATTGGACTAGAACTCTCTCAGGAATTTTTGGGATTAGTTACTTGTGGTCCCAGAATGTTGAGAAAAATGAGACGCTCATTAACCAACCTCCTGTATCCACAAGCTACAAACTGACCTGGACCAAAAGGGATTTTTGGATTTTACACGAATCCAATCTCTCCATACGACCGAGCTACACTTTTAAACAGTGGCAAGCTCCCCGTACCGTTTCTCCCACAGTGTTAGCTAGCGGGACAGAAGAAATTACCGCTAATTCCGAAATTTTTGACTTTGCGGATGCACCAGAGGGCTATTTTTTACTAGAGCTCTCGTGGAATTGTCAATGGAATGGGTTCTCTCTGAACATTGCTGTAAATAATGTCTTCGACATTGGCTATCGAGATTATTTAAATGAGATGAGGTACTTTGCCGATGAGCCTGGAAGGAATTTTCTTTTCACCTTGAATTACACTTTCACGGATAAAGAGAGAAAGTAAATATGGATTTAACACAACACACTAATAAGTAACAATCAAAAACCAAAAATCATGAAAACAATGAGAAAGTTTTTTCACTATGCTTTTATCGCAATCTTGAGCACAGCTCTACTTACCAGCTGTGATGACGATGATGATGACGATGTAATGCCGCCAGCAGAAGAGGAGGAAACAGAGACCATTACTGATGTTACCCTCTTATTCATCAACGGTAACGATACAATTAGGGCAAGTGCCAAGGACAATGACGATTTGGGTCCAGATCCATTGATTCTATTAGATTCTGTTAGATTAGCAGTTAACACTACCTACGATCTCAGGTTTATTATTGAGAACGGTATTGCTGATGATCCAGACGAGATTGATATCGCTGCTGAGATTGCAGAAGAAGATGATGAACACCAAATCTTTTTTGAGTTTACAGATAACGCATTTGCAAGTCCTACCGGAAACGGAAATATTGATCAATTTGATGATCCATTGAATTACCAAGACGAAGACGAGAATATGCGTCCGGTTGGATTGGAAACTCAATGGGAAACTCCTTTGACAGGAACCACCAACGGCCTTTTTAGGGTACTACTCAAGCATCAGCCAAACCTCAAAGCTGATGATTCTACTGCACAAGATGGAGAGGATGATTTTGATCTTCCGTTCGTTCTGATTATTGAATAATCATTAGCGCTAGGACAAATTAGATCACAAACCGAGACAGGCTTTTCGTACATTTCGACCATGATACGAAAAGCCTGTCTTTTCTTTTTTACCGCTCTACTCATTGAAGCCTGCGATACTGTTCCTAAAGACGAAGAAGAACCAGTTATCACGTCGTATCAACTAAATGAAGATTCCTTTTCCCCTGGAGAAACTCTCACCGCATCCATTTCCGGAAAAGACAATGAAGAACTTGGTCAAGTGAGAGCCAGAATAAGAGAGGCATCTTCCAAATCTTTTGGCTTCTGGGAATTGGTCGAGATTAGAGATCTTTCTGGATCGACATTTTCTACCACTTTCAGCTATCAAATTCCTGACACTGCCTTCGCAGGTCTGTACGAACTAAGTCTGCAAGTGTCAGACGAAAGGGGAAATGGCTCTATTGATTCAACACTCCAATTCTTAGTTCTTCAAGAAGGAGAAGCCCCAGATTTTGTTGATTTTCAAACGAATCCAGCTATCGGTGCCGATAATATTTTGCGATTGAATATCGACGATACACTCACGTTTTCAGGATTTGTTGCCGATGTTGACTCGGTAAATCAGTTTAGTATTAGCTTTAAAGACAACTTAGGATCTACACTCCTGACTCTTGACTACCAAATTTCTGATACAGTTCTTTTCAATCTTCAAGAAAACCCAGATACCGCCTTTTTGAGTGCGTTTTCTACATTTCCTTCTGCGATGGAACTCAAGGCTCAGGATCTCGTAGGCCATCAGTCAAGGCAGACCTTTGGCATTGAAAAAAATTAAGGGCAAAGTTCAACAGCTTCTAAGATGTAAGGTAGATCTGAAAATCGACTTGAGTTGAGTTTAAGCCGACCACAAAAAGTTCGCCTATCGTCGTTTTTAAATATCAATGCTTTATCTGTTAGTCGAAGGTCAACAACCGTTTCCGCGCCCGCATTCCCGCAAAAGAAACAAGAGCTAAAAGGAAATCGGCTGACGACATATACATTCAGAGCTACATCCATCGGAATGACATACCCAGTGATTTTTACTTCTCTTCCGTCCAAAGACTGAATCATTGGTCCGAAGATGGGCTTATCGTAAAATGCGCCAGCTCCTTCATCGTAGCTCTCTTCAAATCGAACGTCTCCGAGTTGATCCCACGTGATTGGCATGGCATTCTGGGCTATGAGATCAAGACCAGATAACATGGCAAAGAAAAAGATCAAGTGAAGTTTTTTCATGGGGCAATATTACGCAAAGCCTAACTCTTATATTTGTTGATAAGAATGAATTCCTATGCGAAGGCTTATAATATTTACCCTTTTACTAGCCGCTTCTAGCTTACTGCAAGCGCAAGATGTGCCCAATGAACTTGATCTATCAACTGCTGTGCTACAGCAGTATCGAAAGCTTGCACCAGAAACTGTGCGAGGCTTCCATTGGATGAGCAACGGGTCATTTCTCCATAGTGACAAAGGAGGCAAACTGGTTGTCAGAAATCTTGATGGCGATATTTTTAATGAAATTACGCTCAAAGGGGTAAATAGTCTATTACAAAATGCGAATCTAGACTCGGTGAGACGCCTTTCGGTCGCTGAAACAATTGATGACCAAATCTTACTTTACGGACGCAATAGACTTTATAAATTGTCTTCGGATGGCGAAGATATTCAGCTTGATTTGACTTATCCCTCGGAGTCTGCAAATAAGGAATTTCACTTTGAGACGGCTTCGATAGCTTACACGAAAGGACCCAATGTTTTTGTTAAAAATGGCTCTAATCCTGAAGCTCAGGTTACCAGGCACACCGAGGAATCTCGGGTATCTGCGGGTATTGCAATCCATCGTTCAGAATTTGGTATTGTAAAGGGTTTGTTCTGGTCTGAGAGTGGNGGNAAACTTGGCTTTTATGAAATGGATGAGTCTCCTGTGACTGACTATCCGTTAGCCAATTACAGTCATATTCCTGGTAAGGTCAACATGATTAAATATCCCATGGCTGGTCAGGCCAGTCATATTGCTAGGGTAGGTGTGTATGACACCAAGAAAGACACGACCATCTATCTGAAAACAACGGGGCCAGAAGATCAGTATTACACAAACTTCACTTTTTCACCCGATGGCGAATCTGTATATATCGCTATTGTAAATCGAGGTCAAAATGAGATGAAGTTGAATAGATATGATGCTTCGACCGGAGATTTTGAGAAAACGCTCTTTGTGGAGACACACGAAAAATATGTCGAGCCTGAAAGAGGGCCTATGTTCTTGTCTGATGGCCGATTTTTATGGTTTAGTGAAAGAGACGGATTTGATCATTTATACCTCTATAATATAGATGGAACGCTTGTTCGACAGGTGACTTCAGGACGTTTTGACGTTCTCGATTATCACGGTGAAGCGGAGGGAAGCATCCTTGTAGAAATCGTTGACGGTATGATGAGTGAGGCTCTCGCCCTAGCGGATCTTAGAGTAGGGAAGCTGAAAATACTTATAAGTCGAGAATCATCATTCAGTGTTGATTTTGATGAAAGTTCGAAGCTGGCTCTGGTCAGACAACGTTCGATGACAATCGCCAATAAGGTGTACATCATGGACACCAAAGGAAAAACGGTATTAAACCTTGTGGATGCTGAAAACCCTCTGGCCGATTACCGACTTGGAGATATTGAACTTCCAGTTCTCGAAGCAATAGACGGAACAAAGCTTCAGGGTCGGTTGATTAAGCCGTATAACTTCAATCCAGATACTGCCTATCCGGTTATTGTGTATGTCTACGGTGGTCCACATGCTCAACTTATTAAAAGTAACAGTACGGCTGGCGCTCCGCTCTGGATGTTTCATGCGGCCAATAGGGGATATGTGGTTTTCACAGTGGATGGTCGTGGCTCAGCTCATAGGGGGCTTGATTTTGAGCAAGCAATCTTTCGGAATTTGGGGAATGTCGAAATGGAAGACCAAATCACTGGCGTAGAATATCTCAAGTCACTTCCCTATGTGAATACAGACAGAATGGCGGTTCACGGTTGGAGCTATGGTGGATTCATGACCACGTCACTCATGCTTCGGAATCCAGGTATTTTTGATGTTGGAGTGGCCGGAGGTCCAGTTACAGATTGGAACCTCTATGAAGTAATGTACGGCGAGAGATACATGGACACTCCCGAAGAAAACCCCGATGGTTATGAAAAGGCCAAGCTCAATTCTTATGTAGAGAATTTGGAAGGTGATCTTTTACTTATTCACGGCCTCGATGACAATGTGGTTGTCCCACAACATTCATATTCTCTCTTGGAGTCATTTGTAGATGCTGGAGTTCAAGTGGATTTTTTCACCTATCCGGGTCATCCACACAATGTGCGAGGTAAAGACAGGGTGCATCTAATGACCAAAGTTTTAGATTACATCGATTTACATTTGGAGTAAGCATGCAATCAGCGCTTATCTCAAAAGGAACTGAAGTACTGAAAGAAAATTTGGCAAGGTCAATAGACGCAAATGCCAGAGCCTACTTCATTAAATCGCCAGGAGGAAGAAGGTTGGTCACTACCGATATTCACGGGAGCTATCAAACCTTTATGAAATTGATCAAGAAGATCAAACTTTCAAAATCTGATCAACTTTTTATCCTTGGCGATTTCATTAACCGCGCGCCTTATTCCATTTTTGTGATTGAGCATATCTGTGAACTGCTCGTAAAAGGGTATCAGATCTTCCCGCTTAGAGGCAATCATGAACAGCTCGTTCTGGATTTTGCTTTGGATGATCAAAATAAGCTTAAGGCTATGACCGAACGTCAGTACTCCAAACACCTGCTCAAGAAAGACCGATTACCCAAAACAACAATTGAATTCTTTGAGACTCTTCCTTTTTACTACGAATTAGAAGATTATTACCTTGTCCATGCTGGTTTTGATACTGGTTTAAAGAAACCACTTAAAGGTTGGAAGGAAATGCTTTGGATTCGATCAATGAACTACAATTCAAAGCAGCTCAAAGACAAAACGGTCATTCATGGACATGTACCGACACCTTTACCTCTGATCGAAGAACAGATCGTCTCAAAATCTCCCGAAATAGCACTCGATAATGGTTGCATAAGGGCTGGAGTATACCATTTTGGCAACTTGGTTTGTCTCGATTTAGATTCCCGAGAATACTTGGTACAGAAAAATATTGATTTCTTGCCAGCTTAGAGCATTCTGGNGTGCCAACTGCTGCCAGCGGGAATGACCCAGTTGCTTTTCATTTCGCCAAGACTCGTGACCAAGTTATTGAAGACGATTGTCTCTGAATTGATTTTACTACGCAAATTATTAATATCTACTTCTTGGAGATTTTCGTCTTCATCAATATAAATCGCAGTGGTTCTCTGCATGAGACTTTTACCCAATGCCTTTTCTAATTGTTGTATGAAATGTACCGAGCTATCGATGGAACATCCAGTCGCGTCTTGGTCTGCTTCATCCACAAAGAAACAAATAAAGCGATTAAATAAAAGTCGATAGTCTGCTTGTAAATTTTTACCATGAGCTTTCCACGTTGGTATAAATTGATCGCAAGCTCTCGCAATCATATTCGCCTCTTGGCTGGTCAGAAAATCTTCTGATTGATAGATCCAAACTCTGCTGGAGTCATCCAGCTGAGGAAGCATTTCAGCGATATTTAAATCTGTCTTTAGCATTAAAGGTCAGCGGCTTTTGCTATCAGTTCAGCTACGTCAAAAACTTGGGTTTCACCTTCCTTTTCGAAGTGCTTAACGCCATCGGTCATCATGGTATTGCAGAATGGACAGCCTGTGGCGATTACCGCTGGCTTTTCTTGCAACGCTTCTTCAGTCCGTTCTACATTTACCTCCTTGTTTCCAGGTTCTGCGTCCTTAAACATTTGCGCTCCTCCTGCTCCACAGCATAGACCCTTACTTTTGCAACGCTTCATTTCGACGAGCTCAGCATCGAGTTTTTCTAGGAGGCTTCTTGGTGCTTCGTATTCATCATTTGCTCGCCCGAGGTAGCAAGGATCGTGAAATGTGATTCTCTTTCCTTTAAATTCTCCACCACCTTGCAAGGTCAGCCTGCCTTCATCTATTAGAGATTGTATGAGCTGGGTGTGATGAACTACCTCATAATTCCCACCCAAGTCGGGATACTCATTTTTGATGGTATTGAAACAATGTGGGCAGCCAGTGACAATCTTTTTGATTTCATATGCATCTAAGACTTGAATATTCATCATGGCCTGCATTTGATACAAAAATTCATTCCCCGCTCTTTTTGCAGGATCGCCAGTGCATCCTTCTTCTGTGCCTAGCACCGCAAATTTCACTTTAGCTTTTGCCAAAATCTTAGCTATCGCTTTAGTGATTTTCTTAGCTCGATCATCGAAACTTCCAGAACATCCAACCCAAAAAAGGACATCAGGAGAATCTCCCGAAGCCATCATTTCTGCCATTGTCGGCACTTTAATTGCTTCGTTCATAAATCAAAATTCTTCAGCCCATTTCAGTCGATCCGCTTGCGGGAACGCCCAAGGAGCGCCATTGTTTTCTACATTGGTAAACATACCCGTGAGTTCGGAAGGATTCTTTGATTCTTCCATTACCAGATATCGTCTTAAATCAACTATGATTTCTAGGGGGTTTATATTTACTGGACAGGCATCAGTACATGCATTGCATGTCGTGCATGCCCATAGTTCCTCCTCACTGATGTAATCACCTAACAGCGCCTTTCCATCATTGTACTCCGGCCCATGCTTGTCAATATTCTTCCCCACTTCTTCTAAGCGATCACGCGTATCCATCATGATTTTGCGAGGCGAGAGTAATTTACCCGTATTGTTCGCAGGGCAATTGCTGGTGCATCTGCCACATTCTGTACATGAATATGCATCCATCAAATTCTTCCAAGTCAGATCTTGGACATCTTTTGCACCAAATTTTTCAGGGGCAGCGTCTGAATCGGTAGGGGGAGGCGCTGCAAAAGGGTCAGCTGTTGGATCCATCATGAGCTTTACTTCATCAGTTACGCGATCCATATTTGTGAATTTCCCTGCTGGTTGAAGCTTGGAGTAGAACACATTTGGGAAAGCCAAAATGATATGGAAATGTTTAGAAATGGGCAAGTAGTTTAAAAAGAGTAAGATCCCTACGATGTGAAACCACCAAGCACTTCTTTCATAAATGATAAGTCCATCAGTTGACATCCATTCAAACATCGGTGTCATCAAACTACTGATGGGGTAAGCTCCGGCTGCGATATAATGATCAGCGCCTCTTTGTTGAAGTAAATAATCTGTGGAGTTCATGCTCAAAAAGGCGAACATCAACAATACTTCAACGACTAATATGAGGTTAGCATCACTCTTTGGCCATCCTTTCATCTCTTTTGAATGAAATCTCTTTATGTTGATAGCGTTACGTCTGGTAAAAAAAACCACACAAGAAAAAAGAACGAGGAAGGCCAATATCTCAAAGCTGCCTATGAGAAAATCATAAAATCCACCTAGAAATGCAAAAGCACGGTGCGTTCCAAATATTCCATCGATTACTATTTCGAGGACTTCAATATTGATAATGACGAATCCTGCATAAATGAAAATATGCATTATTCCTGCCACGGGCCTCACCACCATTTTGGATTGGCCGAGAGCTACCTTAATCATCAGTATCCACCGGTCTTTTTTACGATCATTACGGTCAAGGTCTTTGCCCAACAGTATGTTTCTTCTGATTTTGCTTGCTTGATAGCCAAAGGCCGCTGATGCAGCGAGCAAGATGATGATGAAAACAATATTCCCAATTCCCATTTAACTTCTATTCATCTTCGGAGCCATCGCTTTCAGAATTTACGTATTCTTTGAGTTCCTTTAATTCTGCCTTTGAAAGCTCTATGTTTTTGTTTTTCCTACCGAAAACAGAAAACTGCACATATCTGTTCGGATTGATCCTTAGATCTTCGACGAGAAGATCGAGATTATTACTGGCAGATTCAAGTTTTTTGTATAAATCGGGGTTATTTATAAGCATTCCAAGGCTGCCTTCTCCATTTTCAATTTTAGCAGCTATTTTTTGCACTTCTGCTAATGTGGCATTCGCCTTAACGACAGTTTCCGCAATGTTTGCTTTTGCCAGTGTGTCACTGATTTGGGTGAAGTTTTTAATTATGCGATCCAGTTCTCCGCTGTTTTCACTAAGTGTGCTAGATATGTTATCGATGTTTGAGAGAATTGAGCTGATTTTGTATCGTTGCTCTGCTACTAAAGTGTCCATTCGAAATGCGGTGCGCTCCAAACTGGCAATGGCATTGTTTATTCCTTTGAAGCTTTCTATGAGATTCTGCTGACTTTCTGCATTCAGGATTACTTCGATCACCCTAATCACGGAGTCGACAGATGATATGAGACTCTCCGCTTTTACTTTAATTGGTTTTAGTTGAGCATTTACCTCCTCCACTAAATCTCCCTCAACATCCGGTACGAGCGTGTCGCCGGATACAGCATTTTGCGGGCTATCACCTAATATAAAGTGAACTTGCATGGATCCGAGCAAATCTCCACTTTTCAAAAGAGCTCGGGTGTCTTTAGGAATTGAAATTTCCTTATCAACTAACATGGTAACTAGAAGCCTTCCAGTCCCATCGTTTATGATCTCAATTTCCTTCACCTGCCCAATTTTATAACCATTTATCATGATAGGATTAGAAGATTCTAATCCATTTATACGGTCGTAAATGCCGTAATACACGGTCGGTGATTTAAAAATATTGATACCTTTTAGATAGTTCAATCCTACAATCAGCGCGCCGATTGCCAGAATTACTACAAGGCCTATTTTGACTTCTTTTTTCACGTTATTCTCGGCAAATTTAGGGTTTACCAGATAGTTCAATAGCTTTATCTAGAGGCATTCTTTTTCCTTCCTTGTTAAAAGCCACAATGAAAGCACCTTTATAACCTGTTTTTCTAACCTCTTTTTGTAATTCTTTTGCTGAATTATACGATGAGGCAGCACCGTATAAATACTTATATAATTCTTTGTCCTGATACATTTCTACTCCTTCTAAACCATTGAATTGAGACGAAGAGATTTCCTTAGGTGTTGATGAGCTGAGAAGTTGAACTTTGAAGGTCACCTCAGGACTTATTTTTTTGGGTTTTTCACCCTCAACATCAACAGATTCAGTAGTTGTAGTAGTTTCATTCTCTACCGCAGCTTCTATTTTTTCAAGGTCTATTTTGTATTTTTTAAATGCTCGATAAATTGCTGAAGCTATATATACCTGTCCATCTTCACTAATTAGAAAGTCCTCTTCTTCTCTATTTGTGAGAAAGCCAAGCTCCACTAAAACACTCGGCATGGTAGTGAAAGAGATAACCCAGAAAGGCGCTTGTTTTACGCCACGATCTTTTCTGCCCACCCTGGTTCGCATCTGATCTTGCACGTGTTTTGCGAATCGAAGCGATTGATGAATATGAGTATTCTGTCTCAGGCTTAGCTCAATCAATCCTTCAGGTGAGTTTGGATCGAAGTCTCCGTAATTCTCTTTCTGGTCATCTTCGAGCAAAATTGCTGAATTTTCTCTTTGTGCCATTCTCAGGTTGGCGTCAGTTTTTGCCGCCCCCATCACATAAGAACCGCATCCTCTTGCACTTTCTCTGGTGAATGCGTCGCAATGAACTGAAATAAAAATATCTGCACCATTTGTATTGGCGTATCTTGTTCTTTCATGCAGAGGTACGAATGTATCATCGTCTCTAGTGTATAGAACTTCAACCTCTGGGAATGCCTCCTCGATGTATTTGCCCACCTGGAGGGCCACATTTAACGCTATTGTTTTTTCAGTGACTTTGTATCTCCCAGTACCAAGATTACCAGGGTCTTTACCTCCGTGACCTGCGTCTATTACAACTTTTTTTATAGCAGAGTTTGAAGCAGCTTTTGGCATGGTAGATGCTAACAGAAGAGTTCCCGCTGTGAATAAAATTCCACCTAAAGCAATAAGCTTCTTTGGATTCCAGCGTGATAATTGATTTTTTACGTCCATTTTTACGGCATCAATTCGTTAGCTTTGGTAATTGTAGAATCAACCAACTTTAAATCTAAAGATATTCTATCCCGTGGATCATGGACAAAGCTAGTTTTTATCCTTGTTTCTGTGTTCATTTTCGACGCCGGTTACCTACTCGGTCAAACAGATAGTCTTAACTTTCAAAATGACTTGGTCCGAGACACCATTATTAGGGATTCTCTTGCTTTGAAGTTGGTTGCTACAGATACCTCTTTCAACGATACGATTGTTCCTCAAACATCGAAAACGTTCCTAGATGGCCCCGTCAACTATAGTGCCACTGACACTATTATTAACGATGTAAAGAACAAGAAAGTCTACTTGTATGGCGAAGCAGAAATCACCTACCAAGATATTAAACTCCAAGCCGAAAAGATTGAATACGACTTTTCGAATTATACCGTGCATGCTGAAGGTATCCAAGATACGGCAGGTACCTGGATCGGTCAGCCGGTCTTTGAACAAGGAGATTCAAAGTTTGATGCTTTTGCCATGGACTACAACTTCAATACAAAGAAGGCCTATGTAAAGCAAGTGAAAACTGACGTGATTGATGGAACGCTCACGGGAAAGCAGGTGAAAACCACCGATGATAATAGTGTTATTTGGGTGAGAAAAGGGGAATACTGCCCTTGTCAGGATCCGAATGCCAAAACTAGATTTAGAATTGGCAAATTAAAAGTAATCAAGGATAAGCAGATAGTAACAGGTCCCGGATACCTCTCTCTGGGAAAGATTCCTATGCCGCTGGCTTTCCCTTTTGGCTTTTTCCCAAATTCAGACAAAAAGCAGGCGGGTTTAATTATGCCTAGCTATGGCAATGGATTCGATTTAGGCTATTTTCTTACTGATCTCGGTTTTTATATGCCGGTGAGCGAGCAAGTGGATACGAAGTTCTTGTTTGACATCTATTCTAGAGGTAGCTGGGGCATCGAGAACCTAACCAGATATAAGAAACTATACAAATACGACGGAAACTTGGGCGTCGAATACAATGTCCAAAAAAGAGGTGACCCAGAACTTTCCAATTTTTCTGAAGCAAGAACCTTCTTTATAACGTGGAGGCATAATCAGGATCGAAAGGCACATCCCTACTCAAATTTTTCTGCCGATGTAAACGCGGGAAGCACGCAGAACTTTACGAACAACCTCAATTCAAGTCAAACGGATTTTTTGACAAATACTTTCAGGTCTAACATTCGCTATTCTCGATCGTTTTACAATTCTCCTTGGAGCTTCAATGCAAATGCAGGCCATGATCAAAACTCCCAAACCGGAGTTTACAATTTTACAATACCGACATTCAACCTCAACAAGGCAAGAACATTTCCATTAAAAGACTTATTCAATGATGGTCCTAAGGATAAGTTTTACGAGAAAATTGGTTGGGTCTGGAGTTCTACATTTCAAAATACCCTCACCGCTAACCAAGAAGATCTGGCCTTCAATAACTGGGAGTCCTTGAGGAAAAACCTTAGAAATGGAATTAGACATACCACTAGCCTTAGCACGTCGCTCAAGGCTGGTCCTTTAAGTATCAACCCTAGTTTTAGCTATAATGAGAGGTGGTATTTTAAAACTTTTGGGCGAGAGTTTAATCCTGAAACAGATGAATTTGAGGTAGATACGCTCCAAGGATTCGATAGAAATAATGATTGGTCGTTTTCTACTTCCCTGACTACAAAGCTTTACGGCATGTATAGCTTCAAGGGAAAAAAGTTAAAGGCTATACGTCATACATTGACCCCAACGGTTAGCTACAATTTTAGACCTGATTTTGATCCAAACATTTATGGCTTTTTTGGGACGGATGGAAACTTAACCTCATACAATCCCTATCAGGGCACGATATATGGAGGCCCGCCTTCGGGAAATAGTCAAACTGTTTCCTTCTCATTTGTAAATAATATCGAAGGAAAATTCTTGAGTCGTCGCGACACAACCTCAAAATTTAAGAAAGTTGCGTTTTTAGAAAACCTTACGTTTTCCGGGAATTATAATTTCGTAGCAGACAGCAACAACCTTAGTAATATAAACGTAAGTGGCTTTACCTCTATCAGTGAGTTTGCTAACTTGAGATTTTCTGGAGTTTTCGACCCTTACGTTTATGTTGTCAGCGATTCAAATACTCCGCTAAGAACTGGAGGTTATTTAATTGATCGGGGAAATAAATTTGCTGAATTTTCTTCTGGTAACCTAGCAGTAAACGTGAGAGGTTTAGGTAGTTCAGCCTTTAAGAGAAACAGGCCGGAGCCAGTTCTCGACTCGGAGGAGGCAGATACAGAAGTGGCAAATGATTCGGAGTCTTTCTTAAGTGGCTTTCAAGTTCCATGGAATCTCAACTTTCAATACACACTCAACGTGAGGCGAAACAGATTTGTCGAGGAGGGTGGGGCAGATCTTCCGCTTGTTCTTATGGATACGCTTGCGTACACCCAATCACTCCAAGCAAATGCAGATTTTACCCTTTTCGAAATCATCAGAGTTGGGGTGAATTCAGGTTATGATTTTACAAATAAAGAACTTACACCAACTACGATCACCCTCAGAGTAGACTTAAATTGCTGGGAGCTTAACGCGCGAGTCATTCCCTTTGGTATTCGCAGAAACTACAGTATTACGCTCAATATTAAATCTTCCATGCTCCGGGACTTAAAACTAGAAAGAAATAGACCAATTGGAGATAACGAAAGTTTCTTTCAGTAAAATATTTTACTCCACATCGGAAACCTTGATCCTTGCTTCTTCCTTTTCTAGAGGAAAAATATCTTCTCTACTGTAAGGCCGTCGCTTTTCATCCCAGATAAATCCATCGTAAAATTTCTCATCATCGGGCAACTGCTCGAGAGGATAGAATGTTCCGTCTGGTTTTGTCAGAAAAAGAATTTGATCTATCTCCCGATTCTCCATGAATATTTGGATGTTTGAGCAGATCGCCTTATTAACCCCTATATAATTTGGCTCACCTAAAGGATTTCCGAGAGTGTCTTTTTTCTGTTCTTCAGCAGCGTAATACATGGATTGGCCATTTCCATTTATGTTTATTTTACGCAGGTCGTTTTTTTCAAAATATCCGGTAAGTTTCTTTCCTTTTATTTGGTTGTACTTTGCCGAGTCAACTCGGTTGGTCATAAATGCATGATCAAATACATAAAGGTTTTCCACAACTCCTTGATAAGTCCTTATCAAAATGGTATCGCCCGAAATTTGGAGGTCGTCCGCCCATAAAACGGGCTCAGTATACATGTGTATTAAACTGTCCTCACTAGCATAGATTAGTGAATCGGATGCACCTTGCATGTCTTTTCTAAAGAACTTCACTCTGGGGTAGGCATAAACTCTATTTCCAATGATACTATCCTCCACAGCCATCAAGGTATCACCGTGCAGAAACAGCGTATCGCTCAGGTCGTACTGAAGCATCTCAGCATTGCCGGTTACATAATTACGACCCAGAGAATCATTGTATTCACCATAATCGCCACGAATTTCAAAATTATCGAGCGTGTCAATTACACTAACATTGACGTAGGCCTTTCCCAATTGCTCATTTCTGGAGTACCAAAGGCTATCGCCCCTCAGCAGTTGCTGACCATTGTCTATGTAAGCGTTTTGGTTGAACTGAGAGATATCATTAAAAGTGTCATACCATCCATTTTCGCAATAGATGGTGTTCTCCTCGCTATAAATAAATGTGGGTCCAAAGAAATAAGCTATTTCGGAGGAGTTCCCGTATTTAAGGGTATCTGTCTCTACTCTGTATTTTGGGTTAATGAGCACTACGCTGTCGCGGAAAAAGAAGAATTCTGAATTCGAATCATAAATTCCCTCACAGGATACGAGTTCATTTTGGTTGCTCTTGCTCACGATAAAACCTCTATCAAAAAAAATGGCTTGACCCGTATTGCGATCGTAATCGAGNGTGTGAGTGCTTAAGGTCATGTCGACATCTTGCAAGACCACATTATCCCGAACCTTGATCAACTGCGTGTTTCCATCATAGTTCAAGAAGTTACTCGCTAAAGTAAGTGTATCTCCTTGGTTTACTCTGATATTACTGAAAGCGTCGAGGCTGTTTGTCTCATTGTAGAGGTAGGCAGAATCACAATACATCAGTGCTCCTTTATGCCTAAACACTACATCCCCTAGCAGGCGCTGAGCGTCAACCCCAAGTTCTTTATCGAATCGAAGTTTATCAGCTTTAATCAGTTCAATCTTGCTTTGACCACTGGCAATCGCACAAACTAGAGAGAGCAAAAAAAACAGCCAAGCCTTTTTCAGAAAGTAATTCATCTTCAATGCGCTGGCAACTCTTGTGCCGTTCTTATGCTGGGACTTCCGTCCTCAGGATAGTTTGACTTCTATCAGGGCCCACTGAAACAACGGTTATTGGCGTCCCAAGTGCTTTTTCCAAGTAGTCAATGTAATCAATCAATTCAGGCGGGAATTCCTCTTCACTGCTTAGTTGAGTGAGATCTTCTTTCCATCCAGGCAATCTATCGTATACTGGTTCGATCTCTGAATCGTTTATATCGTAGGGCAGGTAGTCGATAATCTCACCCTTATATTTGTAATGGGTGCAAACTTTGATTTCGTCAAAAATCGACAGAACATCTGCCTTGGTCATGTTGAGCATGGTAACACCATTGACCATGATGGCATATTTAAGAGCGGGAAGATCAATCCAACCGCAGCGCCGAGGACGTCCTGTTGTCGCTCCAAATTCGTGGCCTTCTTTTCTTAGCTTTTCCCCTGTCTCATCAAAAAGTTCTGTGGGAAATGGCCCGCTCCCAACCCTTGTACAGTAAGCCTTAAAGATTCCGATCACATCACCAATCTTATTCGGCGCAACGCCCAGTCCTGTGCAAGCTCCTGCGGCCACCGTGTTTGATGAGGTTACGAATGGATAGCTGCCAAAATCAATGTCCAGCAGGCTTCCTTGTGCGCCTTCGGCAAGAATTCTCTTCCCACTACTGAGATTTCGATTAAGAAAATGCTCGCTATCAATTAGAGTGAGCTCCTTGATTTTTTTAATACCATCAAACCAAGTAATTTCCTTCTCTGAAACATCGTATTCGAAGTTATAAGGAGCCAATAGCCCTTCGTGCTTTGCCTTTAATGACGCATATTTGCTTCCAAACTCTTCTGATTCGATATCTCCGACTCTTAGACCGTTTCTTCCTGTTTTATCCATATAGGTCGGTCCAATACCTTTCAAGGTAGAGCCAATCTTCTTCTTGCCTTTGTCCGCTTCACTAGCCCCGTCGAGAGCACAATGGGTCGGGAGGATAAGATGTGCCTTTCTAGAGATGACTAAATTTTTCTTGACATCAACACCCATCTTCTCGAGGGCATCTATTTCTTTTTTGAAAATTATCGGGTCTATGACCACTCCATTTCCGACCACATTAACTTTGGTTGGATGAAAAATACCAGACGGTATAGTGTGGAGGACATGCTTAATGTTATTAAACTCTAGCGTATGGCCAGCATTTGGGCCACCTTGAAAACGTGCGATAATATCGTATTGTGGGGTCAGGACATCCACAATCTTTCCCTTCCCTTCGTCTCCCCACTGGAGCCCAAGAAGAACGTCAACTTTTGAATTCATAGTCTCTTCTTATTGAGAAATTTCTTGTAAGTGTTGAATAGCCTCTTCTCTAGAGTCTTTGAGGGTAAAAACACTGTCCAATTTAGTTACTGAGAAAAGGGATTTAATTCTTACTGTAGCTCCTGTAACCACTGCCTCACCGCCTTTATCTCGGCATTTATTCATTAAATTAAGAATAATATTAAGTCCGGTACTATTCATGTACTCGAGCTTGCTGAGATCTATGATAAATTGGTTATGTCCCTGCGACATCCGTTCTTCCACTTCTGCCCCAATATCCACAGCCTCAGCCTTATCTACAAGTTTGCCACTCATTAAAAGAGTTACAAGTCCTTCGTGGTCATTCATCGAATAGTTAAATGGCATAATGATTTATTCAGGTTTGTCGGAATCTGCGGGATTCTTGTGGTTTTTTTCAGCGTAAAAGTAGAGACTATGATGCAAAATCTTGATGTCAAATATCTCTTCTACTGTTGCCTTAATTGCCTCAATTCTCGGGTCACAAAATTCAAGTACTTCCTCTGAGTCAGTGAGAATTACATGATCGTGCTGCTTGTATTCATGCGACTTTTCAAACTGAGCAGGGTTATTGCCGAATTGATGCTTGCGTACTAAATTACAGGCCATTAAAAGATCAATGGTGTTGTAGAGTGTGGCTCTGCTCACGCGATAGTTTTTATTTTTCATTTGAATGTAGAGGGACTCCACATCAAAATGCCCCGAATAGTCATAGATTTCACTCAAAATAGCGAACCTTTCCGGAGTTTTTCGGTGACCATTCTTCTGGAGATAAGCCGAAAAAATTTGTTTAACTTTTTCCTTGAGTTCTAGTGTCGACACGCGCTGACTTTGAATGGCAAAGGTAGTGGATTTTCAAGAAAATTAATCATTTTCTGTCCGAGCTTCTTCCCCAAGTTTTACACGTTCCACGGTCAGGACACCTTCCACATCTTGAAGTCTCTTGATTAGATTGTTTAAGTGGTCGGTATCGTAAACGAGAACGGTTACTCTGCCGTCGAAAACTCCGTCGTTACTTTCAAAGCTAATGGCCTTCATATTCACATTGAGATCAGATGATATGGCGTGGGTGATTTTCTCTACAAGACCAAGATCATCAATTCCCTTAAATCTAATCTTTGCTGCAAATTCGCTGTCTTTTTGACTTTGCCACTTTGCTTTGATAACGCGGTATGCAAAATTTGAACGAAGCTGCACCGCGTTTGGACATTTCATACGATGAATCTTAATCCCATCATTTATGGTGACAAACCCAAATACATCATCCCCCGGGATGGGATTACAGCATTGCGACAACTTGTAGGGTACGTCCATTTCGTTGTCTCCAATAATTAAGGTGTCTTTTGGAATGGAGTCACCTGATAGTTTCTTCTTTTGCTGATTCTCCGTCCTCAATTCATACTTCTTGAAATGAATTTGTTTGTTTTCAATCGTATATCCCTTGAGTTTTTTTAGACTAACCTTACCCTTAGCAATGTCTTCATACAGCGATGTTGCTGAGTTGTAACCATAATAGTTCTCTAATTCAGATACATTTTTACTAGTAAATGCTACGTCGAGATTTTTGAATTTTCGTTGGACGATTTCTCTACCTAAGCTCGCTACTTTCTTTAATTCTTCTTTTAGAGCCTGCTTTATTTTAGATTTTGCCTTGGCGGTAACCACATAGTTGAGCCAATCCTCTTTTGCCTTTTGCTTTTTGGAGGTGAGAATCTCAATTTGATTCCCACTCTTTAATTCATGACTCAAGGGAACCAGTCGCTGGTCCACCTTTGCGCCAATGCATGATTCACCAACTTGTGTGTGAATTTCAAATGCGAAATCCAACGCGGTGGCTCCTGCGGGGAGGGTCTTTAAGTCACCATTTGGAGTAAACACGAATATCTCGTCGCTGAACAGATTGAGCTTAAAATCGTCAATAAAGTCAAGAGCATTACTATTATTGGTTTCCAGCATGTCTCTAATGCGATTTAACCACATGTCTAGACTCGATACTTGAGCCTGTTGGTCTTTGTATTTCCAATGAGCCGCATATCCTTTTTCTGCGATTTCATCCATCCGTTCTGTTCTGATTTGCACTTCCACCCACTTTCCCGTTGGGCTCATTACTGTGGTGTGAAGAGATTCGTATCCGTTAGCCTTTGGCGTAGAAACCCAATCTCTTAATCTGTCAGGGTTGGGCTGATAAAAATCGGTCACAATGCTGTAGACCTTCCAGCAAAGTGGTTTTTCATTTTTTGGTTCAGCATCAAGAATAATTCGAATCGCAAAAAGATCAAATATCTCTTCAAAAGGAATATTCTTTTTGTGAATCTTGTTCCAAATGCTGTGAATAGATTTTGGACGTCCTTTGATTTCGTACTTTATCCCTTCGCCATCAAGAGCTCTTCTGATGGGGAGTGTGAAGCGATTGATAAACCGCGTTCTTACTGCTTGTCCCTTTTTGAGATTTGATTTGATTAGTTCATATTCCTCTGGCTCTGTGTATTTTAAAGATAGGTCTTCGAGCTCTGTTTTAATCGCATATAGACCAAGCCTATGAGCCAATGGAGCGAACATGAACTGGGTCTCGCTGGCAATCTTTAGCTGCTTGTCTTTTCGCATCGACTCAAGCGTTCTCATGTTGTGAAGCCGGTCTGCTAGCTTGATAAGTATGACTCTAACATCGTCTGAAAGAGTGAGGAGCATCTTTTTGAAGTTCTCAGCTTGGAGACTTGCGGTATGGTCAAAAACATCAGATATTTTGGTCAAGCCGTCAATAATGTCTCTAACTTTTTTGCCAAACTGATGCTCTACATCTTCAAGGGTGATTTCCGTGTCTTCAACCGTGTCGTGAAGAATGGCTCCGACGATGCTCGTTGTTCCTAAGCCAATTTCTTCAGCGGCTATTCTGGCCACTGCTAAAGGATGCAGAATATATGGTTCGCCCGATTTTCGACGCATATCCTTATGCGCCTCCATAGCTAAATCAAAAGCTTTTCGGATGATTTGCCGATCTTCCTTGTCTTTTGAATACTTGGCTACCCTCAGCAATCCACGATAAGCTGAGAGTATTAGTTTCTTGTCTTCTTCTTCGTTGAGCTTTTTCACGAAGGACTAATCTAGGTTATTCCGCTGGCAATACCTTGGTTTTTACCTCACCAAATCCAACTCTGACACCACTTTTCTTACAATGCCCTCGCATGATGACGGAATCCCCATCGTTGATAAACTTACGTTCAGTGCCATCTGGCATACTTACCGGTTTTGTACCTCTCCAGGTGATCTCCAACATTGAGCCGTAGCTAGATGGATCGCTTCCAGAAATGGTTCCCGAAGCCATCATGTCTCCACACCTCACATTACATCCATTCACGGTATGATGAGCCAACTGCTGATTCATATTCCAGTACATGTTTTTGTAGTTGGAATTACAGACAGTTTTCTCCGAACCAGCAGCAGATTCAATAGCTACTTCAAGATTGATGTCAATGTTTTTCTCACCTTTATATTCGAGATAAGGAAGCACTTTTGGGTCTTGATCTGGACCTGGAGTTCGAAATGGCTCAAGTGCGTCAAGCGTTACAATCCATGGTGATATAGAAGAAGCAAAGTTTTTTGCGAGAAACGGTCCAAGCGGCACGTATTCCCATTTTTGGATATCACGCGCCGACCAGTCATTGAAAAGAACCATCCCAAAGATGTAATCTTCTGCTTCTGAGGTAGAAATAGAGTTCCCCAAAGGTTTACCTTCAAATGTGATAAAGGCCATTTCTAGCTCAAAGTCGAGCAACCTTGAAGGACCGTAAACCGGAGGCTCGTTGTCATTCGGTCTCGTTTGGCCTTTTGGCCTTCTGATCTCTTCTCCGGAAAGAATAATGGAGGAACTGCGACCGTGGTAGGCAACTGGAATGTGTTTCCAGTTGGGCAAGAGAGCGTTGTTTGGGTCACGAAACATTGTTCCTACGTTTGTAGCGTGCTCAATGCTGGAGTAAAAGTCCGTGTAGTCACCTACGTGAACGGGAAGATGCATAGCGACTGAATCTTGGCTATGTAGTGAGCTTTCTATTTCTGATTTTCGATCGACATAATTTCCGTTCGCATCAAAGATATCGGCGATGCGGTCTCGAAGATCACGAAAAGCCTGCTTTCCGTGCTTCATCATATCATTCAAAACAGCGCTGGTCAAATCTTCTTTGCCGAAAGGTAGCTCATTAAGGAACCCATTCGAATGAAGAGCAGAAAGATCGATCACTTGATCACCCAATGCAACTCCCGTTCTTGGGGAAATTCCTTCTTTCGAAAAAATTCCAAACGGTAAATTTTGAATTGGAAAATCGCTGTTTTCAGTCACGTTCACCCAAGACTTCCTTGAGGGGTCGTTCGCAGAAATAGTCATATTATGTATTAATTTTCAGTTAGTTGGCCGTGTGAAAATAGTGGGAAACTGCTCATTAAGTCGTTCACTTCTGCTCTCACTCCGGCAATAACAGCTTCATCTCCTCCCGAAGTAATCACTCTATCAATGAAATCAACGATAGTGCCCATATGCTCCTCGGTAAGTCCTCGGGTAGTGATGGCCGGAGTTCCGACACGCATACCACTCGTTACGAACGGCGACTTATCGTCAAATGGAACCATATTTTTGTTTACGGTGATGTCCGCTTCTCCTAGAGAGTTTTCTGCATCCTTTCCCGTTATATCTTTTGATCTCAAGTCGATGAGCATGCTGTGATTATCGGTTCCTCCGCTGATGAGGTCATAACCTTTAGAAACAAAAGCTACCGCCATTGCTTGAGCGTTTTTAATCACTTGTTTGCAGTATTCTCTGTACTCATCGGTGAGTGCCTCACCAAATGCCACCGCCTTTGAAGCAATCACATGCTCCAAAGGTCCTCCTTGAGTTCCCGGGAAAACCGCTGAATCAAGTAGCGAAGACATTTTTCTTACCGTTCCTTTTGCTGTGGTCAGTCCAAAAGGATTGTCAAAATCCTGTCCCATCATGATGATTCCTCCACGCGGACCTCTCAATGTTTTGTGAGTTGTAGAAGTCACAATATGACAATAGGGTAGTGGATCATTGAGCAATTTGGCGGCAATCAATCCACTCGGGTGTGATATATCAGCCAGAAGCATTGCCTTGATTTTGTCTGCTATGTCTCTGAGTCTTGCATAATCCCAATCTCTTGAGTAAGCCGAAGCTCCGCAAATCAGCATTTTTGGCTTTTCATCAATTGCTTTCTTCTCAAGCTTGTCGTAGTCGATTACTCCCGTGTCTTTTTCTACACCATAAAAAGAAGGGCGGTAGAGTTTTCCTGAATAGTTAACTGGTGAACCATGCGTGAGGTGACCTCCGTGGCTGAGGTCAAAGCCCATGATTTTATCGCCGGGTTGAAGGCAAGCGAGCATTACTGCTGCATTTGCCTGTGCACCGCTGTGAGGCTGTACATTTGCCCAAACCGCTCCGAAAAGTTTTTTCAATCGGTCGATGGCGAGGTTTTCTGTTTGGTCAACCATTTCGCAACCTCCATAATATCTTTTTCCTGGAAGACCTTCGGCGTATTTATTGGTCATTACCGAACCCATTGCTTCCATCACTTGCTCGCTGGCGAAGTTTTCTGAGGCAATTAATTCGATGCCCTCAAGCTGTCTTTTTCTCTCTTTTTCAATAATGTCAAATACGACTTGATCTCTTTTCATGCTTATGTTTTTGAGCGGATGCCAAAATTAGAAATTCCTGTGGATGAGTTAACTTTGTTTTATGCACAAACCGGGGTCAAATTTGCCCAATAAAAATAGTGTAGTTCTGTTTGACGGCTTCTGCAATTTATGCAATGGATCCGTTCAATTCATACTCAAAAGAGATCGCAAAGAACACTTCAGATACGCAAGTTTGTCGTGGCCTATTGCTGAAGAGATCATAAAGGGTTTTCCAGACCTAGGTAAAGTAGACAGTATCTTGCTGTATCAAGATGGAGAGCTTTTCATCAAAAGCTCAGCCATATTGAGAATAGCCAGTCATTTTGGCGGCTTATGGCCGATGATGAAAGTGTTCTTAATCGTACCTCCTTTTATCCGCGATGCCGTTTACGATTGGATTGCTCGCAATCGTTATAAATGGTTTGGAAAGAAACCCACTTGCATGATTCCAGAGAAGAGAGTGGATCATCTATTCTTGAGGTAACGCTTGAATAGTAAAAGCCCCACCAAGAGGTGAGGCTTAACCATATTGAGTAAATCTTTTACTAGTTAGCAGCTAAGTACTCAGCTACTCCAGAATGCGTTGCTTGCATTCCTTCTTTACCTTGCTCCCAGTTTGCTGGACAAACCTCTCCTTTCACTTCGAAGAATTGAAGTGCGTCCACCATTCTCAATGCTTCATCAACGTTACGTCCCAGTGGAAGGTCATTAACGATTTGGTGACGTACCATTCCTTCTTTGTCGATCAAGAACAACCCTCTGTACGCTACGAGTTCTCCTTCTGCTTGAAGCATTCCAGCTTCGTCGTAGAAAAACTCTCCAGCTAACACATCGTAGTTGTGAGAAATCGTTTTGTTGGTATCGGCCACGATCGGGTAGGTGATTCCCTGGATTCCTCCTTGATCTTTAGATAATTGTAGCCATCCCCAGTGAGACTGCTCAGTATCGGTAGAAACTGCTACTACTTCAACTCCTCGCTCCTGGAAGGCTGCCAACTTTTCTTGGAAGGCGTGTAATTCTGTCGGGCAGACGAAAGTGAAATCTTTTGGATAAAAGAAAAGCACTACATGCTTTGAACCGATATATTGATCTAATGAAAAGTCTTCTACAATCTCCTCGCCATTGATAACTGCTGCGGCTGTAAACTGAGGAGCTTTTTTTCCTACTAATACTGACATTTTTCTTGCTTTAAATTTGAGTTACAAAGATAAATCAAGGCATTGCGTAAGGTCTAATAGGCTCTATTGCTTCTTTCTATGAATGGATAGAAATCCCCTAAAAGCTAAATAAATAGTACCAAGGTCAGCCCTAGGATGATGGCCAATGCCTTTCGCCAACTCAATCGGTGGTCTTCGTCAGCTTCGAAGATGATGGTGGTACTTACATGAAGAAAAATACCAACGGCAAGAGATAAAATTATAGAGTATACTCGTGTTACATCCATGTTTGACTCATCCAGAATGGTATGACCTAAGAACATACCCAAAGGTGTTGCCAAAGCGTAAATTCCTACATGTAGCATCACTTTTTTCTTCTTCGCGAAGACGTGATAGAGTATTGCTGCAAGGGCTAGAGCCTCTGGGATTTTGTGAATGGCGAGCCCAACCAATAAACTTTCCGTTTCAAATTGATGCCCTCCATGACTGTGGTCGAATCCTCCACCAAGCGGCAGTCCTTCGATGATTGAGTGTAGAATGAGGCTGATAAAAAGACTCAGCGGAAAAGTCATCTTGTCTCCCACATGATGGTGAACGTGTCCGTGCTCGACACCCCTCGAAAAATAGTCCATCACCATTTGGATAATGAATCCTCCAAGAACATAATAACCTGCTTCGTGTCCGAGATGAATGTAAATTTCAGGAAGCAGATGCATGATGGCCAAGGCGAAGAGATAGGCTCCACTGAATGCCAACAAAACTTTTACGTCTCTGGTGAGCCTTCCATGTAAGTAGATTCCTCCAAATCCAGCCAGCGTGCTAATTGAAAAAAGTCCTATTCCGTAATACCAGTTCATGTTTTTTTCCCAATGAGAATCAGTCTTGGAGATCTTTCCGAATCGAATTTATCAAGGCTGTAGTTTCCGAACATATCAAGCACTTCCAACCCGTTTCGATCAAACATGTCCATGAGGTCTTTTTTGGTGAGGGCCTTTACACTTTCATTGAAGTTGTATACAAAATGACCGTCTTTGATGTTGATCCTTTTTAGGATAAAACCATCTTGATGACTGCGTTGAATTTTGAAATGTATACCATCTATATCTTTGTGCTCTTCAGGGATTAATCCTTTTACCACTGTTTCAACATTCATGAAATCAAGCACGAATTTCCCTCCTTTCTTTAGTGCATGAACGACTGTTTTGATTACTTCTTCATTTTCTTCTAGCTTTTCAAAGTACCCGAAGCTGGTAAATAAATTCAACACATATTCGAATAGCTCTTTTCCAAGAGGTTCTCGCATATCGTGTTGTGAGAAGTGCAGCTTTTCATTTGCGTTTTTTCTAGCTATATTAATGTTTTCTCTCGCGAGATCTATTCCAGTTACTTCAAATCCAGCATCGCAAATAATGAGGCTATGTCGACCTTGCCCGCATGCCAAGTCTAAGAAGTGAGATTCTGAGATAGGTGCTAAATACCTCAGAAGCTTAGTAATAAATAAACGCGCTTCGCGTTGATCTCTGTCTCGATAAAGAACGTGGTAGTAAGGTGATTTAAACCACGTTTCATACCAAGGTTGATTGTGTGTTGAAGAAGAGCTCAAGCGGTAAGATTAGTGCTGCGAAACTATGAAATATTAGGTGGCCAATTAATTAACATTTGCTTGAAGAAATAATCGACTGATGGCACTGCGGAGAAATGACTGATCTGGTATATTTGAGCAAACTAAAGACCTTGACAGAAATACACGAGATTTTTGACCTTTATGATTCAATGGAGCGCAAGAACATTATGCTCTCCTTTAAAGGTGAAATGTCCACTGAGCTATTAACCTCCATTCTGCAAATCATAGAAAACAAACTTGATCGTTTTGGTGAAACCTCAAGGGTCAAAAAGAGAATGTTCAATATCATGGTAGAATGCCTCCAAAATCTACATCATCATATCGCTAAGCCCGATTCATGCGATGAAAAAGATACTCCCTCAGTCATCGTTATGGTAGCAAAGAATGTAACGGGATACTCGATTATTACAGGAAATTTTGTCGAGGGAAATGAGGTGAGCCAGCTACAAAATAGACTTGAAGAGATCAACTCTATGAATAAGGATGAAATCAAAGAGTTGTACAAATCCGTTCTTGCAAACGGAGAAATGTCTGAAAAAGGCGGTGGCGGATTAGGTATGATAGATATTGCGAGAAAAAGCGGCGAAAAACTAGATTTTGGATTTATTCCCTTCGGAGAGAACAAGTCGTTTTTTAGTCTAAATGTCAAAGTGAAATAAAGTATCAATCAGAAGAAATGAATAGTATTAGCATTGAAGGAACACCAAAAACCCCAACCGTAAAGTTTGATGATCAATCGTCTACTCTGGTAATAAGGGGTAGATCAATTCCCGAGAATTCGATTGATTTTTATAAGCCGCTGATCGATTGGCTTGAATCTTACGCTGGAAATAGTGAGCCTGCCTTGATATTGAATATGGAGCTGGAGTATTTCAACACTAGTAGCTCGAAATGTATTCTGGATGTTTTCAAAAAAATGGAAGGTATAGCCAAAAAAGGGAAAGAGGTATCCGTAAAATGGTATTACGAAGAGGACGATGAAGACATGCTCGAGGCGGGTGAGGATTACGACGCTATTATTGACATTGATTTTGAAATGATCAAAGTCGAAGAGGTATAGCTATTTCTTCTTCGAGAAGCTAATCCTGTCTTCCAGGAGTTGCATCCCCTTTGGGAATACATCCAAGAAAAGACAGGCGATTAGAATAATAGTCATTCCCCAAATCACTAATAGATTCGCGATAAAAGTGTCTACAAAGCTTCCAAAAAGCTTTTTTGCGGGGGCGTAAAAATGCGCCCCGAAGAATCCTGTATTGTAAGGTAGAAGGTAAACTAAATCTTTCTTTTGAATTAATTGTCCCTGGTATTCGGCTATGTAATTGAGGTCGTTGCGGTTCGTTGCAAAAACTTCGAGCTGATCGTTTTTGAATTCATTGAAAAGTACATCGTATTCGCCCTTCGCTTCACCTTTTCGCGTCATTGCATAGATGGCCGCTTCCTTCTCTGACTCAGCTTTGTTGTAAACCTTTCTGTAGTGTTCTTCGAGCGCCTTTAGATGCTTCTTAAGACCATTTAGATGCTCTTGGTTAATCTTCTCTGGAGTAAGTTGAGCCACTTGATTAAACTTCATTCCCTTGAGGAAGGCGTTCTCTTTATTGAGCTCGTTTCGCAGAACGGTAAGCTCAGACTCTAGCTCTACTGATGCAGACTCATCATCTATAATTCGAGATACATGAGCTGTTTTATTCTTGAGTTCAGTAATCCAGTAATCTTTTTTCCAGTTAGAAAACTTTTTTCTCCTCTCTAGCTCGTAGAAATTTTCTTCGTAATCATTCCACTTAAACTGAGTCACTGCAATTGCTTCGTAAGCCCAGCGGCTTGCCATCACATTTCCAATCCATGGAACTCCGCTTTGAGAAGCAAAAATGGGGTTGAGTCGGTCGAATCTTACAATGATTCCGCTGAATAATAATTGAGGAATAATCACAATTGGAATCAAAATGTAAATCACCTTAGCTGAGTTGAAACTCGCCGAGATATTCAGACCAAGAATATTCGCAAAGGCACAGGTAGAGAAAAGAATTCCCCAATAGGGAAGGGTCATTCCCTTTATTTCAAGAATGGTGTTTCCAATAATTACGAATAAGAACATCTGGATAGCAGAAATGGCGAGCATAATGCCAATCTTCCCAGAGAGGTAGCTTCCGCGACTCAAATTCAAAAATGATTCTCTTTTCCGAATTTTTTTGTCTCGAATTATTTCTTCTGAACTAACTGTTAGCCCAATGAAGAGTGCGACGATAACCGAGATGAAAATGTAAACTGGAATGTTTTCGTTTTCCCTAAAAATATACTCGGAAGAACCGCTTGAAGGGACAAAGAAGCGCATAAAAAATGCCAATATCATTGCCAGAACTGGGGCTTCCAACAGGTTGATGAGAACATACTGACGGTTCGTTAATTTTGATAAAACATCTCGTTTTATAAAAATGGAAAGCTGCTTTAATTTTCCGGGAATGGTAAAGTGGCTTTCCGGAATTTCGTAGGCTTCCTCTGCGGTTTTGTCAAATACTTCAATGTTATCCTTGTACATCTCATGCCACTCTTCTGGCGAAATTTTTCGCTCTGTAGTGAGATTACCAAATTCATCCACCACTTTGGATTCGATGATGTTGAACACGTCCTCCGTTTTAACAGCGCCGCAACTTGGACATTCTGACTCGTCACTGTTGACATGGTGAACCATTTTACGGAAGTAAACCAAGCTATCTACCGGATTCCCGCTGTAAATTGGGAATCCCCCTTTGTCTAAAACTAAAAGGCTATCAAACATTTTGAAAATGTCTGACGAAGGCTGATGGATCACTACAAAGATTAATTTGCCTTTGAGGCAAAGCTCCTTGAGTAAGTCCATAATATTTTCTGAGTCTCGAGAAGAAAGTCCTGATGTTGGTTCGTCAATGAAGAGAACCGCAGGTTCCCTTATGAGTTCAAGAGCAATATTTAAACGCTTTCTCTGGCCTCCGCTGATCGTTTTATCCAGTGGATTACCAACCTTGAGATCGGCTGTTTCGCTGAGACCAAGCGTAGAAAGCATCTCGTGGACAAGTTCTGAAATTTCTTCGTCTGTCTTTTGACCAAAGCAAAGTTTGGTGTTGTAGAATAAGTTCTGATAAACGGTAAGTTCCTCAATGAGAAGATCGTCCTGAGCAATGTATCCAATCACACCCTCAATACTGCTTGCATCTTTGTGAATATCAATTCCATTGATGCTTACATTCCCACCACTCGGCTTAAGATTACCATTCAGTACATTGAGAAGGGTAGATTTCCCGCTGCCGCTAGCGCCCATTATTCCAACGAGACTTCCTGAGTCTTCTTGGATATTGATGGTGTTTAGTCCAAGATTTCCTTTTTTGAATCGATACGAAACAGATGAAGCCTTGAAGGTGATATCTACCGTGTCATTATCCTTGAGGAATGTCCCAAGAATATCACTGTAGTAAATAGGGCTAATTTTGGGGCCTCGAATCGATGCTCCCTGGTTTAACACGTAAAACCTATCGTTTACAATAGGTTGACCAGAAACATTGAATTGACCGTTTCCTCGGTACTTAATGAAGTGGAGGTTGACACTAGGCAGACGTAGAATTCTGAAGTATCCGTCGAGGCCTTTCGAAATTAGGTGCTTCCCAAATGCTCCGGCGGAGTCGGTATTATCAGTGATGTACATGACATTTGCCGATGTCATTAATTCCGTTTCTTTTTCTTCAACAAAGAGTCTGGCGAGCTTGTACTCATCCATGTCAAAGTTGAAAGTCATAGCTACCGTATCGACAAACTCTTGTTCTAGATCCCTTACTTCCGTGTGAGTGTAGATGAATTCTAGTAGCCGGATAAGAACGATTGTTTTTTGTCTTTGAGTGAGTTCCTCGTTAATTTCGGTACAAATACGAAGCACCTTAACAGAGTTAACTGCGGTGCGCTTTTGCTTTCCGTTCTTAGCTGAAGAAATTTTTTGGTATTTCTCGAGATATTCTTCGAAAAGATCGAGATACTGTCGAACCAGCTTACCCGGAAGTCTTTCTATAAGGAAGGATTCTACAATAGTTCTACCGCTGTCCTGCTCGTCTGATGGGTCTACTCGTGCTATTATCGCGAAGAGTTGTACCAGTGCGTTGAGTATTCTTTCGCTCATATTAGTTCAAAGGGTCAAAAAAAAAGCGTCTCGAATTCGAGACGCTTTGAATTTTTTTTGGATTTTATTACTTCTCGAATCCAACGAGTAGTACGGCGCAGCCAGAACTTTGTTTCGTTTTGTCCAGCTTGGCTTCGAGTCTCACATGCAGGGTTGATTCCGTTTCGAAATTCCAATAAGGAGCATTTTCAAAATCTTTATTCGTAAACAGCAAATTATTCTCTTCGTCGAACATGGAGAAAATGAGTTGATCCTCTTCAGTTCCGCTGAATGCGGCAATGCGATAAGCGCTATTCCCAAAAAGGGTAGTTTCAAACTCCGCGATTTGATCTCCGAATAGCAATGCTCTATATGCCTGCCCGTCAGAAATGTACTCTTCAGTGATGAATTTATGTGCAAAATAGGCAGTACTGTCGCATTGAGCACGAAGTTGGATTACACCATGTAGGAGCAACATACTAATCAAAATACCTCTCATTGTTCTGAAATTTTTGCTTTTGCAGAAACCAAAAGCTGATGAATGGAAGTTAGCAATGAATCACTCATACTGTGTTCTGTTCTGCTCGTGAGCCTCGTCGTTTTAGTGTCGGGATTGATGATAGGTGCGGTGTAAGCGTAAGAAGATTCCACCTGAGCAAATGCATCGGCGATACTGTCTAGCACAGTGGCTAAATCACTCGACTGAAATTCATCTCCAGTGGTTTTGTCCAGAATCTCATTGATCGTCGCGGAACTAGCTTGCTGTTCGGCCAGTCTGATTTTAGCTACTTCGTTTCTATCTAAGGCCGACTTTGAAGTCAACAAGGACGATTCAATCCAGCCACCTAAGATGATGAAAGAGGCAATGTCGTAGCGCTCATTTTTCTTCAGGTAAGCGTCACCTTCTTCGTAAAATCTTCCTGTAAGAGTGAGAAGCGAATCAGGATTATCAGCATTGGCGCCGAGTCTTTTTATCAATGCCGGACTTATGGAACCTGAGATTCCTAAATCATTTGCGAGATAGTTCACTGCTTTGAAGTATTCTAATGCCTTTTGACCATCCTCGTAAATCGAAGAATAGGCCATATCAGTTCCGAATACTCCAAGATTTAACGCTTTTGCAGAATTGGTCTGATGCTGTTTGTATCCCTCCACATTACTCAATAGATCTGGTCGATATGCAGCTTTTGAATTTTGGATGAGAAGAGAAGTCTGGATGGGTGAAGGAATACTGAAAAGCTCTCCTGAGATATTGACAATATTCGCTTTTGCGCTGTCAATCTCTATCACAGCATTTACCTCGCCTCGTTCTATGCTTTTTTCTCCGCATGAAGCGAGAAAAATTATGCTCGAAGCATACCAGAGAAGCTTTTTTTTGATCTGATTCGTCATTTTTTTATGTTCCAAAGCTCGATTCTTGCGGAGAATATTTCTAATTGAAAACGTTTGTTTTCTTGAGAAATACAACCATTACTGTACCCGACACGACCACTGAAATTCCGTACATCAGTGCCTCATTCCATTCCTTGAAAATTATCTTTCCAGTAAAGAAGAGAATACTGTAGGTTAGTATGACCGAAGCCAACCAACATACGATAAGACGGCCGATGTTGTTCCGATTTGCGGCAGAAGATTTTCTGAATATTCTCCAATTCCCATCTGGATTCACCCTATCAAAGAACACCTTCAGCGTTTCTTCATCCTCCTTTGGGCCGAGGAATGTCACTAAAATCCAGACTATTGTGGTTACTCCAACCGTGAAGAAAAAGCTATTGGGAAACTCGAGTCCAAAGCCAAATTTTGAAATAGCAAAAACGACAAAAGGCGTCACGGTCGCCGATATCTCACTCCAAGCGCTTATTCGCCACCAGTACCACCGAAGAATTAAAATGAGACCAAGTCCTGCTCCGCACTCCATCACGAAGGCCCATACATCGCTTATTGATTCCATCACAGTCGTCACAGCGAGTCCGCAAATCATCAACAGAAAGGTGATTGTTCTTGAGGCTCTCACAAGCTTTTGCGAATCTGCTTCAGGAGCGATGAATCTCTTGTATAAATCATTGGCAAGGTAGCCTGCTCCCCAGTTTAGTTGTGTGCTGATAGTACTCAAGTACGCCCCTAAAAAGGCCGCTAGAAGTAGCCCTTTCAGGCCCATTGGGAGGAAGTCTTTCATGGCTCTGACATACCCTTGCTTGAGATCTGTTCCTTGAAGTTCAGGATAGAGAACCATACAGGAAAGCGCTACAAGGATCCAAGGCCAAGGTCTTAGGCAATAGTGAGCCACTTGAAAAAAGAGGGTGGCATACACTGCACCTTTTTCGGTCTTGGTGCTCATCATTCGCTGAGCGACGTAACCGCCACCTCCAGGTTCTTGGCCTGGATACCAACTCGCCCACCATTGCACTCCCATGTAGGCTAGAAATGCTCCCAAGCTGATTGCCATGGTTTTGCCAGTGCCCATTCCTTCTCCACCGAGAGTAGGGAAAAAGTTGAAAGTAGAGGAGGGGAGTGCTCCTTTGAGTCCTTCAATTCCTCCAACTTGCTCGCTATTGACTACAATGACGGCCAAAACGATGGTTCCTGCGATGGCAAGCGTGAACTGAACTACATCGGTCACGGCTACACCCCAAATTCCAGATAAAGAAGTATAAAATGCCGCAAAGACCATCGCTAAGGCAACTATGAGATAGGTCATTTGAGACTCGAGTCCAAAGAACTCTTGAATGATCGTAATCATCGCCAGATTCACCCAACCAATGATCAGCACATTCATCACAAGTCCAAGATATACTGCCTTAAATCCTCTCAAAGTGGCGGCAGCTTTTCCTGAATATCTCAATTCTATAAACTCTGTTTCTGTGAGAACTCCGGCACGGCGCCATAGCTTCGCAAAGAAGAATGTCGTCAGCATTCCTCCTGCTAGAAAGCTCCACCAAATCCAGTTCCCAGAAATTCCACTAGTACCGACAAGCTCTGTTACTGCCAGGGGAGTATCGGCTGCGAAGGTGGTCGCGACCATCGAAATTCCTGCGATTAGCCAGGGCATTTGCCGATTTCCTAAAAAGAAGCTTTCCAGATTTTTCGATGCTCTTTTTCGAAAATAGAGTCCGATCGTAAGACTGAAAATGAGAAAGAGCACAATAATTGCCCAGTCAATCCAGTGAAGGTCCATACTTGCCATTGATTCGAAAATAGCTTAGTAGAGGATAGGTTTCCATTTCCAATTCGTTTTCTTATCACTCAATGCTGTTGGTAAATCCCTTAATTTTACGCTCTTAATTTTCTCTATTGAAAGTCTTTTTTGCCGACGTCGTATTGCCTCTTGCTTTGCCAAAGAGCTTTACATACAGAATTCCGCAAAATATGGTGGAATTTTTGGAAGAAGGGATGCGGGTGGTGGTGCCCTTCGGAAAAAGGAAGCTATACACGGGTATCATCGTGAAGATTCACGAAAAGGCTCCTCAAGGATATACAGCCAAGTATATCGACGACATTCTGGATGAGAGTGCCACTGTCAATGAGAAACAACTCAAGCTTTGGGACTGGATTTCGTCATACTACTTATGTACGAAAGGAGAGGTAATGCTTGCAGCAATGCCATCGGCTATGAGGCTTGGAAGTGAGACCAAGTTTATTCCCAATCCAGCATTTGATGGTGACATCACCGGTCTTTCAGATAGAGAACAATTGCTTTTACAGGTGCTCTCCGACAGAGAAGTGATGAGTGCTGCTGAGGTGAGTGAGTTTCTGGAAATCAAGAGCATCCAGCCGACAATGAAGAAATTGCTCGATGGATCGGCCATATTGGTTATGGAAGACCTAAAGGTAGGTTTCAAGCCGAAGATCGAGAAGTTTGTGAGGCTCACCGAAGAGTGCCGTGATGAAGATGGACTCGAAGCAGCTTTCCGCGCGGTTCAGCGCGCGCCGAAGCAAGAGGAGCTACTTATGGCCTTTATCCAGTTGAGCAATCGATACGGTGCCGATGAGAAGGAAGTCCAAAAAACCGTTTTGCAAAAAAGAGCGAATGCTAGTTCGGCTCAAGTCACGGCTTTGGCTAAGAGAGGTATTCTCGACATTTACGAAAAGGAAGTTGGAAGGCTTGTTTACGGAAAGGGTGGTGGAGCTTCGCCAATTGAGTTGAGTGAAAATCAGCAAAAAGCCTTTGACGATATTCAGAAATCTTTTGAGGAGAAGCAGGTCGCTCTGCTCCATGGAGTTACTTCTTCTGGAAAAACGGAAATCTATATTTCCTTGATCAAGGAGCAGTTGGAAAAAGGAAAGCAAGTGCTTTACATGCTGCCCGAGATTGCTCTTACGACACAAATGATCAACAGGCTAAAAGCACATTTTGGCGACCAAGTGGCTGTTTACCACTCGAAGTTTAGCCAAAATGAAAGGGTAGAACTTTGGCGAACCATTGGTGACAAACACGACAATAAAGCGCGGGTGGTTCTTGGAGCCAGGAGCTCTATTTTTCTTCCTTTTTCAGCCTTGGGTTTGGTCATCGTCGACGAGGAACACGAGTCTTCATTCAAGCAATTTGATCCAGCGCCACGCTACAATGGCCGCGATGCAGCAGTCGTTTTAGCAGGGATTCACGGAGCCAAAACTTTGCTCGGTTCGGCTACTCCTTCTTTCGAATCCTACTACAACGCAAAAAGCGGCAAGTATGGCTACGTGGAGTTGACCGAAAGGTATGGAGGCGTTGAGCTTCCCGAAATTCAGACCGTGTCGCTTTCAGCGAAAGATGGAAATACCGGGTTTTTAACCAAAGAACTCATCGAAGGAATAAAAACCGCCCTCGATCAAAACGAACAAGTCATCCTTTTTCAAAACCGAAGAGGATATGCACCCATTTTGCTTTGTAATACTTGCGGATGGTCACCCGAATGTACAAGGTGCGACGTGAGTCTGACTTATCACAAATCTCAAGATAGATTTGTTTGTCATTACTGCGGTAGCCGGTATTCTGCTCCACCAAATTGCGCTGCCTGCGGAAGTCACAGCATGCGATTGGCTGGCGTGGGAACTGAGCGTATCGAAGAGGAGCTGCCCATTTATTTTCCAGAAGCTCAAGTAGAGAGATTAGATCTTGACTCGACCCGATCGAAGCATGCTTATTCTAGAATTCTTGGTGATTTCCAAAATGGATCGATTGATATTCTGATTGGAACCCAGATGATAACCAAAGGATTGGATTTTGATCGTGTGAGCTTGGTAGGCATTTTAAATGCCGATTTACTCTTGAAGTTCCCTGATTTCCGTGCCCGCGAAAGAGCTTATCAATTGATGACTCAAGTGGCTGGAAGAGCGGGAAGAAAACAAAAGCGAGGGAAAGTAATTATCCAATCCCAAGATCCCAATCAATGGCTCATTCAACAGGTGAGAGCTGGGAACTATGAGGGAGTTTTGAGTCAAGAAATCAAGGAGAGAAGGGAGTTTTCTTACCCTCCGTTTACTCGCCTAATTCGACTTACTGTTCAGCACAAAGAGGTGGAGATGGTTGACTTTTGCGCATCAGAGTTAAGAAAGGAGATACTCTCGATTATTCCCGAGAAATCGATTTTGGGTCCGGAGTATCCTATGGTCGCCAGAGTGAAGAATCGTTATAATAAGAACCTTTTACTCAAGATCAACCGCAATCAAAATCTGGCTGAGTTCAAGTCGAAAATGAATCAGATCATTCTACCATTTTTTGCCCGAAAAGAATTCAAGTCGGTCCGTCTAATCATAAATGTAGACCCGTACTAGACTTTAACTGTATCTTTGCCTACCAATTTCACCTGCAGTGAAGAACGTTTTTGGACAATGGAAACCATTGAAGTCCCTCCTCATTACTATTCTGGGATTTCTCACATGGCCGCGATACGTATGGACGAATAAGAGCGTGATAGCTGGTATGGACGTACTCCAAAAGCTTCCCAATCAAAATGTCCTTTTCGTATCGAATCATCAGACATACTTTGCCGATGTTATTTTGATGTATCACGCCTTTTCGGCGGCCAAATGGAAATTTAAAAGAGGAATTCGAAACCCACTCTATTTAGTCTTCCCAAAGATCAATGTCTATTACGTTGCCGCTTCAGAGACTATGAAAAGCGGCTTGCTGCCAAAACTTTTTGCATACGCCGGAGCAATCTCGGTGCAGCGAACATGGAGAGCAGCGGGGAAGTCCGTCGAGCGTGAAGTAAATCCCCAAGATCCTGAGAATATCTCCAAAGCTGTTCGTTCGGGTTGGTTGGTAACGTTCCCTCAAGGAACCACCAAAGCTTTCGAAAAAGGTAGAAAAGGAACTGCCCATATCATCAAGCAGAATAAGCCAATTGTGGTACCTGTGAATATCGACGGTTTTCGTCGCGCGTTTGATAAGAAAGGTTTGAAAATCAAGAAGAGAGACACGCGACTTTTGATGAAGTTTTACGAGCCGCTGGACATTGACTATGACGCACCTGCGGAAGAAATACTCGATAAGGTGATGTATGCCATTCGGCAAACTTCGGAATTCCTAAAAGTGCCTCAACCCGAGGAGGAAGGGGAGAAGTGAAATGCTGATTGTCCGCTGCTTGGGTGGGCTGTGTTAGAAAGCCCTTTTCTATCGAAAAAATCTCTGTGTGCTCTGCGTTAAACAACCACTGAGGTCACCGAGAATTATATTGAGCAGGACCTGAAAGTAGAGATCACTGAGAATCGCTCAAGCGATGAGAGATCAAGCAGCTGCTCGCGATGGAAGTTTAATTCTCCGTCATGGCTTTTGCGATGCTCTGTGGCCTTGCAACAACCCCTTCTGATCAAAAAAATCTCTGTGCGCTCTGTGTAAAAGTGTCACACCATTTTTACCTCAAAACCTTGAGATAGAAATGCCTTAAAACATCAACCTCCGCAGTTGCGGGAAGTAGAAGCCTATGTTTTTAGTGATTTGTGTAACCTCTTATTTTTAGATGCTGGATAAGTATTAAATGTTCCTAATCCTTTGCACGCGACCTTATTATTTTCATTTTCGATGACAATCGTCCCTTCTGAAAAGATTAATCGATTTCCACGAAAACTGACCTTCCCCGTTCCCAAAAGTTTATCGCCCAATCTTATCGGTGCGAAGTAGTTGAGTTTGAACTCTACGGTACTCACCAGTTTATCTTCTTCCACGGCAAGGGATAAGGCCGATACTCCAAGAATGGCGTCCATCATAGCTGAAACGGCTCCACCATGCGCTGCCATTGGATTGGAGAGATGCTCTTCCCTAATTTCCATTCGATATTCCACTATCCCAGGCTCGATGACGGTGAGCTCCAAACCGAGTAATTTCCCGAAAAGGTTGGCCTCGTTGTATCTTTTAAGAATCTCGTGCATTTCAGTGTTTAGTATCCTGCTGCGGTATCATCTCCTCTAGAGTCACCGCAGACTTCCAAAGTACCATCGTCAGAAACCTTAATAGCGTCCACTCTGCCGAGTGCTGGAATGGGTTGAATCTCGTGCCCTTTGCTTTTCAGTAATTCCAAGGTTCTGTCGTCAAAACCTCCTTCTTCAATGAACAGCTTGTCGGGGAGCCATTGGCTATGAAACTTAGGGAGAGCGATGGCCTCTTTCAGGTCCATTTTGAAAAAGGTACAGTTGGCGATCGTTTGGTACACCGACGTAATGATGGTGCTACCTCCGGGAGATCCGGCGACCAGAAACAGTTCATCATTTTTCTCGACTATGGATGGCGTCATCGAACTGAGCATCCTTTTTCCAGGCTGGATTGAATTGGCTTTTCCACCTAAAAGCCCGTAGAGATTAGGTGTGCCGGGCTTAGCGCTGAAATCGTCCATTTCATTGTTGAGTAAGAAACCCGCACCTTCTACTACAATGCAGCTTCCATATAGACCATTTAGGGTGGTTGTAATGCTTACCGCATTTCCCATTTCGTCTACGACAGAAAGATGAGTCGTTTCCATGCTCTCGGCGGCGGTTTCAAAATTTCCTGGTTGGATCCTTTTGCTGGGCGTTGCACGATATCTCAAGCTTTCTAGCTTTTCCCTCAAATAGACTTCATCGGTGAGTTCATCGTAAGGAATCTCATTATAATCAGGATCTCCCAGATGCATCGACCGATCTGCGTAGACTCTTCTTTGTATTTCGGTGTTGAAGTGCAAATACTCAGTGGAGTTGTGCTCGATGGAATCCACCTCCATCATTTTGGACATTTTGAACATTTGCTCAAGCGCTATTCCACCACTAGATGGGGGAGGCATTGAGATAACCTGATATTCGTCGAATGAAAATTTGATTGGCGTTCTCCACTTTGCCCTGTACCTTTTAAGGTCGTCTTTTGTAAACAGACCTCTTTCTCCTGACAATTCCTGCAGTATAAATTCTGCTGTCGTTCCTCGATAAAACTCCAAAGGTCCGTTGTCTCGAATTCGAGTCAATGTTTGTCCTAATTCTTCTTGAACAAGCAGGTCGCCTTCTACCCAAGGTGAATCTTTGACAAATGCCGTAGGGAAGGAATTTCTCTCCTCAAATATTTCCCGATAATCGTTTAGATTTTCTGCCTGATCAAAAGTTAATTCAAATCCATTCATAGCTATTTCTATGGCTGGATTAATCAGTTCACTCATATCAAGTGAGCCAAACTTGGTATGCATCTCGTAAATTCCGTCTACGCTACCTGGAACTCCAGATGCGAGTCTCGTATTCAAGCTAATGCCTTCAGCCACGTTTCCGCTTGCATCGAGATACATCTCTGGAAATGCATTGAAGGGTGCTCTTTCTCTAAAGTCCAGAGTAGCTGCGAGGCCATCATTTTGTCGGTAAACCATGAAACCTCCGCCACCTATATTCCCAGCTTCAGGGTAACATACGGCAAGGGCCCACTGGACTGCAACTGCAGCATCGGTAGCGTTTCCTCCTTTTTTTAGAATTTTGGCACCAATTTCTGCAGCCACTGGATGGGCGCATGCCACTCCAGCTTGCATCGAATTCAAACTCTTTCCAATTTGAATTCCGTCGCGACTATTTGAGGTGTGGTCACATGCCCAAAAAGCAATGGCTATAAAAAGTACTGCTGCTATTTTATTCATCGATTACATCTATTTGCATGACCAAAGGCTCCAGCGGCCATTCTCCGCCATCGGTCCTAACATTTGCCATTTTATCTAGGACATCAAGACCTTCGTAAATTTCTCCGAAAACAGTATGCTTCATGTCCAGATGTGGCGCGCCGCCAGCGCTGCCATAAATATCGCGCTTCCAGTTTGGGATGGTCATTTTGTTGTCTCTTTCGATGGCCAAAAGTTGAGGTTCATTGAACTTTTGTCCATGAACAAAAAAGAAATAATACGGAGACGATTTCATGTCGGGGTTATCCTCGTAGGATCTTGCCATTGAGAGGACTCCTTTTTTGTGAATCAGGTTGTCTTTGAATTCAGACGGAATGGTGTATGACCCGATCAAAAGTCGCTTTACCTTTTCAATTTCACTCTCATTATTTCCTCCTTGCACCACAAAATTAGGCACTACTCGAATAAACTCGGTCCCTGTGAAGTAATTTCTTTTGGTCATCATCAGGAAGTTTGCAGTGTGAAGAGGAGTTTCGTCGAATAATCTCACTTTGAGCGTCCCAACTCTCGTAATGACCTGAAGGTTTCTTTCGAGGTTTTCTTTGAAATATTCACTGAGAAAGCTCTCAATATTGTCGTCTGTGAGTTTTGGGAAATCAGGCGCTGTACTGGTCGTATCTTTTTTAGGTTCTTGTCTTTTTGGCTCCACTATTTCCACTTTCGCAACCTCTTTTACAGGAGGTGGAGTGTCGCATTGAGATAAAAAGAACGCGGAGCTAAAAAGAAAAATGATGAGCCTGAGTTGGCAGGTAAATGCCATTTTCATCAATCGAGCGTGTCGTCGTATTCGCCAATCTCTCTCTTCGCGGCTCCCGCCTGCTCCATTCCATTTAGCGTATCGTACCGATGAGGAATCAGCTTGGCCTCTCCATTTACTTCAATTGGATTTGTAAAGGTGCCTTTTTCGATGATCGCATGCCAAGTGGCTTTGAAAGGAACTTCAAAAGTCACAGGAGAGTTTTGTGAAAATCCGCCTCGGTATTGGTAGGTCTGTCCCTTCTTATATTTCTTGAATTGACTGCTCTCTATCAAGAGTACTTTAGTAGGAGTGGAAAAGGAAATTTCAATTTTATCTTTCGCCTTTGCTAGAAAAGGCTTGTGTAAAAATTTCATATTGATGGCTAATTAGCGAAATGTATGAAAATTCTGTATCGGAATAAAGAAAAAAGCGAGTGGCACCATACCTGCTCGCTTTTTTTTGCTCTGCTCAAAGCAACCATCAGAAGATTTTAACCATCACTAATGTACGGTGGCTTCTTGGATTGTTGAGTTCACATTCTACGAATGAGAAGGCTTATTCTTTTTTCGGTCGAAAAAAGCAATAAGCGGAAATTACTCCTTCGGCACGATCTGGTATTCGAAGACTACTCGGTCGTCGTAGCCTAGAGGATAGGCGTGAAATTTTCTAGAGCTTCGGATGGTGATGTTGATCTGCGCCTGCTTTTGGACGTGCTTTTCGGCCACCTCAAAAAAAAGAATATTCCCGCTCTGCCATTTTTGACCGTGAATCTTGTACTCAAGGGGAAGTTCTTCGGGATCGGTAGCTTGTACGATGAACTCTAGTGTGGTACCGGTACGAACAATTAGATTGGTCTTGAGACGGCGAGGTTTCCCCGGAACCCAAATATTTCCCAAACTATCTTTGATGTATTCGATGCGAGGATACCCTTCTTTTCCTACTTCAAGAAGACTTCGATAAGCAGTTATTTTGGCTCTGATTTCTCCCGTTATTCCTAGAATCAAGTGCTTTTGGTAAACAAAGAGCTCTCTTCTCAGCATTTGAGGATCTCGGTAATCTTCAAGAATTTTCAGGAATGTGATCAGGCGGTCTCTTTCGGTAAAAGCGCTCTGAAAATCACCGATCCAATTTTCGCTAATGAGATCGAATAAATCTTGAAATGGGGCGTAATAAATGAGCCTTTCCTCGCCTTTATTGGGAATGGAATCAACTTCGCGTTGAGCTTTTTTCTCTCTCCAAACATCAATTTTAGCAGAAGGAATCCCACATTTTGAAGTCCATTCGGCACCAAGATTCTTTTCTAAAGAATATTCAATAAAATCTCTCAGGGAGTTTTCTGCATCTTTTATGGCGCGCGCCAATTCCATAGGGTGCAATATGGTAAAAATTGGTTGGAGTCACCCCATCCCAATCTCTAATCCTTAAGTTTGCATCATGAATCTATTCAAGATAGTTTTTATTCTTGCTGCAGCACTTTATTCAAGAGCGGCAATCGGTCAGGAGGAAAAGTACAAGGAGTTTTGGTCTAAAACAGATGCGGAATTTGCCGACGCAGAGACCTCGCCTTTAAAGGAAGATGCCTTGACTAGCTTTGACAGCATAGCTCGTTTTGCTTACGACTCTGAATATGCCTTGATGGCAAAATTTGAAGTGCTTAAGCGCCAAAAGCCTTTCACATTTCAAACTACTGGATCTATCAAACAACGCTACCAAAAGGCAGGAATTCTTCACTTTAAGGTTGATACCACCGTTTACCAGCTTTCGGCCTACCGAAACATGGAAGCCATGCGATTGCCCGGTTATGATAATCGTCTTTTCGTGCCTTTTACCGATGAGTCTAACGGAAATGGAACATACGAAGGCGGCCGGTATTTAGAACTTGAAATTCCTGAATCAGATTCCACACTCGTGGATTTCAATATGGTCTACAATCCTTATTGTGCTTATTCTGACAAGTACTCTTGTCCAATACCGCCAAGAGAGAACGATTTAAAGGTTGGCATTTTTGCGGGGGCTAAATCTCCAAAGGGTAAATAGCCAGATTACCCAATCAAATATCATATTCTTCTTCTATTTCGAGAGCTTTTCGATATTTACGCGTTATGATGAAAAACTCCCATTCACTTGATTAGTGCGATTAAGAATTTTCTGAAAGACCGTCTACTGATATTCAAGATCAGAAATAGGTTCATGCCGTCAGTTCAAATTGGCCAAAGGCAGTTGTATCTCAAATACCGTGAGCAAATGTTGAGCGGCGAGCTTTCTTCTATTTCTGAAACAGGTTTTCGGGTGTATTCGCAGTTTGAAGAGGACGGAATGCTGCTGTTTATTTTCTCGGTTCTTGGAATGTCGAATAAGACTTTCGTCGAAATCGGTTCGGACGACGGCGTGAATAGCAACTCTGCAAATCTCTATTTCAACTTTGGCTGGAGAGGATTATTTATTGACGGCAATCCAAAAAGTATTAAAAGGGGCAAACGATTTTTCAGTAAGTATCCTCATTCATGGTTTTATCCGCCTAAATTTCTTTGCGCAAAAGTCAATCGTGAGAATGTTAATCAGCTCATCAAAAGTCAGGGATTTGAGGGTGAGATTGGACTCTTATCCATCGATATAGATGGTTACGACTACTGGGTTTGGGATGTGCTTGAGGTGATTAGTCCTCAAGTCGTCATAATAGAAACGCATAATGAATTTGGTTTGGAAGATATCGTAGTTCCTTACGACCCGAACTATTCCTACCCAGGGAAGCATCCGCTCTATCATGGTGCTTCGCCTATCGCCATGACCAAGCTTGCCCAGAAGAAAGGTTACCGTCTCGTTGGCGCAAACGAATTGGGCTTCAATTTCATTTTCGTGAAAAACGGTTTAGCCGATGATCTAATTCCAGAAGTTAGTGTGGAGTCTGTTTTGAGCCATCCATCTGTTTGGGAGGGTCACAAAGGCTTTGAAGATATAAAAGATTGGGATTACATTAGAGGAGACGATTCTGAGTCAATTTAGAAAACATAATGGAAGAATCTCGAGATAAGCGCAGAGGTCAAAAATGGGTTATTCCCTTTGCCGCTGTTGTTACCGTTCTTCATCTTGGAGCTGTGTCATCATGGTATTTGATTGGCAAAATGAATCCAGAAATTTCCTACGATGAAAAGGTAGAGATGTTCAATGCCTTTTGGGTGATTCCTGAAATCATAAGTTCTTTTCTTTTTAATGGAGTTTTACTCATTCTCTCCATCATCGTTGTTACCCTTGCTGGAAAGATGGTTGAAGAGTCAAAAAATCAATTGGGTATAGTTTTGCTTGTGATTAACTTGTGTCTAGTTCTGATTTCTGGATGGAGCATTCTGTAGCAATATAGCTGATGTCACCTTTTGCTTATGAGAGAGATATGATGGAGTGTTATGCTCCCAATAGAGAATTGCTCCAGGCCAAAAGAAAACGTCATTTTTGGCAGAGGCATTCCTACAATCATGTCAAAGAATCCAAGAAATCACCGGTCTTAGAGAAGCTAGAAGAGATTGAGCCAGAAAACCTCAAAGAAGGAATTAGAAAGTCAAAACGACGTGAAATGCGAATCTGGATTGTTACTTCTATAATTGTTGCGGTTTCTTTACTTTGGATGACCTATAAACTCCTATAAAAAGATTCTCCTGAGAACCCTCAAAATAACAGAATCGAAACGATTGGCGGCTTCATTTTTGAGGGTCAGAAATCTTCTCCTCTTTTTGTTAAGTCTTTTGCTCTTAAAGTCGCATTCTCAAGAGTATCATTTTCGGCATTTAGGAATCGAGCAAGGACTAACTTCTCCGATTACGGAAGCCGTCGTAGAAGATAGCTATGGCTTTCTTTGGATCTCCACTGAATCGGGTGTGAGTCGATTCGATGGTGGTTCTTTCAAAGATTACTACAGCGTAGTTGGGGACTCCTCTAGCTTGATGAATAAGTCGGGTGAAAATATGTTTCTAGACCAAAATGGTCAGCTATGGATCTCAATGGTTCAAGGAGGAATTTCAAAATACTTGCCCGAAAGCGATTCATTTAAGAATTACGCCTATGCCATGTCTTCAAAAGGTAAGGTTGAAATCGGGAGAGCATACTACCACTACCAAAATGCTCAAGGCGAATTGATTATCCGAACACTTGACTATAACTCGTTCAAATATTCCCCTGAGAAAGATCTATTTGAGCTCGATCATCAATGGAGTGAAGAAACTTTTGGATTGGAATGTTACCCTGTCTTCTCAGATTTGCAGGGAAGGGTTCTTGTTCGGTCAAAGAATGATTCTGACCAACTTCTTAAGGCTGTAAATCCACAATCGGGAGAAATTGAGTTTGACGTTAAAATTCCATCCTATATCAATAAGATCCATGAAGACGAGATCGGCACCTACTGGATTGGTACATGGGGAGGAGGTATTTATCGTTACCATCCTGAGCTTGATACTACTTACCATTTTTTGCCAACGGGAGGAGAAGGGGACCTCCCTGGTTTTGTGGTCGAAGATTTTGAAATTGACCATCAAGGCAATTTATGGATAGCAACTCTGAATGGTATCGCCGTAGTAAACTCCATTCTTCTTCAACGTTTTGACAAAGAAATTCAATTTATCGAACCGCTTAATTCAGAGACTGGAAAGCCTCTAAAAGCCCATTTTAAAGATATAGAATGTGACAGCTCTGGGAGGCTTTGGTTTGCAACGGCAGGGGAAGGCGTTTATTTACATTCTCCCTATTCCATTGATTATTCCTTTGTGAGAGTGAATACTGAGCCTGAGCAGAATCAAATCTTAGAATCAAACTATTTCTTCGAAGATGAAAACGCTGTGCAGTGGTATGCTTACCAAGATAAACTTCTGAGGTACGAATCAAATACAGGCATCCAAAGAATTATTTCTCTTGACAGATCCAGAACAGATGACGGTGGTGTAAAGCCGGTGATCTCCATTAGTCAAGCATCAGATGGTCGCCTTGTGGTATCTTATTTGGGAGGAACAGCCGTCTTCATCGATCCTGAGACATATGTACAAGAATATTTTGACAGCCATGGCGATGTTCCAAGCAGAATTAATTACACCCTATTTGATTCAAGCGGAGCTCTTTGGGTCTCAACCGAACACGGTTTATTGCGCCATCAAGGACGAAGTATTTATCAGTTTGATACCATTATTCCAGCATTTAATGGACAAGAAATTATCGAAGGCGGAGAAGGAAAAATTTGGGTAGGATCTTGGAACCAAGGAATCGCAAGAATTGATCCAACCTCATTAAAAGTCGATAGATTTCAATCGAGCGAAAGCGAGAGGTCGGGGCTCCTTGGCGACGATTCGCGAATTTTGGAAGTGACCAGCGATGGACGCCTGGTTACAATGACGTCTAAAGGGTTGCATGTATTCAATGATACCATCGAAAGATTTGAGTTTGTCGATCCTTCTGCAAATCACGAGCTTAAATTGACGGATTACTTCACTATTGATAGGGAAGGAAACTTTTGGTTCAGTTCCCTAAAAGGCATTTATTACTGGAAGGCTGACATAAAAAAAGTCATGTTCTTGGATGCGGATTTTGGACTTCCTAAGACCGCTTACTACGAAATTAAATCTTCTGTTCAAGGTGATATTTTCGTCTCAACTGGCTTGGGCTGCGTGCGTTTCGATCCTTCCAAAATTCCTAATCCAGCAATACCTTTACCAGTAAAGTTTACATCGATTATTTATGAGGACTCAAAAAGGGAGGAAAGCCAGAGCTTGTTTGAAAAAACGGAGCTTGAACTGTCCTTTAGAGAAGACTTTATAGAGATTGATTTTGCATCGCTGAATTTTGATATGGCTGGAAAAGCCAATTACGAGTATATGCTTGATGGTGGCTCGGGAGTGTGGGTGGATATTGAAGATGAAACCAAGGTCAGTTTCCTTGATTTGCCACATGGCGATTATGTCTTGAAAGTCCGAGGAAGAAATGACTGGGCTCAGTATGGACCGGTTTCTGAGTTTCGTTTTTCCATTACACCGCCATGGCGCTACTCAAAAGTTGCTATTGTCACCTACTTTGCTCTACTGATTTTGGGGGTGATCTCCTACACCCGATGGAGGACAAACACCCTGCTTAAGAGACAAAAGCAACTTGAATTTGTCGTCGATGAGCGTACAGAGGAGATAAGAATAGAAAGAGATAAAAGTGACAACCTTCTTTTGAATATTCTACCTGAGCAAGTGGCCGATGAGCTTAAAATGAAGGGTGAAGCCGAGGCAAAACTGATTGATGAGGTCACGGTCTTATTTACAGATTTTAAAGGATTTACTGCATTAAGCGAAAACCTTAGCCCGAAAGAATTAGTTAAAGATTTGAATGAGTGTTTCTCTGCCTTCGACCGTATTTGTGAAAATAACGGCATCGAAAAGATAAAGACTATTGGAGATGCATACATGGCAGCAGGAGGCCTCCCATTACCTAACGATACTCATGCGTTTGATGTGGTTAAGGCCGCATTTGAAATTAGAGACTTCATCGAACTAGGCAAGCAGAAAAAGATTCATGCCGGATTACCTTATTTTGAAATTAGAATTGGCGTGCATACTGGGCCAGTAGTTGCGGGAATAGTGGGCCTAAAAAAATTTCAATATGATATTTGGGGAGATACCGTAAATACAGCGAGTAGAATGGAGGGTTCGGGAGAAGTTGGAAAAGTGAATATTTCTAAATCGACCTATCACCTGCTGAAGGGGACTGAGCGAACTGCCATAAACAGAGTCGAAGCAACCCAAAGTTTAGGATATTTCAAATTCATAAATAGGGGCAAGATCACAACAAAGGGAAAAGGAGAAATTGAAATGTATTTCGTTGAGAGGGTTCTAGGGAATGATTAATCTGTCTTTGTGAGTTTTCTAAACTTCTGAATACGTTTTTTTTTCAATAGTATCAAAAAGAGTGGAATAGCCCCATAAATTGATCCCGCGTATACAGCACCTACACCTCCAAAAATAGCAACAACCAAAATAGAGCTGAAAGCGATAATCATAAGGATTATGTAGCTTCTAATGGCGGTTCCGGTTTCAAATTCTTCTAGTGAGTTGAGCTCTAGTTCTTTTTTTTTGCGCAGCGCATGCAGGTGCATTAAGGCAAGTAATGCATAGATGAGAAATAGCCCCAGCCCAAAACGAATCATAATATCCCTCCACTCAGCCTCAGAAAGAGCTGATTCGTTCAGTTTATCCACTGCCATAACTAGAGCTTCTGATTTGTCGCCAAATCCAATCATAATTTGAGCGTAAATAGCTGTTCCTAAATACGAGAATAAATACTTGAGAGGGTAGATATAAAACAGCAAAAGAAAGAGAAAAAGAAAGGTCAAAATCTTAATAGTCTCATCCTGGAGACCATAGTGCAGAAAGAAGTTGTTTTGATTGTTCCAGATACTGAGCAATAGAAGAATGCAAAAAATAAATCCGCTAAAACTATACATCGATGCCTGCAGTTCGACATAATCTCTGGGTACTTCCGAGGCAATGACAAGAAGAGTGATGGAAAAACCGAAAACGGCATCGATCAAATTTTCTAGTCGGCTAGAGGTCAAGCCTCGATATCGAAAACCTGTTTTCGAAACTTTCTGACTTCGTTTGAATTTCTTCGAAAGCATAATTTGATTTTAGAATTTTCGCCAGTGCAAGAAATTTACACCTACAGATAATTATAAAAGAACAAAGTTTTTTTGAAACACCGTTTCCGATTTTAGTTCAATAGAAACTATATTTTCATCTTTGGGATGAGACAAATCAGTGTAGCTAAGTTTATGTCATTCAAACTCCATGAAAAAAGAATCTTAGAAAGGTTGCAAGACTTAAAGCCCTGCTACACTTACCATTCTTTGGAGCATACTGAGTTCGTTGTAATTGCCGTTGAGCTTTTGGCAAAGGAGGAAGGCGTTACCTTAAGGGAGTTAGAGTTATTGAAATTAGCCGCGCTGTTCCATGATAGTGGTTTTCTGGATTCTCCTAATAATCACGAGGAGCATGGATGCAAGATGGTTAGAAGAGCTTTGGAAGAAAGCGATTACTCGCCCGAAGAAATTGGTCAGATTTGTGGTATGATTATGGCTACGAAGATTCCTCAATCTCCAAGAACCAGGCTTGAAGAAATTTTAGCAGATGCCGATTTATTCTATCTCGGTACAGATAAATATGACAGGTATTCCCGTCATCTTTTTGACGAGTTGAAGTATTTTAATCCGAAAATGTCTGATAATGATTGGATTAACCTTCAGGTGGGCTTCCTTGAAGCTCATCACTTCCACACCGCTTTTGGTAAAAATAATCTTCAACCGAAGAAGCAAGAAAACCTTCTAAGAATAAAAGCCAGTGTCCCTCGGAAATCGTGATATTCATAAATTCAAAATTCTCGAATCACATTTAGTTACTCATGTCAGCCAAGAACGACTCAGTGATTATGCAGTCGGAAAATTTCATTCGCTTCCTTCTCGAAAAAGTGTAAAGAAAGCCATTAAAAGGTCTTTTTTATTGGTAAACCAAGAGCCCTCTAATACGGGTTATTGGGTCAAAGTAGGTGATGTTCTAACTGTCATTCTAGATGAAACTGAAAGATCTGTTTATGAGCGGGAACTCGAAGTGATATTTGAGGATGATCACATCGCTGGGGTTCACAAGCCCGGAGACTTGCCGGTGAGCGGAAATACTTTCAGAACACTTCAGAATGCCTTATTATTCAATTTAAAACCTACGCATAGGAAAGATGCTCTTGAGGTACCTCGTCCAGTTCATCGGTTGGACAGGCAAACGTCTGGAGTTATACTCATTGCCAAAACAAGGTCGGCGGTAAAAAATCTCGGAAATCAATTTGAGGCGAGAACGGTCGATAAGACCTATTTGGCATGCGTATGCGGAAAAATCGATTCCATCACAACCATTTCAGATGCGATAGACGGAAAAGAAGCTATCACAGAAGTGAAGGCTCATTTGTCATTTACACACAAGCAATTCGGAGAGCTTACTTTAATCGAGGCAAAGCCTAAGACAGGTAGAACAAATCAAATACGAATTCACCTCTCAAATGCTGGTTTTCCAATACTCGGTGACTTGAGATTTGGAGGCTTAAAATCTGGTAGAGGACTTTTTTTATTTGCCCACTTAATTAAATTCTACCATCCCTCAACCCAACGTGTAATGACGATTAAAGCCGTTGTGCCTCGGAAATTCGAAAAGCTGCAGCCCTTTAGGAAATAATCACTACTCGAACTTGATGTAATCCACCTCCAGTTCAAATGGGACTTCTTTTTTATCACTTTTAATAATGCCCATCCTTATGATGCTGGCCAACTCGTCATTTGAAATTTTCTTTCCAGTTTTGTCTAGCAGTCTCCACTGGTCAATATCGCTCATGGCAAATGTCGATTCAGACCATTCCTTAGTCGGTTCAAATTCTACTTTAAAATACGGCATGTAATAAGGTTCCGCAGTTTTAAACCTCAGACCAAACGTTCCTCCATAACCTCGGTGGCGAATTGTCACTTTGTCGTACTTGGACAGATCGTATTCCGCTCTGGGACCTTGAAATGAGGCAAATCCACCATTGTTTTTCAAGCTTAATTCTCCAGAAAAAAGCACAGTGTTTTTGGTATACTCTATTGTTCCCTCGGAGAGACCGCCCATTACACCATCGTTGACGATGTACCAATTGTTAGTATCGGTTTCATTGAAATTAAGCGTAAATGCCGATACCATCAAGCCTATTAATATTGCTACGAAATTCATAAAAAAGTAACAATGTACTAGATGAAAGTGTTCTGTCTCTAAACAAAAAACTCCCCTTAGCGCAGGGGAGCTTCTATTTAATGTTTAGCCTTATCGTGCTTAGTTCACGATAATTTTCTCCGCTAGGCGAAGGTTATTTTGCATGATATTCATAACGTACGTTCCAGATTCCAAATTGCTGAGGTCTAATTCTTTGTTGAATGCTCCTTGGAAATTCCCTAGATTGTCTTCATAAACCTTTCTACCCTGTACATCAAAAATTTGGACTTGTGTTTGACCTCTTTCAGGTAGAAAGAATTCTAATCTGAGTTGTCCCTTGGTTGGGTTTGGGTAATAGAATAAATCTTCAATGGGTAGGTTGGCTTGATCCGAGATAAAAACCTCTTCATTATTGATGTCTGAATCTTCTATTGTTGCTCGCTTGTTTGTTCGGGTCACAATGGCTACAGTATACTCCGAATCTTTTATTGCTTCAAATTCCGCAAAAACGTTTTCATCCCCAGACAGGCTTTTTCCAGCTGATATTTCTATTACAGTATATGGACGATCATTCGACTCTGTCATAATGTACTGAAAGCTGTCACTACCATCTTCTGAATCAACATTAAGGCTTTCTCCATTGACAATCACTTTTACGTCTGTTTTAAACTGGCTCTGCAATGCTTCAAAATCGATCTCGTCATTCTTCATGACCTCTTCAATTTCTATAAACTCTATTTTGAAGTCTCTCATCGTTTTCTGTAATTCTTCGAAATCAAATTCCAATCCCTCGATATCGATTTCCAACTTTTTGAGTGCTTCTTGGATATTTTCATTCGATTTCCATCCATCATCATCCATGTTCATGAGCTTACTGGATGGAATGGTCTCTTTAGTAGTTGTTTTTTTGCCGTTGACAATGGTTGTAATCGTTGTCCCTCTTTTATCATTGCCTTTTTTGACTTCATAAATTTCTTCTGATACTTCTGTTTCTTCCAAATTTTCCGTCAGTTCTTCAAGTTCTTCTTTGTCAGATTTCATAATAGCTTCGACTATTATTGTCTTGGGATATGGGAGGTCAGCTTTGACATCTCGACCATCTAGAAACAAGAATGAATCATTACGTTTCCATGTGTATTTTCCATTGAATTCCTCAGTATCGATGATCTCAGTTTTCTCGGGGTTTAGATCATTATCTATTAGAAATTGCTCAACAGTGTATCCTGTCGACTCGTCAAATGTCGTGTCCAGTACTAAAGTCTCTAGTCCTTTGTGTTTGATCACGGTGACCTTTACTTCACTATCATTTTTGGAGGTAGCAGCAATGGTGAACAGACCTATTAGAGCTGCTGACAAAAGGTAATATGTGCTTTTCATTTTAGTTTGTTTAAGATTTAAAGCAAAACTAGGTCTGTGCGCACACGACATGAGTTAACGGTGAGTCAAATAAGGTTAAAGAAAGGTTAAAGTGTTTGAAGAATGGGCGGTAGCCCTCTACATTTGCCCTAGATGCAGAGGAGAAACATCATTGTCATTTCAGTTTTTATGTCGGTTTCGATGATTGGTGTTATCGGTCTGCAAGGATTTTGGTTGAAGAGAACAATCGATCAGGTTTCGGAGCAGTTTGATGAAAGAGCTGAAAGAGCGCTCTATGCAGCGGTTGATGCTTTTGAGCAAAATGAAATGGAATTCATCATCACTGAGGAGATTGAAGAGGCACTCGATTGGCAAAACTTGATTCCTGATTCGGTCAATACAATAACCAGGACCTTTGTCAATGGTGTAGAATACCAGACTTCCTTAGAAGGCGAAGAAATCGGAGAACTTAAAGTGATAAGTAATGGAAATTCAATCATCCATGTAGATCATTCCGATACAGTCAACAATACCTTTCTTGAGGATTTTGAATTTGTAGCAGATGAGATTAGGGTGATAGAAGATGCCTTCAGAACTGTGATCGTAAGAGGAATTACAAAAGAAGAAGATCTTTTTTTTCGCTTAGAAAACGTCGACATAGATTCGGTTTTGACTATTGAATTGAGCAAAGAGGGAATTGACTTGCCCTTTGTGTATGCGGTGAGTTCCGACACTGTTTTAACCTCCTATTCTAGCTCTCCAAATTTGAAGGAGATGCTCTTCGAAGCGAGTATTTTCAGCTCTTCAGAAGATAGTCCCTTGCTCCACCTAGGGTTTGAAGCCAGAGGTGCTTTTATTCTTAAAAACACTGGCGACGTCTTAGCACTTGTGCTGTTATTCACGCTTCTCTTAATGGGAACGACAATCTACGCCATCCGCTTCATGTTTAATCAAAAACGACTGGCAGACATGAAGTCTGACTTCATCAACAACATGACTCATGAGTTTAAGACACCCTTGGCAACTATTGGTCTGGCAGCTGACAGCATCAAGCATCCGAGAGTTCGTGGAAATGAGGGCGAACTTGATCGATACTCAAATGTCATTGCCAAAGAAAGTAACCGATTGAATTCGCACGTAGAAAGCATATTGCAACTCGCCAAAATGGAAAGAGGCGAAATCAACCTGAAGAAATCAGCGGTGAGAATAAACGATCTCATGCGCGAAGCTCTCGCAGCAAATCGAATGAGAATAGAGCAGTCTTCGGCAGAAATTTCGGAGTATTACCTTGTAACTAATCCAGAATGCTTCGTCGATCCATACCACATTGGGAATGCCCTTTCCAATTTGATAGATAATGCGATTAAATACTCTAAGGGTGCTCCTCAAGTTTCTGTACAAGTAAATACGGAACTGGGCTACTTTACCTTTCAAGTAAAGGATCACGGAATTGGCATGAGTGAAGAGGCCAAGAAAAAAGCTTTTGAACCTTTTTACCGAGAGCAAACGGGAAACTTGCACGATGTGAAAGGTTTTGGTGTAGGTTTGAGTTATGTTAGAGAGATCGCCGAAAAGCACGGAGGCTTTGTTCAGCTTGAATCTAAAAAAGGAAAAGGAACTACGGTAACCATGAAAATCCCATTCGATGAGGGCTAAGATCTTGCTGGTTGAGGATGAGGAAAACTTCGGTATGGTGCTGAAAAACTATCTCGAACTCTCAGAATATTCGGTAGATCTTGCCGTGGATGGTGATCTGGGTTATTCTCGATTCAAAACGGGCAAATACGACCTCATTATCATGGACGTGATGATGCCTCATCGGGATGGATTTACCCTGACCAAAGACATTCGAAAGCTCAATCAGCATATTCCGATTATTTTTCTCTCCGCGAGAGGTGAGAAAGAGGATTATGTAAGTGGCTATCGTTCGGGCGCTGATGATTACCTCACTAAGCCCTTTGATTCAGAGGTTCTTCTCTTGAAAATATCGGCTATTCTTTCACGCATGAATTCATCATCGACTCCTGCAGATGAGAAGTATACATTGGGTGCTTATCAGTTCTTTCCCTCCCTAAGAGAACTTAAGACTGGTGTGAAAGTGGAGAAGCTCTCGCCAAAAGAAAATGATCTCCTTTTACTGCTTAGTAAGTATAAGAATCGCGTAATGCCAAGAGACGAAGCTCTTATCACCATTTGGCACAATGACGATTATTTTAGTAAAAGAAGTATGGATGTATATGTAACAAAACTTCGAAAGAAGCTAGGTGGAGATGAGAGTTTAGCCATTGAAAACATCCATGGAAAAGGCTACATATTGCGCATGCCAGAGTGAGCGTTTTATCTAGTCCATTTGAGTTGTAGCTATTCAAAGTTAGTGTCCTTTCCGATCAATGCGAGAAATAAGCAATTGCTCCTAGAGATCTCTAATAAATTAGCTATTTATTCTGCTAAAATTCCTTTTCAAAAGTCTGAAAGGAATATTATGCAGTCCTTGTTTAACTCTCTAAAATCAATATCGTGTTGTGAAAGGATTCCTAGCCTGATTGGCACTTAACAAATGAGTAATTGAAAAGAAGCCTATATTGCTTTCAAATTTTAGTACGTCACTCAGCGCATATTAATCCTAACCACTACCAAAATACCCTAATTGAATAACAAAGTTACTATTAAGAAATGCAGTGGGAGTTTAAGTTTTACTGCTAAGGACCATGCTCAAAATGTAATTGACATTGGTAGCGATTTAGCTAAAGGTATGTCTCCGGTTGATTTACTCTTATCGGCCTTAGCATCATGCAGCGCATACGATGTAGCGGCAATTCTAGAAAAGGGTGGCAAGCTTCTTGAATTAGAAGTTCAGGTTGAGGGTGTTCGCAAGCAAGAGGAACAGAGAAAGCCCTTCGAGACTATTCATTTAAGATTTATAGTAAAAGGTCCTTTTGAGAAAGTTCGGGTCAAGCGGGTTGTAGATCTCGCCGTTGAAAAATACTGTTCAGTTGGCGCAACAATTCGTCCTGAAACAAAAATTACTCATGAGTTGGTTTTCTCTTCCGTCTTTTCCGAAACAGAAGCATTGTAGCTTGGCGCAAATAAGAAGGCTTTTTTCATTTTACCGAACACATTATCATGCTTATCTTTGTCGCATATTGACGAATTATGAAAAAGTACACATCAATACTACTCTTCCTGATCTTTACTGTAACTTGCTCGGCCCAAAGCCCTATAGGAGAAGGTGGCAAGCAGCTTAATTTTGGAGTTGGTCTTTTCGACAATGGTGTTCCTGTTTATGGTGGAATTGATTTCGGAGTACACCCGGATATAACCGTAGGAGGACAGGTAGGATTTGATTTGGGTATCGACTACATATCTGTATCTGGTCGTGGAGATTACCACTTTAATACCTTACTTGAAATACCACAAGATTGGGATTTATACGCAGGATTAAGTGTGGGGATTTTGGCTGGAATAGACAACAATATCAGTTCAAGTGTGGATCTTGGAATCCAAATAGGAGGACGCTACTACTGGAATTCCGAATGGGGTGTCAATCTAGAGTTTGGGGGAGGAAATAATCTCGCAGGGGGTAGAGTTGGAGTTTCCAAGCGCTTCTAGTCTTTAACAACTTTTTTGCATAGCTATTGAACACGTTGCGAAAAGTAGCGTTGTCATCGGGTATATGAGAATTTTCGTCGCTTGTTTTGCTCTTATCACTCTTTGTTTAACAGTATCTTCTCAGCCAAAAACGGATTGGTTCAATGAACCCTTTGAATCAGGAATTTCTGCTGGAGCCGAAGTAGACGAGGCTCTGCGCTTGATCGGAGATCAAAAATTGGAGGAAGTTATAGTCGCCGTAATTGATGATGGAGTGGATATTCATCATAGCGACCTTCATGGCAAAATCTGGGTAAATGAAGATGAGATTCCAGATAACGGCCTAGACGATGACCAAAATGGATACATAGACGATATACACGGCTGGAATTTTCTGGGCAATCCAAACGGGGAGAATATCAAGTATGAGACTCTAGAGATCACTCGTTTGTTGCGAAGCTATTCAAAGAAATTTCGGGACTTACCCCTTGACTCAATAAACAAAAATGAGCTCAATGAGTATGCGCTTTACCTGCAATATAAAGCGACCTTTGAGGAGGAACTAAAATCTGTTCAAAGTCAATTTGCTGAATATGCACAATTGGCTAATCTCTATCAAGGAGCTGTTGCATACTATTACGATAAAACTGGAGAAAAGGGTATCGTTTCGGAACAGTTGATGAAGTGGCGACCAGAGACTATAGATGGACAACAAATTAAGAGTTTTTTAATCCTTGCTGAGAAGGAGGGTTTGCAGGAATCTATAAAAGAAGGAGCTGACTATTTTCAAGCACAATTAGATTACAATTTTAATCTTGATTTTGATCCCCGTAGTATCGTAAACGAAAGCGATTTTCCTTCAGGTTATGGAAATAACATAGTTTACGCAGAGAGTCCAGATCACGGCACCCACGTGGCGGGAATAATAGCGGCTAAGAGGAGTAATGGTGAAGGAATTGACGGAATTGCTCCGAATGCAAAAATTATGACTCTTAGAGCTATTCCGTCTGGTGATGAGCGTGACAAAGACGTGGCTTATGCGATTCGATACGCTGTGGATAACGGGGCAAGAATCATCAACATGAGCTTTGGTAAGCCCTTCTCTCCACAACTCAATTTGGTCAATGAGGCGATTCAGTACGCCATAAAAAACAATGTCTTGCTCGTACATGCTGCTGGAAACGACTCAGCTGACAACGACAAGGTGAAAAACTACCCAGATGGAACATTGGGTAAAAAGAGAAGTGCTAAAGCATTTTTGACCATAGCGGCATCAAGTTATTCCTCGACCGCTTCTTTTCTTCCCGAGTTCTCAAATTTTGGAGAAAATTCTGTCGATTTTGCAGCGCCTGGGGTTGAGATAAGAAGCCTAAAGCCAGAAAACGGGGTTAAATCTCAATCGGGTACAAGTATGGCTGCACCAGTAGTTTCGGGTGTTGCAGCTTTAGTTCTTGGCCTCGAGCCGGATTTAAAAGCCCAGAAAGTGAAAAAGCTTCTGCTGGCGACAGCAAATGAATTTGAGTTTTCAACGCAAATGTCCGAGGATAGCGAGATAGCTCGAATAAGATACCCAGCTTGCATCTCTGCGGAAAGAGCCATTCGTTTCATTTGCAAATGATTCAAAGCACGACAAGATGGAAAAATAGGATTAGAATTCCTATCTTAAGCGCTTGTAAACTAAACCGTGTTCATTTTAAGAGCCATATCAGCAGCTATATGCGCGATGCTTCTGACTACAACCATGTCGCAAGCTCAAGAGTTCGATGAGGACAAAACGGCTTCCCTTACCACGTTTTTGGGTTTTGAAGGACTGAGGCCTAATAACCCCAATCAAATTTTTGATTTACAGTATTTCAAGGATTCGACGTACTTCTTTTCAAAAGATGGATTGTATGAAGAATTTGTTCTACAAAAAAAGATAGAGTACACCCACGACAATCAGGGGTTTATTAACGAAGAGACAGAAATGCTTCTCGTTGATAACACATGGCAGCTGTATAGAAGAAATAATTTTAGGTACAATTCTTCTGGAATTCTAGAATATAGAATCACAAAAGCTTGGGATGTGGGCTCTGAATCTTTTTCCAACTATGAAAGAAATTTTTACACTTCAAATGGTTACGGTTTAATTGAGACCGAAATAATAGAAATGTTCTTTTTAGATCAGTGGCATGCTTTTAGGAAGTTTAGTTACCAATACAACACGAATTTTGATATTGAAGAAGAGCTCGAGTTGTTTTGGAGCGAAGATAGTTTGGAATGGGTACCTTCCCTAAAAATTATTTATTCTTACAATAGCGATAATACACTTAGTTCTGAATTGACTCAGGTTTGGGATGAAAGTTCTCAATCCTGGGAAAATGACTCATTTAAGGACTTTGAATACAACGAAGACGATCAGTTGGTTAATCTGACAGAAAGCGACTGGAACTCATTGACCGAAAGGTGGGACCAAAGAGCTTTTCAGGCGCTCACCTACACGCCACTTGGCCAGGTTGCAAATGCTTCTACATTTGATACTCGAGATGCTGCTTCTGCAGCGCAGGCCAGCGTTGAGGCTACCTATGATGAAAACGGTAATTTAAATACAACACTTTTCAAGGAATGGGATCCTGATGCAGAGCTATGGATAACCTCTCAGAAACAAGTGCATTTTTGGAGTGAGCAGCTTATTGGGAATCTCTCATCTTCAGTTGAGGAAATAACTTGTTTCTACAGCAACCCCCATTTTGCGGGATTACCTTGGCTTTGTAATGGCCTTATGGAAAACGAGACTTATCAACTCTCTGTTTTTGATTATACTGGAGCCCTATTCCATGTTCAGGCCTTCAAAGGGGGGCATACATTCCGTATTTCCAGCTCCCTACCAAATGGACTATACTTAGTTGTGATTGAAGGTGGACTGACTCGCCACGCCGAAAAGGTTCTTATTAGGAACTAAAACTCTTCTTCGAATTCTTTGCAATGATTAAAGTTTTAAATTCATGGGCCCTACCAACCATGATATAATGGATATTACCGCCACAGCAGAGGAAAGATCTGTTGAAATTGCCTCTTTGAAAACTCAATTCGCAAGTGTTCGGGAGAGAACTGTAAATATTTGTACGCCCCTTTTAGCAGAGGACTACGCCGTTCAGCCTATCACCGATGTTTCTCCGCCTAAATGGCATTTAGCTCACACTACTTGGTTTTTTGAAACCTTTGTTCTCAAGGGCTTTCTTACAGATTACAAGGAGTTTGATCCCACTTTTGCTTACCACTTTAATAGTTACTACAATAACGCCGGCGATAGAGTGATAAGATCAAACCGAGGATTGATGACTCGCCCTAGGGTGGAAAAAATTTATGAATATCGAGAGTATGTTGATGAATGCATGGTTTCCTTTCTAGGAACTCATCCCGATCACAAAGCTCTCGAAATTATCCAGCTTGGAATCCAGCATGAAATGCAGCATCAGGAGCTGCTTTATTACGATATCAAATACATTTTGGGCCACCAACCCTTTTTTCCGGTTTATGATTCCAATGAGAGCTCTGACAAGCCAACTTCGTCAGGAACATTTGATTGGATTTATCAGGAAGAAGGTGTATTTCAGATTGGGCATAGTTCAGATAGCTTTCATTTTGACAATGAAAAAGGATGCCACAAAGTAATTCTCGAAGCTTACAGCATCGCAAGCCGTCCAGTGACTTTTGGAGAATATCTCGAGTTTATGGAAGATGGAGGTTACGAGGATTTTAACCTTTGGCATTCCGATGGCTGGGATTATATAAAAAAGCAGGGCATTACCTCTCCTCTCTATATCCACAAAATTAGTGGCAGATGGATGAGATATACTCTTTCAGGATTGGTAGAGGTGGATCCAAATGATGTGTTGATTCATGTTAGTTATTATGAGGCATGGGCGTTTGCTCAATGGAAAGGGTGTAGACTTCCCACAGAATTTGAATGGGAAGTACTCGCGGATAAATTGGATTGGGGACAAGTGTGGGAATGGACCAATAGTGCTTACTTACCTTATCCTAGATTTGCGAAAGCCCCAGGAGCACTAGGAGAGTATAATGGTAAGTTTATGGTGAACCAGATGGTTTTGAGAGGAGCTTCTACTGCAACTACTGTAGGCCAAAGTCGTAAGACATACAGAAACTTTTTTCATCCACACCTGCAATGGCATTTTGCCGGTATACGACTCGCTAAATAACATGGGACTAGCAGAAGATGTGGCGCAAGGGCTCACATCAAAAACTAAATACATCCTTTCAAGGTATTTCTACGACGCTCGAGGTGATCAGCTTTTTCAAGAGATCATGAAGATGCCTGAGTATTATTTAACCAATTGCGAGTACGAGATATTCTCCACAAAAGGGGCGGACATTTTGAAGGCATTTTCAAATGAGTCCAAGCCTTTTGATCTAGTTGAGTTTGGAGCTGGTGATGGAACAAAGACAAGGATACTACTCAAGCGGCTTTTAGAAAATCAGGCTAATTTCAGGTACATACCTATAGATATATCTGGCGATGTTTTAGAAAACCTTAAAGCTGATCTATCAAAAGAAATTCCCGAACTAGAAGTGAGGCCCGAGAATGCCGAATACTTCAATGCTCTTGAAAAGATTAGATCCGAATCTGATAGACCTAAGTTGATTCTCTTCATCGGTTCAAGCATAGGAAACTTCCGCGAGGAGGTCATCAAGAAGTTCCTTGATGAATTATTTGAGAAAATGAATACTGGAGATCAGATCCTTATTGGGTATGATCTCATGAAGGATCCAAATGTTATCCTCAGAGCGTACAATGATTCGTCTGGGATTACAAGAGCATTTAATCTTAATGTATTGAAGAGAATTAACAGGGAGCTCCATGCGGATTTTAATCTCGAAGCCTTCGAGCATTATCCTTTTTACGATCCAGAATCGGGCAATGCCAAGAGCTATTTGGTAAGCCTTAAAAGGCAAACTGTTTTTTTGAAAAGTCTTGAGCTAAAAGTGGATTTTGAAGTAGGTGAAGTAATCCACACCGAAATAAGTCGAAAATTTAAGGTAGCTGACATTGAACGGTATTTCTCAAATTCTGGCTTCCAAACGGTTGAACATTTTTATGATTGCAAGCATTATTTTGTCGATACTTTAGCAAAGAAACCATGAAGATTCAAGCCATTTTTAATGGTAAAGTCATCGCTGAAAGCGATAATACCAAACCTCTTGAGGGAAATCACTATTTCCCAATCGAAGACGTAAATAAGGAATTCTTAAAGGACTCCAGTACCCACACTTTTTGCCCTTGGAAAGGGACGGCGAGTTACTACACAGTTGAAGTTGACGGTGCAGAAGGAACTGACGCTGCTTGGTATTATTCTGAGCCTAAAGATGCAGCGGCTGGTATAAAAGATCATGTAGCCTTTTGGAAAGGCGTTGAGGTTAATCCTGTTTAGGTTTCAGTCCTAAACTTTCTCCCAATTCAAACATAAACTTTCGAACTTCGGCGGTTTCATTTGATATCTCACCTTCGAGAATTGCCTCTTTGATGGCGTTCTTGATTATCCCGACATTCCGAGAAGGTGAGATGTTAAAAGTAGCCATGATCTCGTCTCCTGAAATAGGTGGTTGCCAGTTTCTTACCTTGTCTTTTTCTTCAACCTCGACCAATCGTTTCCTCACTTTTTCATAGTTCGATAGGTACCGCTTTACCTTCTTTTCATTCTTTGATGTGATATCGCTCTTACAGAGAATCATCAGGTCATCAATATCATCACCAGCATCAAAGAGCAACCTGCGAATGGCAGAGTCTGTGGCTTCTTCTTTCGTAAGTGCTATAGGCCTTAGATGAAGAGCCACCATTTTCTGAACGTATTTCATCTGATTGTCCAGCGGAAGTTTGAGGCGTTTGAAAATTTGAGGAACCATTCTTGAACCCTTGTCTTCGTGTCCGTGAAAAGTCCATCCGGCGCCCTCAATAAATCGTTTGGTTGGGGGCTTGGCAATATCGTGCAGAATTGCGCTCCATCGGAGCCAAAGATTATTTGATTCTTCGGCGACATTGTCCAGTACTTCGAGGGTGTGATAGAAGTTGTCTTTATGCCTAACTCCATTCTTCTCTTCTATGCCCTGAAGAGCAACCATTTCAGGAAAAAACTCTCGCAGAAGCCCAGTTTTGAAGAGCAGTTTAAAACCAATTGATGGCTTATCGGCCATAATGATTTTGTTCAGCTCGGTTGTAATTCGTTCAGCACTAACAATTCCAATGCGCGATTTCATTTTTGAGATAGCCATAAGAGAATCACTATGAATAATGTATTTCAGCTGTGTGGCGAATCGAATGGCACGCATCATTCTTAGCGGATCATCGCTAAAGGTGCGCTCAGGATCTGTTGGGGTTCGAATTATTTCCTCTCGCAAATCCTTAAGTCCTTCAAATGGATCTAAAAATTTCCCTTTTGAATCTCCATTTAAGCCAATAGCCAAAGCATTAATGGTGAAGTCTCTTCTCAATTGATCATCCCTCAATGTTCCGGGCTCTACCTCAGGTTTGCGTGAGTCGCGATTGTAGCTTTCTTTCCTGGCACCCACGAATTCTAATTCCCAGTCATTATACCTCAGCATGGCCGTACCGAAATTTTTGAAAATCTTCACCTTCTGATTGTTCAGGTGCTTGCTTACCTGATTAGCAAAATCGATTCCATCTCCTATTACTACGATATCAAGGTCCTTAACTTTTCGGCTAATCAAAAAGTCTCTGACGAAGCCTCCAATGATGTAAGCTTCGGTGCCGGATTTCTCCGCTACCGTAGATAGCATTTTGAAGATGGACATCTCCATTATGTACTTATAATCTTTGAAAGCGGACATTTTATGATTTTAGAATCTTCACCTCACCATTTAGTTCAAGCCTGATTACCGCAGGTGTAACCTGCGGAATGGGCGGTAAATTTAAAAGATAATCTACCTCTTTCAAGACCCCATTTTCATCTTCTAGATCAGATTCTAGGTTGAAATTGTTCTCCTTCAGAGGAATCGCTGCGAGGGTTGTTTTAGCCAATCTAACGAGAGCTAGTTCCTCTCGAGCATCAACTTTTCTGATGGCCAAATATCCGTCCGGCTCTTTCATAGAAGCGGCAGCTCCACCACCACTTGAGAGCAGAAGAATTAGCTCGCCATTGGATGAATCAAGAAGATCCCAACCGATTGAAGGAATTTCGTTCACCATTCGGTTAAGTTCAGCATCTGAGTAGAAGAGTACATGTCTATTCTCAAAATCAATCAATGGTTGCTGCAACCTTGCCTTGGATATGGCTATCTCATTCCACGCGTCAAAAAGTAGAGACCAACCAGTGCTTAGGTTGGCTAAAATGACATCTCCCTTTCGAAGCTTAGCCGCTAATTGGTCTAGCTTTATTCTTTCCAAAATCAATGATTTCTTTGGTGTCGATCAGTGTAGCGCACTTGAAGTGCCCTTTAGGACAAGCCTTTTTTCCGTGAAGTCCACAGGGTCTACATTCGAGGCTTTCTTTGATCTCTATTACTCTTGATTGGTCACTCAGAGGTCCGAAACCAAACTCGGGAATCGTGCTGCAGTAGATCGCGGTCACAGGTGCATTAACAGCCGAGGCAATGTGCATGGGTGCTGAGTCATTCACAAAATTCATCCGCGCATCTTTCATGAGTGCTGCAGACTGCAGGAAGGTGAGTTCACCGGCAAGAATTTTCACGTTTCCATGAAGGGATTTATCGCGAATTTCTGCGCACATCTCGAGATCTCCAGGCGCACCGATAAGAAATACCGATAAGTCTGAACGAAGATTGTCTATGAGCTCACCCCATTTTTCTGAGGGATACTGTTTTGTATACCATACCGAAGCTGGCGCAATGCAGTAATAAGAACCGTTTTTTTTGAAACGAGATACTTTTTCAAAATCAGACTTTGACGGATAAAGCACAGGGCCCTGAAAAGAATTATCGGTCAATGATTCAATTAAACTCAAATTTCTTTGCACCTCATGCATCTTTTGGTCGATAACATGAGGCACTTTGTGTGTAAAGGCGAAGGAAAACGGATTTTTTGAAAAGCCGATTTTTATTTTCGCTCTCGAAGAGGTAGTCAAGACCCCTGATGATGCAAAGCGCTGGAGGTTAACGAGGAGATCGTACTTGTTTCTTCTTATTTGTCTTCCAAGTTTTGCCAGATTGTTGTACTTCGCATTTTTCTTATCCCAAATCAAAACTTCATTTAGCTTCGGATGACTTTTCAAAAGTCCTTCATTGCCCTTTCTCAAGAGGAAATCAATCTCAGCTTTCGGATAAAAGTTTTTTAACTTTTCGATCAAAGGGGTCGCCAAAATCACATCTCCAATGAAGGCGGTTTGAATGATAAGGATTCTTTTCATTCTCGCGCTAAACTGCTAAGTCGTATTCCCTTAGTGCGGCATTTAGAGAAGTCTTTAGGTCTGTACTGGCACTTCTTTTTCCAATAATAAGAGCGCAGGGAACTTGATAGGCCCCCGCGTTAAATTCCTTTGTATAGTTTCCTGGGATCACCACAGATCGGGCGGGTACTTCCCCCCGAAAAGTTTTAGGTTCTGACTCTGTCACATCGATGATTCGGGTACTTTTGGTGACGACCACATTGGCACCTAATACGGCTTCTTTGCCAATTTTGGCACCCTCAACTACGATACTGCGCGAGCCGATAAAGGCGCCATCTTCCACGATAACTGGCGAGGCTTGAAGAGGCTCTAATACTCCACCAATACCCACGCCACCGCTGAGATGAACATTTTTACCGATCTGAGCACAACTTCCTACCGTAGCCCATGTATCGACCATCGTTCCCGAATCTACATATGCGCCTATATTGACATACGAGGGCATCATTACCACACCTTTGGCTATGTATGCACCGTAGCGAGCGACGGCGTGAGGAACTACACGAACACCTTTTTGCTGGTATCCTGTTTTAAGCCTCATCTTGTCGTGAAATTCAAAAGGCCCTATTTCAGTAGTTTCCATTTTTCTCATAGGGAAGTAGAGCACTACAGCCTTTTTGACCCACTCATTGACCAGCCAGCCATCTGCCGAAGGTTCTGCACATCTGAGCTCACCAGAGTCAATTTTCTCAATTACCGCCTCCACGGCATTTCTATGCTCTCTGTTTTCAAGCAGAGAGCGATCGTTCCAAATTTCATTTATTGTTGACTCTAGTCTCATTTAGCTGTTCTTGCGCTCAGCAAAGATAAGCATAACGAGGCCAGAGGAAGTGATTAATTCGATCGATTATCGCTGGATCGAGATTAACTTTCGATAAGGCTGATCTTTTTGATTAATGACCAATATGTAGTTTCCTATGGCAAGATCGGTCGTGTTTAAAACGTGTCTTTGGGCATTGACAATTTCTTGTTTTACCAATCTTCCGTTCAAATCAAATAAACTGACTAGCTCTATTTCTTCGGAAAACTCCATTTGAATGATTGTGTTAGCAGGATTTGGCCAAACGTTCAGATTATTGCTGCTTTCCTCATTGGTCGTAAGAATGTTGGTACACTCCAAGGCTATAGTTTCGAAGAAATTGTAAGTGGCCTCTATCGCTGGGAGCACGCAACCACCATGATTTGCTCCAGGAAGGACGTTTGATGAACCGACATCGGTGGCTCCATTGGTGATCATAATTTGCTCAGTTGTGGTGCTGTTGGTGAAGGCAACTTGCTCATCGGCATCGCAGTAGTACATTCTCAATGGAAAGTTAGGTGCCCAATCAAACAAGTCATTGTCGGCTAGGGCAACTCGAAGGGGATGATTAGGATTGTTCTCGAAATTCGTCAATACCGAATCACGCATAAACTCGTCAATGTTATCTGGTAAAATATCGTTGACCACACTCATGCTAAATTCGTTTTGTACACCATCGAAATAGGGCGCCACTTCAGTTGCATAAGGTTCAATTATTACATCGCTGAGTTCGTTGTAGAGGTTTCCATAGACACTTTGGTAGCTCACCAGCAGGTATATGACATACCCTGGAGTAGAATAAGGTTCGTCGCTGAGAATAAGGTTTGCTTGAGACCCGGACATATCATAAGGACCGCTCAGTGGTGCTCCGCCTGCTATACCCATCTCGTCAACAAGATTATTGTCTTGAGCATATTTTAATGCTGCCATCGCCGCATGTCCTCCTTGCGAATATCCTGTAATAAATACTTGGCCATTATCCTGAACGTCAGTGGTTTCTAAGAATTCTCTGGTGGCAGAAATCATGTCAAGAGTTGCTGTAGCTTGAGATTCTGCATGGACATAAGGATGAACTCCTTCGTCTTCACCAAGTCCAAGATAATCCGGTGCTAGCCCAATGTAACCAGCAGAAGATAATCCTGTTATGATGGTACTCTCTAAATTCCGCTCCGAAGGAACATCCAACCTCCTCAATACCGTTCCGTGACAATAAGCTGTCATGGGGAAGGTATTGCATTCTTCGGTAATGGGAATCGTCACAGCCCCTGATGCCACTGTGGGTTGTCCATCAGTATCAGTAGTGGTATAGGTGATTTTGTAAAAGTTAACCGGATAGTCATTTGGTGCAGGAGACCCGAAGAAGCCTATGACGAAGGTGCTGTACTCGAAGACCAATTCGGCCGAAACCAATTCCTGACTTCTTGAAGAGGTTGTTCCTAAAAACAGACAAAGTAATAGTGTGAATGCGCGTAACTTTTTAGACATATCAATTTTTATTTTGCGTAATTTAAGATTTTCAAACCTATTACTTTTGGCCCGTGCCGAGAATATTATCCATAGACTACGGGTCAAAAAGAGTAGGCCTTGCGGAAACCGATGACCTTCAAATGATTGCTAGTCCTCTGGGCACCATTCCAAGGAATCAACTATTTCCCTTTTTAGATAAACATATCAAGAGTCATGAAGTTTATGAAGTTGTCATTGGTAAGCCGACAAGAATGTCAGGAGAACCAAGTGCTATTGAGGAGGATATCTTGGCGTTTATCAACACTTTTGAGAGTAGGTATCCGAACGTTTTGATTCACCGAATTAATGAAGCATTTACCAGTAAAATAGCTTTGAATGCAATGATCCAGGCAGGGTCGAAAAAAAAAGATCGACGAAAAAAAGAAAACATCGATAAAATTGCTGCAACAATTATCTTGCAGGACTTTTTAGAACAAAAGAGAAACCAACTTTAAGCATGAGCGAAAAAGAAAAAGAAGATAAAAAGAAAGACCTAGGCCTTTCGAAAATGATTGACGATCAGTATATCAAAGATAGGAAGGTATTTCTTTGGGGTGGCGTGGATGATGATTCTGCCAAGCACGTCATCGATCGTATGCTTTTACTCGACGCGAAGGATCCGGGAAAAGACATCACCTTTGTGATCAATAGCCCTGGAGGATATGTCACTTCTGGATTTGCTATTTATGATACGATGCGCTCGCTAAAAAGTCCTGTAAGTACCATATGTATGGGATTAGCAGCTTCTATGGGAAGTGTTCTTCTTGCGGCTGGAGCCAAAGGTAAACGACAGATTTACCCAATGGCCAGAGTGATGATTCACCAGCCTAGCGGTGGAGCAAGAGGCCAGTCAACCGATATCGAGATTCAAGCTGCTGAAATCCTCAAAACGAGAGAATTGATCGCAAAAATATATGTAGAAACTTGTGGTCAGGATTTTGACAAAGTAATGAAAGACTTTAATCGTGACTACTGGATGAACGCCGAGGAGAGCCTCGATTATGGTATTGTGGATGAGGTAATTAAATACTAATCACTCATTTCAGTGTAATATTACAGGCGGCCTTTGGGTCGCCTTTTTTGCTTTAGAATGGGTACCCAATCGCAAAATTCAAGATCAGGTTTTCACTGACCCACGGACTGTTTAGCGCCATTTCGTCGAATAACCATCTGTCTCCATCATCAAAGGCTGGATTCCGCAGCGGTAGGGCAAGATCGAATCTCACAACGATGAACTCGGCGTCAATCCTTAGGCCAACTCCCCCAGAGATGGCCAATTCGTTCATAAAGTCATTCCATTCAAATCTTCCTCCAGGACGGTTAGAAGCTTCATTTATGAGCCAAACATTTCCAGCATCTAAAAACAGTGCCCCTTTCAGATAGCCGCCCAAGTCAAATCTAGATTCTGCATTCCATTCTAGCATGATGTCGCCTGTCTGGTCGAAGAAACTATCATCAGTATTTTCCTTGTTTACATAGCTACCAGGGCCCACAGATCGAAAGGGGAAACCTCTTAAAGATGATGCGCCTCCAACAAAAAATTGCTTCGCAAATGGTAGGGTATTTGAGTTGAGGTAAGGAATTCCAACTCCGAGATTTTGTCTGATTACGAGCTGAGTATAATTTCCTAAATCCAAATACACTCTCGTATCAAATTGCGATCTTGCGTATTGGGCAAAGGGAACTCGTACCACTTCGTATTGATTGTCTTCGTTGGTCTCACGTTTGCTCAATGAATAGGCTGTGTAGAGGATATTACCAGAGAGTTCTACACTCGCACCTACAAAATAGCTCGTGAATCCTTCACGTCTTTTTGGGCTGTAGGTAAGGCTGTAAGAAGGACCAAAAATTAGTTGATCATTAAAACTTTCTCTATCCAAGGTACCTGCTGCAAAGAGCTCTTCTAAGCGTTCTGATGACCTGAGTAATCGAACGTAGTCTAATCTGAATAAATTCAAGTCGTGAAAAGTGGTTTGATTTGAAAGCCATTGATAACCGTATGTGGCTCCAAAACTGCTTTGAGCATAGTAGTCTGGCTGATCGAAGATTCTGTAGCTAAGGCTATATTTTGTTTTGGGCACGTTCCCGTTAAGTTCTCTCGTTTTGATTATTCCTGAAACTCTCGGTACTAAGAGATCGACAGAAAAGTCTATTTCGAAGGAAGTCAAACCTCGTCGTGATCCAGTAAATTGCTGTTCGTACCGCCCCGTAGTGCTGACCCTAAGTTGTTCGGCTCCTCCAAAGAGATTTCTGTTCGTATACCTCAATTGAAGGCCTGGTCCAGTAAAATTAGTCGATGTTGTCGTGAGCACGATTTCAGATCTTAGTGAATGTTTAGGACGTGGAGAACCCAAAATATTTGCATTAAGTCTGTTTCTTTTTGCACTTGTGTCGACCTGAAAATTGAGGCTCACAAAGTCAAATACTTCTAATTTATTTAGGTGTTCGAGTGTGAGGATTTCGTCTCTTCGATTGTATGTTTCGCCCGGCCGCATTACAATAAAAGGTCTGAGTTTTTCAGGTTTAATGAACAGTCTATCCGGATCGACAATGGCTCTTAAACTATCGCCAATGATTATTGTATTTGATGAGTTTGATGCGAGGTTAACGGTTATGGTATCAACCACAAATTTTTCAATGGCTACCTGAGGTGTATTCTTCTTGAGTTCTAAATTGATTTTTACGGTTCGTCCATCTACACTGCTATCGGCTTCGTAAAGCAGGAAGGAAGGAGAGAAGTAGAAATATCCTCTATTTCTAAGATCGCTCGTGATCGCGGTTCTAAGGGCGACAAGGCTGTTTTTGCGAAAAAGTTCGCCTTCACTTATTAGAGGGTTTGTTTGATAAGATTGGGTGATTTCATTTATCCATGGATATGGCTCTGGGGATATCGCAAGCGAATCAAAATAGTACGGCTGATTTGGATACAATTCATAAATTATTTTGGCAGTATTTTTAGTAGAATCAATACGAGCCTCTGCCTTAGCGCGTAAGAATCCTGAAGCCTTCAATCGTGACTCTATGATTTCTTCATTTTCAGAAATATTGACCTCGTCAAGCAGAGAAGGCTTATTTCCAAGTCNATACTTTACGAAGTATTTCAATCCCTTATCCCTTGCAAGGGAATCGACCTGATAATANAACCATGTTCCCGGACGGCTAAAGAAGAACTTCCTAGTGGCTTCTGGTTCAATATCTGAAAGAATCGTTGCCTTTACATCTTTTGGGACTTCCCGTTCATGGTTGAGATAAACCACTTGATGCCCCTCGAAGAATTTTTCATCCTCATTCAGGTACTTTGTTGCGCTACACGAGCAGAGCAGAACGGCGAAGGCGATATTTCTTGACAGGATTTTCAATCTGCTCTCTTGTTTGTTTTTATAGCCGTGGAATCTTTTGGTGCAAAAATATTCTTGAAGCGGTCGAAATCCTTTTGAAAAACTATTCCTCCGCCCGAACGAGTAATTCTTCCAATCACGATGTCTTCCAAGTCGGTTTTACTAAATACGAGCAACCTATACCTTCCATCTGGTGTGAGCTTATATTCTAATTCAATATTGGTCATAAATTGCTGTTGTGAAGATTGAGCTGAGCTCGAACTATTATCTTCGATGGCAATAGTACTTCCCACTTTTACAACAATTCTATCATCAGCAAATGATTTGGCGAGATTAACATTCAGATCGGTATTGCCCTGTCCCGTCCCACCGCCATAGCTGTACATGTCGAAGTTCACATCTACTCCTTTGATGTATTTGTTTGAAAGACTGTTGAGCTGGTTTGTCAATATTTGACTTGCGCTATTTCTGGCTTGGTTTGCTAGCACGTTTCCGTCTGAGGATCCCTCTTGAGGCAGAAAAGTGTTGAATACGAGAAGCGCAAATACCTGTTTATTCAGACTGTTTTCATTTTCTCTTACATCCTTTAATCGAGCTTCTACTGATCCGCTTAGAGCTCCCTTTGCTTCTTCGGCCAGTTCTAGCCCGAATGAGATACTAGGGTCTAGGAGCTTTCCATCCACATTTAGGAGCACCAAAAATGGAAGCTGCTGCTGGAAGGCTTCATCGTAGGTAGCCGAGGGATCAGTAAGCATTAAATTAGCGATACCTGCTCTAGTCTTGTAGGCTGCTTTGATGTCTATGTCAGCATTCGTAGGCTCGCCATTCCAAACGATCTTGCTCTTGGGTAAAAATTCGAATTTTTTTTTCTGAATATCATAGAAGGTCATCTGGTAGAAGCCTTCAGAAACCTCATAAACACCATTGAATCTGAAAGCTCCAGTTCGGTCATAATTAATATCTAGAATTGAGCTGCCTTGAATTTTTAAGTAATCTCCGGCAATTGAATCAACGATGACTTGAAATATAGCGGACTCACTGATAATTAGTTCTCCATTTATTTTGGGTTTGGTAGCAAATACATTTCCTCCAATTTCATCACGATTCTTCTTTCTCGTGATGATTTCATCACCAGGATCATTTTCAAAATTTGTCCAAATTAGAAGTGATTCATCAAATGCTTCCGCCTCGGCTTTTGTCGTAACGATATAAGAGAAATCTGTGGGTCCTTCAATTTTTACTTTGGCATCTACAAGAGGCGCATAAGGTGATCCCTCGATAATCAAGTTGATATCAGCCACTAGCTTTCCGTATATGGGACTGTCTCCAGACTTGTTAAGATCTAGCAAGACAAAATCGTCTCCTTTAATTTCCAAACCTAAGCTGAAGTCTGAATAATTTTTGTGTCGGATAGATCCGTTAATTCTTAGATCTTGTCCATTTTCGTCTGTTACTCTGAATTTTGAAAACTCAATTCTATCAGGATTGATTTCTATTCGATCATCCTGCAGATAGAATTTAGACCTAGAATTTCTTGTCTTAAGATGAGCATTTTGAAAGTAAAAATCTCCAAATAGGTCTGGATCTGACGTGTTACCGCTAATTTTTAATGCCCCTTTCATGGTGCCTTCGGCATCTGTAATGAAAGCTGAGAAAATTTCTTCAAATACATGGAGTTCAAGTCGATTTAGCTCAAGGTCAAAATCTAAAGATGATGTTGAATCATTTTTAGGGCTGAAATCACCCTTCAAGGTAAAGTCCACCAGTTCTCCTCTATCTTGAATCAGCGTTTTGAACTTGCCATCTAGTTTTGATGCTTCCCAAGTAAGTGTTCCAAAATCAGCCCCCGAAACGTTCAACCCTCTTACAGTTCCATCTCCCAAGAAGCTGCCATCTCTATTGAGGGTGGCATTGCCATCCATGATTCCCCTGAATAGCCTTTCTTCTGTATTGAGAATTCCTGTGATCGTTGATAAAGGAAAGTTGGTGGCTACGATTTGAAAAGATGAATCAATTTGGGGTTTGATCAATTCGATCGATTTTTCTTCATAGTGGATTTTAAAGTTTTCAAAACTCAGTCCTTCTGGTTCGACTATCAACTGGCATGATTCTCCATATTCCCATTTTTTCCCTTCCAAGATGAGATCGTCAGTGAACCTTAGTTGAAAACCATTTTGCAATAGCACTGAGTCAGCTTCAAGTTCTGCAACAAGCCTATAGTGGTTGGCGGAGCTATCGTGATTTAGTTCAACCAATGTTGTCAAGCCTTCATTTTTTCGGAGTAGTTCGATGTAAATATTTTCAAGGTACAAGCTGTCGTAGGCAAGCTTTTCAAGTTTTAGGGTTCTCTTGTTGCTAAATGCTCCATCGGTGCTTGTTATGAATAGGCTATCTAGGAGAATCGAACCGTATTGTATTTTGGGGAAGCCTGCATTTATTTGGAGCTCTTTTTTTTCAGCTGACATAAAAATATTGGCACTGGAGGAAGCGAATTTTTTCAAGTCAGGTAGGAATAGCTCGCCGATCTCGTCGAGATTATCAATTTCGAGATCGGCTTCCCAAAATGCCTTTTGATCAAGGATTTTTCGATTTTCTGATTCTGCCAAAACATTTGAAAGGATGATTATCAAAGAGTCCACTCGTCTATTAGCGGTTGAATGCATTCTAATAAAACCTCCTTCAATTGCTGCCAGAGTAGAATCAGAGTCAGTACTATACTTTAGTGTGATTGGTTGGAAAGGATATCTTTCTTCTTCTTTAACAAAAAGAATTTCGTCCAGTGCTGCTTCAAATGCAGTAGCCAAGCTGTCTTGGGTAAACGCTCCTTCAAGTGAAAAGCTCCCTCGAATGTCTTTCTCGGAATATTTTAAACCCTCCAAGTCAATACCACTCACTGTTGCATTAAATTCAGTTGACAAACCCTGAGCGAAGTTTAAGTTACCGCTTACTCCGGCCTCAACGAAAGTGTCTTCGATTGAGAACAAGTAGTCCATTTCTGAGCCACTCAAATCCACTTTTGATTTAATCTGATGAAAACTCAATTCATTGTACAAGAGCGTGTCAATTTGCAAATTAGCATGTAGCGCCAGCGTAGAGTCTAAGAAATTTTCCGACCTGGCTGATAGCTTAAAGTCAGAACTGAGAAGTTGTTCTAGCCCTAAATATTCGCCGTAGTTGAATCCGTCGGAAGTTATCAGGAGATCAATTGGAATCGTTTCGGTATTCCAGCTACCAGACTTCAGATATAGTTTGCTTTCGCCAAAAGGCGAGCATAACGTTCCGTCTGCGAAGAGTGAATCACCCGTTCCACTACCATTTGCATTGAGCTTCAGATAGGATGGAATTAAAGTTGGATCCATCTCGAAACGAGCGAGGAGAGGAGCGAAATCTTCGTTGCGAAGATCGACCGTCAGCTTTTTCAGCTCTACCTCTTTTGGCCAAAGGATATCCTCTTTTAAAGTTGTTTTCCCTTTAATTTCGAAAGAGCTCGTGCCCGACCGGAGTTGTAAATGATCGAGCTCAATAGATTCTAAATTCCCATATAGAAGTGCGTCTATTTCAACTCGCTCAATTGGGAAAGGCTGAAAACCAACTCCGACTAGGTCAGCAACTTGATCGAATGTTGATTTGGAGATGTTCGACTCGTTTATATCAAGATCAAAATCGATGAATTCGAAGTTGGATAAGACCTTTTCAGCATTCTCATAGGAAAGGTTTCCGTTAAGATTTACAGTGGATTGATCATGAGCTATGGCAAGGCCTTTCAGCGAAATGTGTTTATCAGAAACCGCGATCCCACCTTGAAGATTGACCGGGCTCGTTATTTCGTTGTAGGTAATGTTGAACTCTTCAATTGCTGCTGTATAAGTGCTGCTGTTTACTTTGATATCTTCCAACGCAACCTCTTGAAATGACAGCTGATGAATCGGTTTTTCACCGTTCATCGCCGAGACATTTACTTCTTCCAAATGTAGATCACTGAGTTCAAAAGTCTGGTGCGGAAAAAGGTCGAATGCTTCTGAATCAAAATTGCTTTCTACAGCAATTGTATCAGTGTCATTTGGAGGAAGAGGAATCATGAAGGTGGATTCACTTAATGCTATTTTATTAAGTATAAAGACATTCTGGACCAGATTGATTTCTTCCGTTTCCAATTCGAGTTGACCAATTTCGAGATCGTAAGCGGGAGAGCCATCGAGCGAAAGATCCAGAGTGAAATCGCTGATGGTTAATTCACCAAGACTCAACCAAGGTAATTCCGCTGAGGTCTCCCCTTCTCTTTTGCTGGTCTGACTTGAAGAGATTTTAGCCTCAATTTCGCTATTTGTAATCTCGATGCTGCCTACGTCGAATAAGAATTTATCCAAGTTGAGCTCTTTCATTTCCAGCGAAAGTGAACCCAACTGAATAGAAATTAGATCTGAGGTGATCTCATCTCGATACTCGAACTCAAAATCTTTTAGGTTTAAATCTCCGAAGGAAAAGGTCCAAGGTGAGGATTCCGTTACCTTTTGTGAAGCCGTGTCTGCGAATCCCTTTATTATAAAATCGAAGTTGAATTCTCCTTTCTCATCCAAGAGAATTTTAGAGTTGCTGCCGCTCAAGTTGATTTCGTCTATTCGAATGGTCTTCGTGAAAAGCATCCTCCAGCCAGGATATGCTTCTAATTTTTCAATGCTGACGAGCGGATTGCCTCCGGGATCAATGAGTTGTAAATCATTTATACCGATGAAGTAGGGGATCCGCAAGTCCACCTCGCCAATAGACAATTCTCCACCTGTGGTTTCATTGAAATAGTCGATTCCTTTTCCGACAGCATAATCATGAACGGCTGGGACATTCCAAACGATGAAAATCAGCAGGAAAATTACTAACCAAAAAATCAGAATACCCTTGAGTACCTTTCCTGCAATGCGCAGAGATTTTTTGAAGGATTCTTTCATTTAGATTTGCTCGACAATTCCACTTTTAATGGGAGGCCACCGAAATGCGAAAAGTACAAACTTTTCAGGGCTTGAGAGACCCTGGTTCACTGCTCTTTTAGCCTTTTTGGTTGCGGGAGCGATCCACCTTTTAAATCATCACTATTTGCTCCAAGAAAATCCCGCTTCCTTGAGAGAAGGAATTTCGGTGATTACTTTCGACGATGCATCCTACATCAGGCCAGCTCTGAACTTTCTTGAAATTGGTGAATGGAAAGACAATAGTATTGGGAGTGTGGCTTACGTGCTTCGTTCTCCTGGATATGGGATCTTTGTAACCGTTTTCTTTTCGATTTTTGGCTATGAAAGTGGCCTTTTTGGCCTTATTCTCTTTCAGTTGTTCCTTTGGAGTTTTGCAGTTTCAGTTATTCCTCTTCTAGGAATGGTGATAGGTTTCAAAAAGAAACATGCTTACATGATCACAAGCTTTGTTGCTGTGATGCCTATGTTTTCAGGATTCTTGTCTTATACGCTTACGGAAGGTATCACACCGTCGCTNGTCATTCTTTTTTACACGTGCCTTTTTTATGGAATCAAGTCCAACCGGAAATTCATNTTCGTTTCTGCTGTATTGCTTGGCTTTCTGTTGATAGTTAGACCAGCACTTTTGGTCCTAGTACTTTCTTATCTGCCTTTTTTGAAAACGTTTTTTAGGCATATTTTATCAGCTTTGGTATTGACGCTAATGCCCCTGCTGATCTGGCAACTAAGAGTGCAAAGAATAACGGGTGATTTTGATCTTCATCCAGTCTATCAATCTGACGCAGCAGACTTATACCGGCCACTCCATAGCGCCATCTGGGATTTTCATAAAATGACGGGGCAAACTGGTCCTGAGTTTCATTCGGTCATGAATCAACTCTGGGTGGCTGCTAGAGAAGAGTCATCAAAAATTAGCGCAGTCCAGACCGTTGTGGGCAGTTTCCATTCATCCGTTTTAATGTCAATTGACAAGGTTGAGCTCAAAAAGTTCTATTCGAACTATGTTGAGATCCTTCAGATGCAGCAGCCTCGTTTTGATGCGCAAACACCAATTATTGAAACGCTGCCAGGAGAAGATTCGCTCATTTTGCAAGCTCGAAAGCTCAAGAGTCAATATGTTCTTAATAATTTCCTTCGAGCTTACATTCTTGTTCCTTTCGAAGTACTAAAAGAAGCTACTGTTCATAGCAATCTATCCCTGTACATATTCCAAAAACCACTCCGCGGAAACATTTTTGTCGAAGTTCTGCGATGGCTCTCGTTGATCACTCATATTTTGATTTTCTCACTTGCTGTTATTGGGTTAGGAATATGTCGAGAAAAATGGAGCTATTCACTACTCTTACCTGGATTGGTGTTTTTGCTCTACCTTATCTTCGTGCAGCGAGGAATTGAAGAGAGATATATGTTGCCCTTTTTAGTTCCGTTTCTTTTGGCGGCAACCTCAACAATTAGAGTTTTGAAATTGTCTATCCTAAACTCATCGGTAAAATCGGTTCAATGAAAAGCATATCCATCTTCTGCGCATCATCCAGAGGTAATTCTGAAGTTTACTACGAATCAGCCAAGAACGTTGGCGCCTTTTTGGCCAAGAATGAAACCAGAGTTGTATTCGGTGGTTCGAAACTAGGTTTGATGGGAGCCGTAGCCGATGGAGCCCTGGAAGCAGGGGGGCAAGTCATAGGTGTGCTCCCCATCTTCATGCGGAAAAAAGAGATTGAACATGCTCATCTCACAGAATTGATTTTGGTTCAGTCCATGCACGAGCGCAAGCTCAAAATGCACGAATTGAGCGATGGCGTGATAGCTCTTCCTGGCGGATTTGGAACTTTCGAGGAGCTCTTCGAAATGCTGACTTGGGCTCAACTGGGTCTTCACTCTAAGGCAATCGGTATTTTAAATGTTCAGGGTTATTATGACAAACTCTTGGACATGTTTGATCATATGACCCAAGCAGGCTTACTCAGAGAGAACTGTAAGAATCGAGTTTTGGTTGACAGCAACATTGAGAAACTAATTGCTAAAATGGAAGAGTATCAAGCGCCTCCTTCATTGATTTCGTTGATTGAAGAGTAGATCCAGACTTAAACGATGTCTTTAAGGATTCTATTGCTGCCGCATTGCGTACATCATAAATGCATACTCTTCAGCCGCATCTTTATAGTTGTAGAGGACCATATGCCCTTCGCCTTCTCTTATTTTGAAAAGGATTAGGTTATCGGATGTGCTGTTTTCTCGGTATTTCATTGCGTTTTTGGCGATCTGAGCGCTAGTCGTTATTTCATCAAATTGTGACGCTCTGAAAAATAGGTTGGTTTGTGATCTTTGACCGATATTTTGGAAAGGAGAGTAGCCATGAATGTAATTTCCATGGGGCGACACTTTTGGGTCACCCCATTCAGCATATTCAATTGTTGTTAGATACTTCGTTGAATCATTCATTCTTCCATAAACATCCAAAAAGGGACGGTCTAAAATAAGCCCTCCAAAATCTTCTGGATATCGATTTGCCATTACACCCATCACAATTCCTCCAGCGCTTACGCCTCGAGCAAACACCTGCTTTGGTTTAAGATTATATATTTCCCTTAGTCTTCTTGCAGCCTGAATAAAGTCCGAAAACGTATTCTCCTTTTGGAGCAATTTTCCGTCTTCGTACCATTTCAGCCCCTTGACTCCGCTTCCTCTCACCGCAGCTTTAGCCATGATGACTCCCTTCTGCATGAAGGCAATTTCATTTTGATCAAAAGTGGAATAGCTTTTTGATCCATACGCTCCATAGACGTTGATCAGTATCGCCGTAATTGAGTCTTTAATGGCAACCTTGTCATAAGAGATTAGAATTGGTATAGTTTCACCATCATTCGTTTTTACCTCGATCACCTCAGACCTGTAGTCATGCTTATCTGATGTATAACCAAACTTCTCTTCATCGATAAGGTCGTATTTTCCAGTTTTTAAACTTAGTCGGAATGTTTGCACGGGCAGTATTGACGACTCTGCATAGAAGTAAAGACTGTCGGTATCCTTTTCATGCTTGATGATTGACAAGGTGTTGATTTCCTTTTGAGGATCAATCACTTTTTTTTCGCCTTTGTCAAGATCAATTAATCTCATTTCCATGTCAAACATGTCGTACTGTGTCACGAGCAGTTTATTCTTATACAAGTAAAAATCTTCAATGATTTTTGAACTTGAATACAAGGTGTCACTCTCACTAGTACCAATTTCTGTCTTGACTATGTGGTAGTCATAGCTTGAACACAGCGATACAAAAAAGTTATCTTGATTAAAGTGATCGAGTGAGGATACGACTTTCTCCCTTCGCGGAAAAATGTCTTTCAATTCACCTGTACTGCAGTTAATTATCGAGATTTCATTTTGATCTTTTGATTCTACAGTCACTACTACATATTGGTTTGAAGTGGTTTTGGAAAGTTCAATGTCGTATTCGATATCATTTTCGTGAATGAGGAGGCGATCCTCTTTTTTACCAATTTTATGCAGAAAGAGCTTCGAAGGTCGGTTGTTTTCAAAGCTCGAGTAGACGAGCATCGAGTCATTCAGAATCTCAAAATTGTAGATATTCGGAATGCTATCGATTGCTTTATTTTCTCCCTTAGAAATCACTTTTAGCGAACTTGGGACGTTATGCAGGAAGTCCAGCTTGAAGATCGCAAAGCTTTCGGTGAAATTTAGCTCTTCTATTTGGGCTCCTATATTGAGTTGATTCTGTTCGGATAGGTTGAAAATCTTTATTACCGTGCTATCGTCGAGATTTTCATAATAGTAGTATATGCCTAAAGAATCTGCCTGTCCGAAATACCTATGCTTCTTTTTATAGGAGGGTTCTTTGAAATCAAACGCTAAAACACGATTAGGCTGAAAGGAGCGCTGATAGTTATTGAGTTTTTGGAGTACTGAATTGGCGTATTGGTTTTCTTCTTTGAGAATCAGATTAAATGCTTCCTGGTTCAAAACTTCCAATGACTGCTCATCAATCACTCCTTTGGTGCTTATCGATGGAAGAGGTATTTCATATACTGGTCTATTGACCAACTCAAATTGCTCATCTAAGGGAATGAGATACTCTAAATCCTTGGTTTCTCTGCTTGTCAATGGCACGAATAGGTCTGATTTTTCAAAACCTGACCAAACGTCCCTATCAAATCTTGTGGTTCGCTCTCTTATCGTTCTTCGCCGTTCAGGAAAGTAGGCAATGGTGTTTTCGTCAAAGGCTTTATCCGTGGGCTTCGAAAGCCAAAGATCTCTATGCCACTTAAGGTTTGGATTGTTTTCAATTTTCAGATTGTAGTTGGATTCATAGTGGATTGATTCCAGAATTAGACCATTTTCCGATTCTTCAAAATTGGCTTTATAGCTTATCCTATTTGGGTAAAAGGATAGATAAAACTGCCCCTCAGAATTATCACGTACATTGATTGATCTGTGCCAATCAATCGATTCACTTGAAAAGTTGATTATGGCAAAGTCACTTTTCCTAACAACGACTTGACCTCGAAAAAGAGTTGACCTTACCTTTTTGCCAAAGTGATGCTGATATATTTTATCGTTAGACCAAATAGGCAGCTCTTGTTTAGGCTGATAATCTATGGTATAGCATATATCTCCCTTCAGGCTGTCAACTGCTATAATTTTGAAAGCATATTTTTTGGTGAGTTTTGGATTTAGAAAATCCAATCCATACTTCACACTGTTAAGAGCTATCACATCAATTGGCCCGCCAAAAGGAGCTCCAAGCAATCGATCTCCTTTAACTCTATAGTCATTCGAAACTCTGGTGTGCAGCACATTTACCTTATCCTTCTCTGTGATAAAAAGCGGCCACCACTGAACGAAGTTTGACCGTAGGTTTTGAAGTTTATTGCCGAAAACATCGTCCCAATATTTCGTGAAAGAGGATTTACTGAACTTCGTACTAGGATAACCACTTGATTTAAAGTCGATAATACCTTCGTTTATTTCTCGTGTTATTCCATTTTCCACTAATTTCTCGCGGTAGAACCCTTCTTGGACTATTGTTTGATTTACGTAGTTTTTGCCGACTTTTCTTCTGGCTTTTTTGATGATTTGCAGTGGGGTGAATTTTGGCTTTTCAGCGAAAACTGCTACCTCCTGAAGATTTGCCGTAGATTCTTTTAATTCAATGTCAATTCTCTGGATGCCAAGAATAGTAACTGGTTTCTTGAAGGGTTCGAAGCCCAGGTAAGTTACTATTAAAGTATCTTGGCGTGGTGAAATATCATCAAGTATGAATCGATACTCACCATTTTCCTGACTCGAGGTTCCGATAAGAGAATTACTTAGGTATATATTGGCGCTGAAGAGCTTTTCTCCGTTTTCGTTTTTGACACTCCCGAAGAAACCCGTTTGACCGCAAACTGATATGTTCAAGAGCAGTCCCAGAAGGATTGAGAATTCTTTATTCCGTTTCACTTGTTGAATTGGCTAACCTATTTGAATTGCTGTGAATTAAGCGCTATTTCTGCTGGCATTAATATTACCGTAAAGAGATCTCACTACCAATTTAGTATAGCTATCTCTCAACTCTTGACTCTTTTTGCTCTTCGATTTTTCCAGTTCTTTAATACGCATCAAAGCATGCTGCTGAATGGTGAGAAGGGGCAGCACGATAGCTTCTCTCAGTTTAATGCTAGCCTTGATGTCAGGGTTGGTTTGAAGTAATTCATCTTGTCCCGAGATAAGGAGAAGGTATTTTTTTGCTCTTATCGACTCCTCATAAATCAGTTTCCAGAAAGCGCCAAATTCTTTGTCACGTTCCATGTATCGAGTTAATTCGAAGTAGCTCTTTGAGAGGGATTGCATCGAATTTTCGAGCAGAGTTCTGAAGAATAGCGAGCTGCTGTATAGCTCTTGAAGTTCTTCAAGTCTTCCGGATCTGTCAAAGACTTCGAAAGCCCTGCCAAGCCCGTAAAACCCCGGTACATTTTGCTTTAGCTGACTCCAAGCACCCACAAACGGAATGGCCCGCAGGTCTTCAAACTTTAATTTAGCACTCTCTCCTCTCTTTGATGGTCGGCTTCCTATATTGGTTTGCCCGTAGTACTTCAGCGTACTCATCTTCTCTAGATAGGGCACAAATTTCTCATTTGCCTTGAAGTCGCTGTATGCCTTAAAGCTAATTTCTGAGAGTTCTTCCAGAATCGCTCTCGACTCTTGGCTTAAGATTTTTTCTGGAGAGTTGATCACCTGATTTTCGAGTCCAGCGGTGAGTAGCTGTTCTAAGTTATGTCGGGATGATTCTATTGTACCAAAGTTCGAACTAATTGTCTGCCCTTGGACGGTGAGCTGGATCTGACTGCTGTCAATGGTCGGTCCGAGAGAAGCATAAAATTTATGCGTATTTCCTCCACCTCTTGCTGGAGGTCCACCTCGGCCATCAAAGAAAACCACTTGAATATTATGCTCTCTTGATACTTTGGAGATCTCTTCCTTGGCTCTAAATATGTTCCAGTTTGCCGAGAGATATCCTCCATCTTTTGTCCCATCAGAAAATCCCAGCATCACTGCCTGCCTTTGGTTGCGATACTTTAAATGCTTTGAGTAAACTGGATTGGAATAAAGCCTAGCCATTACTTTTCCAGCTGACTGGAGATCATCAATGGTCTCAAAAAGCGGAATGACATCCATATTCATTTTTGGCCCCATGCCGCTAAGCCTAGCCATTCCAAAAACACGGGCAATATCAATCTCTCCGCGGCAATTGCTGATGATATATCGATAGCAGCCGTAAACGCCGTTGCGCTCCTGAATTTCCTGCATGGCGTAAAAGGAGGATATGGTATCATTCAAAATCGGATCATCTAGCCGAGGTTTTGACTTTAGTGGCTCGAGCTCCAGCAATCGGCCAAAATCGTTAGCTAGACCTCCTTGGTTTTGGACTTTGGTGATTTTTGGTAGTAATGCATTGAATGTTTTAGCAATCACCCGACTGTCTTGCCTGATGTCTAGACTGGCAAAGTGAAACCCGAAAATTCTGATCTTTCTTCTCAGTTCTTCTACCTCGTTTAGATAAAGTCCGTTATGATCCTCTTTTATGACTGATTTGAGCTCATCCATCTTATTCTCTAACCATTTGAGCCGGACTACGGGATTTTCTGGATTTACAAATGCAGATTTATAAAGTTTTACTTCGATAGCCTCCACAATTTCAATTGCACCGCGGAATGTAATGTGCCGTTTTAATTTTCTTATATCTCGGTAATAGCTTTTGAGCACACTTGTTCTCAATCTATCGGCAACCTGAAGTGAAGTGTCCACGCTTACGAAAGGATTCCCGTCTCTATCACCTCCAGGCCAAAAACCAAGCTGCAGGAGAGAATTGTTCCCAAGCACATCTTCTGCATCTGCACCAAGTTGATAACATACATTTTCATAAATTTTAGGAATACTTCGATAAAAGACATTATCCAAATACCAAATCAATCGCACTGCCTCGTCATAAGGTGTAGGTTTCTCCTTTTTGAAAAAAGGTGTTTTACCCAATTGAGCCAAGTAAGACTTGATTTTGGGTAGATCATTTTCTTTTATTGCCTCTGATAGGTCGGTGATGATACCGAGAATCGGCCCTGGATAAAACTGAGTGGGGTGGGCGGTTAAGACGATTCTAACTCTGAAATCCCTTAGCGCTTCTCGCAATGCTTGACTTGCATTTCTATTGGCTGTTTGGTTGAAAAAGGCATTTACTGAACCATTCCCGTCCATGCTGTTTACTTGATCATAAGCTGCGTCTTCTAAGGCATCTACCAGAACGACTTGACGCTCGATGTACTGGACGAAGCGAAAAAGCTGGTTGATTTTGTCTTGCTCAGTTTTGTACTCCTTGCGATCTGAGAAGAAACTAGAGATAATCTCATTGGGTGTTTGACTCTGTTTCAAACCATCTTCACAATGGTCTTTCAATAAGGGTAGGAGGATACCTGTTCTGTGCACTCCATCGAGTTCAAGAGTTAAAAAAATAGAATTGTAAATCTCAAATCGCAGAAGAACTAGGTCTTTGAATGCACTGGTGTTGGTATTCATGAGGGAAATTTGGCGTTTTTCAGGTTCTGAAGTTACAAAAGGAAAACGGCTACTCAGCTTTTTGTAACCATACATTCTCGTTAACTTTGTGCCGTTTTTTATGAAAGATAAGGCCACGTCCGTTCCCATAATTGAAAAAGAGCTCTATCCGTACCAGGAAGAGGCTATCGATAAGATTTTTAAGACCTTTGCTAAGGTAAAGGGCAAGGTTGATATACTTTTTCAATTGCCCACCGGTGGTGGAAAAACGATCATTTTTAGTGAAATAGCCAAAAAGTACATTGGCGATACGGGCAAGAAGGTCCTCATCTTGACCCATAGGGTGGAGTTGTGTGCTCAAACGTCTAAAGCACTAACTGAAATTGATGTTCACAATAAGATTATCGATCGAGATGTAAAGGAGCTTCATGACCGCGAGGAATACAGTTGCTATGTAGCAATGGTAGAGACCTTGAACAATCGTCTCAACGACGACGATCAGTATTTGAGGAATATTGGCCTGGTCATTATCGATGAAGCCCATTACAACTCCTTCAGGAAGCTGTTTAAGTTTTTCAATGATTCGAACATGCTTGGAGTGACTGCCACTCCGTTATCGTCCAATAGGAATTTGCCCCTCAACGAAAACTACAATGAACTCATTATTGGGCACAGTATCAAAGATCTCATTGGAGATCAATATTTGAGTGACGCGACTACCTACACATTTAATGTCAATTTGAGATCGCTTAAAGTCGGAACAGATGGAGATTATACCATTAGCTCTTTGGATCGACTCTATAGTCTCTACACCATGCAAGACCGTCTCCTTGCTGCCTACACTGAAAGATCAAAAGGGAAGAAGACCCTAATATTCAACAGTGGTATTGCCACTTCAGTTAGGGTTTATGAGCTTTTTAAGAATGCTGGTTTCAAGGTGAAACATCTCGATAGTACATTCTCTGCCAAAGATCGAAAAGAGACCCTGGAGTGGTTCAGAAATACTGACGACGCCATTCTGACAAGTGTCGGAATTCTCACTACAGGATTTGATGAGCCATCGGTGGAGACCATCATTATCAACCGGGCGACGAGGTCACTAACGCTTTATCACCAAATGATCGGTCGAGGGTCGAGAAGTACACAAACCAAGAAGCACTTCACTATAATCGACCTTGGCAATAACGTTGAGAGGCTCGGCCTCTGGCAGGATTACATCAACTGGCAAGATATTTTTAGATTTCCCGACAAATACTTCGAGAAGATTAACGACCGGGATAACCAGCTAATGGTAGACTATCATTATGTTCGTCCCGATTGGCTTGAAGAGAAATTCCCGAATAATGGACCCGAGGATGACTTCAACATGAAGTTGATCTATTCCCAGCTTGCAGACCAAGGAGAAAAACCCAAGAGGGCGATTGATTTGAGTATTGAAAATCATCTCAAACAGATTGTAAAAAATTCCGAAGACTATTACGACGGACTCGAATTAGCTGATGATCTCAAAGAAGAAATTGAGTATCGCTGCCGATTATATTGTTCCTGTCTCCACAACGCTACCGAGAGCTACAGCGATTGGCTCAAAGATACCTACATCAGGAAATTGAAGAACGGCCTTAGGCTAGAGATGATGTAGAGATGGCCGATGTGAGATTACACTCTTCTTGGAAAAAAATCTTAGGTGAAGAGTTCAATAAAGCGTATTTTGAATCACTGATCACTTTCGTAAAAGATGAGTATCAATCGACAGAGGTCTATCCACCCGGTAGCAAAATATTTAGCGCTCTTGATCACACCCCTTTTGAGAAAGTAAAAGTTGTAATACTCGGGCAAGATCCTTACCATGGGCGTGGTCAGGCAAATGGCCTCTGTTTTTCGGTAAGTGATGGAGTCCCCATTCCGCCGTCGCTGAGAAATATTTACGCGGAAATCAAAAGTGATATAGGAGTTCCCAATCCACTAAGCGGAGATTTGGAAAGGTGGGCTAATCAGGGAGTTCTCTTGCTCAATGCCACCTTGACTGTCCGTGCTCATCAGGCAGGATCTCACCAAAATAGGGGCTGGGAAATTTTCACAGATGCGGTGGTAGAGAAGCTGAGTCAAGAAAGGGAAAACCTTGTCTTCATGCTTTGGGGGAGCTACGCTCAGAAGAAGGGAAAAGTGATTGATCGAGGCCAGCACTGCGTGTTAACGGCTCCTCATCCATCGCCGTTATCTGCGCATCGAGGGTTTTTAGGCTGCAAGCACTTTAGTGCAGCCAACAAGTACCTTTCCGAAAAAGGCATTGGAGAAGTTCAATGGTAGCCAAGATTAGGAGGCCATCCAGATTAAGAGGACAATCAGAGCAAGAATAAAGTAAGCAAAAACAACTGGCTTCGCGATTTCCGGCTCTAGGTCTTTGTTTTTCTTTTCTAACATGTCGAAAGCTATTTTGATGCAAATATATACTTTGTCCTAGTGGATTGGAAAAATATTTGAAGACTCTTCTCTTTAAATTGTGGTATATTCAACTGGAATTAAGTTAGCGATTTGAGAAAGGAATGTATAGAATGTGGGCAAGTCTTCAGTGGGAGAGCAGATGCAAGATTTTGCTCTGGGGCCTGCAGAAGCGCGCACCATAACAAGTTCAATTTGGATCACCGAGAAGTGTTGCAGAAAACCCACGCAATTCTCAAAAAAAATAGAAAAATACTTGCTGCCCTGAATAAAACTGGTACTGCCCGAGTTAAAAAGTCGCTGATGTTGACGGAGGGATTTAATTTTAATTACCTAACAAACATATTTACTACGTCAAAGGGAAAAGTCTACAAATACTGTTACGATCAAGGTTATTTAGATTCTGAAGACGAATACCTAACCCTAGTAGTCAAGAAAGACTACGTGCGCTAAATTTTCTATCTCGGTATTTGAAGAAATAGGCTATAGACATTCCTGAGATGATGTGCCATATTCCCCACCAAGCGGCGATCATGGCCATTCCACCATTCCCATCAAAAAAGTTGAAAATGATGATCAGTCCAAGTCCTGAGTTTTGAATTCCTGTTTCGATGACCACCGTTCTACTAAGGTCATATTTCAGCTTAAATGTTTTGCTTGTTAAGTAACCTCCAAGAAGGGCCAAGCCATTGTGCATCAATACCAGAAGAAAAACCAAATCAATGTGCTCCAAGAAAGCATCGAAGTTATTGAGCAGACCCATGATGATGAATCCTAACAAAACCAGCATACTCGCTATCCGGATAGGCTTCTCAATCTGTCGGGTTACTTTGGGTAAGTAGTTTCTAAAGACCAATCCTAGAATGAGGGGAATGACAAGTAGAATAAGAATTGTTTTGAGCATGTTCAGAAAACTTAGCTCGAAAACCGTGAGAAACTCCTTGGTGCCGCTCACCAGATTAGAATAGAATTCAAAGTTAAACGGAGTAAATATTGGACTTAAAAATGTGGCTAGTGCTGTGAGAGAGACCGATAGTGACAAATTGGCTCCAGCAATTGACGAGAAGAAATTAGAAATATTTCCTCCCGGACAAGATGCCACCAAGATCATTCCCAACGCAAATATGGGGTGTGGGTTAAAAATTAAGATTAATATAAAAGTGAGAAGAGGCAGGAGAATAAACTGAGAGAAGGCACCAGCAATGGCTGCCTTTGGGTTTGTGCGCAACTGATGAAAATCTCTCGAGTCTATCCCCAGGGCCACGCCAAACATGATGAAACCCAAAAAGAAATTGAGCAAGAACAAGCTGTCTGGCGAAAATGCAATTTGTATTTTTTCGAGGGATGTGGAGGACTCCAAGGTAGGCTGTTTCTACAAAGAAAGAAGAAATAAAAAAACCGCAAGTGCGTCCAGAAAGCGATTCTGAGAATCGATAACCAATCAATCTAAAACAACCATTTAAGATCGGACAACACTTGCGGATGTTAATATACCGAAGTATACTAACGGGCTAACCAAAACCTCGCTGTATTTCTAGATTTGAAATACAGAACAAATATAGGTGGCTTTTTTAGTTTGCTAAAGTGAAAAATTGACTTTGTGAATTCAAGTTTGGATTGCCAAAATCGATTTTCTTACATCCATTTAATGTTCATTTCGATAAAAGTCCGTAGTGAAGCCATGAAAGCATTTTCATCGAGTATTAACCAGTTTTTAGTGCTCGATAAAATTGTAGGTTTAAATTATTGTTCGATAGAATTTACTTCAAAATATTTTATATCGAACTCTTCGGTATTCACTCTTACTTCGATAGGATTACAACAAACTTCGCAGTCTTCTATGTATACCTGATGTCCTTGAGAAAGGTCAATAAGCATTGATATATGCTCGAAACAATAAGGACAAGTGAAGAACTGTTCTTCCATTAGATTTTGCTTTGACTAGATAATCAACCTTTGTAACTTTAAAGTGTTCTTTTAGAAAGTTAAAAAATGTATAGACAAGGAGATGTGCTGCTAGAACGAGTCGATAGTTTGCCTTCACGAGAGGAAACTAAAGAAAGTCTTCTAGTGAGAGGAGAAGGTAGGAACCACGGACATTTTATAAAGGGAGATTCCATACAAATACTAGCTGCTGAAGAAAAGGAGCTGTCAGAGGGTGGAGGAATAATCACCCAATACTTGGATCTTCGTTCAGAAGCTGAGTTAGAGCATTTGCTGATCGATTCCAGGCAATGGACCAAAGAACATGCGCCAATTATCATTCCCCCAGGAAAGTATCGCGTTATCAAGCAAAGAGAATTCAACCCATATTCGAAGGCTATTAGGGCTGTGCGTGACTAAGGATCAATGCGATGAATATTCCTGCTCCAAAAGCTAACGAATTGTTCAGGTTCAAGAAGAAGGTTCTGTGTGAAGCCTTCTCCTTAGACTTTGATGAAATTGATTTGGCAGAGAGTTGTGTAAATTTTTACAAAAACTTTTTAGGGTTAGAAATACCTAGTGTAATTGTGGCTCAAGGCCCGAAGCAGGCTATTGAGTTTTTGAACCATATCAAGGGTAAAAAGGAGTGCAAGGAGCTTAGTGAATCCTATCCTTTTATGCAAGACGCTGATTATAAGTCGATCGATAAGATTATTTCATCTAAAGTATACGATGAGGCCCGGCATGCAAAAGAATTTGTGAAGAAAAGTATTGGAATAGAGTGGTTTAAAGAGTCTAGAAACATCTTACTGCGAGATCTGAATTATCAATTATCGCAAACCGTTCACCATCCAGTAGCTCAAGCGGTTTATAATCTTTGTAAGACCGACTTAGGTCATTTTGAGATGTCCTTGTATCCGAGCTTTGCAGATTGGGATTGGGTTAAATATCATCGCGGCATAAACTCAATATTTCGTCTTGTGGATTGCCTATCAAAAGAATATGAGCGCTTTTTGGACACAGGTCTTTTTGGTGCTTTTTTATTCGATAGAGTGGCCATTTTGATGCCCAAACCTTCATTCATCTCAAAGAATGATGAGTTAGTGCTCCACAATGAGGATGGGCCCGCCGTTCAATGGAAAGATGGAACAAGTCTCTGTTTTTGGAACGGAGTTGAAATACCACTGAAACTTATTTGTCATCCTGAAAAGGTTACTTCTGAAGATATTCTCAAAGAGACCAACGCAGAGGTGAGAAGGTGCTATCAAGAGGCTTTGGGGAGCGAGAAGTTTGGCTCGTTGCTTGGATTGGAGGCCCTCGATCGGAAATCTGATCGATTTGGTAATGAACTCATTTTGTACCGCACAAAAGAAAGAGATAAACTAGCCGGTGGCTACATTTACTTTGCTAAGGTTGTTTGCCCTTCCACGGGGCGCATCTACTTTCTCTGCGTACCACCTGGATTCAATACCGTAGAAGAAGCGGTCTCGTGGACATTTGGTAAAACTCCTGGTGAGTACCAGCCCATAATTGAAACCTAAGACATGGTCTTTACTGCTCGCTTTCTCTCGTGCTCCTTCAGGAAGATTTTTCTTATCCTTAGTGACTCTGGAGTAGCTTCAACGTATTCGTCGCCTTGAATGTATTCTAAAGCTTCTTCCAGAGAAAATTTTGTGGCCGGGGCAATTTTCAATTTATCATCAGCACCCGCGCTTCTCATGTTTGTAAGCTTCTTAGTTTTTGTTACGTTAATCGTCAAATCGCCAGGCCTCGTATTCTCACCAATAACCTGACCCTCATAAATGTCCTCATTTGGATCAACGAAGAATTTCCCCCTATCCTGAAGATTATTGAGCGAATATGGAATCGCTTTCCCAGTTTCCATGCTTATCAAAGAGCCATTTTGCCGACCTCCTATATCACCTTTTAGAGGCGCAAACTCGACAAAGCGATGCGTCATGATGGCCTCACCCGATGTCGCTGTCATTAGGTAGTTCCTCAAACCAATTATTCCTCTTGATGGGATTTGGAATTCCAGAACCATTCGATCTGCTTTTGGGGTCATCGAAGTCATTTCACCCTTCCGAAGGTTTACTTGTTCAATCGCTTTACCAGAATATTCTTCGGGAAGGTCGATTCTGAGCTCTTCCATTGGCTCACATTTCACGCCTTCCACTTCTCTAATGATCACTCGAGGTTGACCGATCTGCAGCTCATAACCTTCTCTCCGCATGGTTTCTACTAAAACGGAAATGTGGAGCACACCCCTTCCAAAAACCCTGAATGAGTCCCCTTTTTCTGCAGGTTCAACTCTGAGGGCTAAGTTCTTCTCCAGTTCTTTGTTCAATCTTTCTTTAAGGTGATTTGACGTAACGTACTTTCCCTCTTTTCCAAAAAAAGGAGAATCGTTGATGGTAAAAAGCATGCTCATGGTAGGCTCGTCGATATCGATGGTCGGGAGAGCTTCTTGATGCTCCATGTCAGAGACTGTATCTCCAATTTCAAATCCTTCGATACCAGCAAGTGCACAGATATCTCCAGAACTTACGGTATCAACTTTCTTCTTCTGGAGGCCTTCAAATACATAAACCTCCTTCACATTGCCCTTTACGGCGCGTCCATCTCTTTTGAGAAGGGCAATCTTCTGACCTGGTTTCAACTCCCCTCTTTTAACTTTTCCCACGGCAATTCGGCCTACATAAGGCGAGTAGTCTAACGAGGTAATGAGCAATTGAGATGGACCTTCTTCGATCTGTGGTTCTGGGATTTCACGAACGATTAAATCCATCAACGGAGTTATTGAGTCAGTTTGGTTTTTCCAATCTTCACTCATCCAGTTGTTTTTCGCGCTCCCGTAAACAGTCTGGAAGTCTAACTGCTCTTCGGTTGCTCCTAGGTCAAACATCAAATCAAAAACAGCCTCGTGAACTTCGTCTGGAGTGCAGTTTTCTTTATCCACCTTGTTGACTACTACGATTGGCTTTAATCCAGCATTTAGCGCCTTTTCGAGTACAAATCTGGTTTGCGGCATAGGTCCTTCAAAAGCATCAACTAGCAGAAGCACACCATCGGCCATGTTCATTACCCGTTCCACTTCACCACCAAAATCACTGTGTCCTGGGGTATCGATAATGTTGATCTTATGATCCGCATAGGTCACCGATACATTCTTAGCTAAAATGGTGATGCCTCTCTCTCTTTCCAGATCATTATTGTCCATGATCAAATCGCCTGGACGCTCATGATCAGCAAATACATTTCCAATTTGGATCATTTTATCAACTAACGTTGTCTTTCCGTGATCTACGTGGGCAATGATGGCAATATTTCGGATGTTGCTCATTTTGGATTACTTTTTCGCGGCGCGAAGGTAAGTTTTACTTTTTGTTACCAAATAAAAAATCCCGCTCTTGCTGAACGGGATTGTTTTGGAAGACTATTTCAGTCATTTCCTACTCATCATAAGTTTTGTCGAAACGACGCCTCTGATTGTTGTCAGTTTGTAGATGTAAATTCCATCAGGAATATCTGTCGCATTGATTTGGATATTGTATTGCTCTCCAGCGTATGCCTTTTGGCTAAATACCACTTGCTGCACTGTCCCAGTCATGTCGATCAACTCGATAGAGGTAAACCCATCTTCTAAAACTTCAAAATTTACGTTTGAGTCGCCTAGGGAAGGGTTTGGATAAGTGGATATCTTGCCTATTTCATTAACCACTTCTGCACTAATTTGTGGCTCTACAAACTCCGTATTGTCGAAACATCCAGAAGCCATATCCCCATCAACTACTGAGAAAAGTTCTCCGTTAAGAAGTGCAGTTAACTCGACTTCGTTTCCGCCATCCAGATCGTAAGTGTAGAAGCTGTTTGAATTGTTTCCTTCAGCTACTATAAAGCCATTTTCGAAGGTGCTAGCTCCCCCATTTACAGAGTTCACTATGTCTGAAACTAAGACTGCTTCGCCTAAAATGATCTCGTATACTTTAGAAGAATTGTTGTTAATTCTTTCCAAGAGGTAGAGACCTCCTTCTTCACTAAAGAAAAGGTCACCCCCTTGAACTGGAACTTCGTCTGCAAATAAGGTTTGATCACCCGTTGCTGGATCAACCGACCACACTTCATTACCAGGAGCATCACCTACGTAAACAAGACCGTCATTTGAGTTGTATACAGCGGCGGTTATTCCACCAATAGCACCTGTGGAGACTTCGTTGATCAAAAGTCCCGAATAACTGTAAGTCCTTAGGACATTTCCGTTGACAACATAGAACAAACCATCCTGCGTATTAACCGCAAGGTGAGCAGAAATTCCAGCTTCAAAGAGTTGAGTCAGAACGAAGTCTCCTCCAGAGATTTCTCCTTCAAACACCGTACCTTGAGCGAAACCTGAAGTGTTGTCTGCGATGTAGAAATATCTGAAATCCTCACATTCATTTTCGAATGTGAATCCACCTATGCATCCCGAAGCCATGTCACCATTTCTTAACTCAAAGTCAAGTGGGAAAGCGAGATCTAATACCATTCCAGTGGTAGGATCAATTAAGTTTAATTCAGTGCTTCCCGCATTGGAAACGATAATCCTTCCATCTTCAAGAAGGGCAGCACCATTAATTTCATCTAGTCCTGGCTCAAAAGAAGAAGTACCATCTGTCAAGTTGACAAATACATCATCTACTCGATTGATTATCCAAAGATTTCCGTCTTGAGTTATAACCAAATCTCCACCGCTCACAGTGGTAAGGGTGATGAGTTCTGCTTCGCCAGTAGCTGGGTCTACTTCGTATACAGCTTCATCTACAACTGATGCCACAATAATCTTTCCGCTTGAAGGATCAAATACTGCTTGGGGTATACCATTAACTGCATTTCCATTAAATGTAACTTGTATTTGATCGCTACTTGACCCAGTTGAAGGATCATATGTGATGTATTTTCCAGAAACTGCGCCAAAAATGTAAAGCTCTCCATCTTCATTCAGCGCAATGTGACCACCATGAGCAAATTCTGCTTCGAGCTCTATGATCGCATTACTTCCTACAACATTTACTTTGTAAAGCATGGATCCTCCTTGTTCAGGATTGTTCATTAGGTAAATGGCATATTCGTCACAGGTTTGAAATCCGTCGCCTCCAATGCAACCGCCAGCAAAATCTCCGTTGTTCAAATTGAGACCGGAATCGTAGGTGTTCACAACAGCTGTTGTGGCTAGATCAATTTCTTTAAACAAGCTTTCCCCATTTCCGTCTGCAACAAGTACATTACCGTTAGGGAGGACTGCTGCGCCGTTGATTTGGTTAACATCTACAGAAAACGTCTCCCCGGTGAGTACCTTCGTAAATGTGTTAGTACTTCGATTGATCGACCAAAGATCATCTCCTACAAAAATCAAATCACCACCTGAAACTGAAACGCTTGGACCAAATGGTTCTGCTATGCCGTCTAAACCGATAGTATAAACTTGATTTTGTCCTTGGTTACCGCCATACAGAACACCATCAGCATCACATACCGCACTTGGAAAACCTGTAAGAATTGTGCCATCAGCAGTCTGGATAGTAATGGGGTCAGAAAGAACCCCGGTAGCTACATCGTAAATACGCAACTTAGAACTTATGGAATATATCTGACTTCCATCTGGTGAGAGAGCTATATGGGCTCCTCCTATTTGCTCCGCTAATAAAGTGAGGTTAGCATTGCCCGTGTCGTCTAATTCTACTTCGAATAGGTCATATTGCCCATTAGGCTGAGGGTCATGTGTGTAATAAAGTTTGTAATTAGAACAGTCTTGACTGAACAGAGAGCTCGTAATCAAGAAGAAAGCGCATGCAATTAAGTGATTGGTAAATGATCTAATCATAGCCATGATGTTGTTTAATGTGCAAAGGTGGAGCAGTTATTTGTATTTGTCAATTATTCCTCCAAAATATTCACTGATTCGTCGAAAAATTGTAACCTTTTCAATCGTACAGATCTTTCTATATTCGCTCACAAACCCAATATGTGTTATGACCACTCCAATATTGATTGTCATTTTTCTAGCGCTGCTGCTGCTAGGAATTTTTACAGTAAAGCAACAAAGCGCTGCTATTGTGGAACGTTTTGGTAAATTTCACAGTGTTCGAAATTCTGGTATTCAGTTCAGGATTCCACTTGTTGATAGAATTGCAGGTCGAGTAAGCTTAAGAATTCAGCAACTCGATGTAAATGTCGAGACAAAAACGAAGGATGATGTATTTGTAAAGATCAAAGTATCTGTTCAATATTTGGTTCTTAAAGAAAAAATTTACGATGCTTTTTATAGGTTAGAAAGTCCTCAGGATCAGATCACCTCTTATGTTTTCGACACAGTTAGAGCAGAAGTTCCAAAGTTGAGGTTAGATGATGTTTTTGAAAAAAAAGATGATATAGCGATCGCGATTAAGAGGGAGTTGGAGCAATTTATGAATGAGTATGGGTATGGTATCATTAAGGCGCTGGTTACAGATATCGATCCTGCGGAGGAGGTTAAAGTCGCTATGAATCGAATCAATGCAGCTGAAAGGCAAAGAACCGCTGCCGAGTACGAAGGGGAGGCAGAGAGGATTAGAATTGTTGCAAAAGCGACCGCTGAGGCGGAGAGCAAGCGTCTGCAAGGACAGGGTATTGCTGATCAACGAAGAGAGATTGCCCGAGGTCTTGAAGATTCAGTCAACGTTCTTAATAAAGTCGGAATCAACTCACAGGAGGCATCGGCACTTATTGTTGTTACCCAGCATTATGACACCCTTCAGTCGGTTAGCGAAAAGAGCAAGAGCAGTTTAATTTTATTGCCCAATAATCCAAGTGCTGCTAGCAATATGTTGACTGAACTAACTACGTCATTTATTACTGCCAACAAGCTGAAGGAGATGGAGGATGATATTATTGACGATCAAGAAGAATAACGAAGGACAGATCTGATTTCGAAATTTTTGCCTTCCTAAGTTCTACGAATATGAGGTGTTGAAATCTATCTATTGTCTATCTCATCAACCCCAGGATAATCTGACGAATCGAAGACAAAAACGTCATCTGAGTAAGGGGTGTCTGTCTTGAATGATTTCACTACATAAGTGTAATCGACTCCTTGTTTTCCTTTGATCTCGATTTTGGAGACTTCCATCCTTCCCTTGTCAATGTAGACTAAGACCGTATGATACTCTTTATCAGCAGCATCTGTTGGCACTAGTTTAATGACGTGTGTAGCTCTGCCATTCAGAGTTTCTTCTGCTTTGTAATATTGTTTAAACCCAGATTCCCAAATGGTGTAAACGTCGCTTGGATTGAGGACTTCATCGCCAGTTTCTGTTACATCAATGTAGACTTCATTCATCTCTTCACTATACGTCCATCGGGTGTCACCATCAGAGTAGATTTGATTGTCACCTAGTACGATATAGTATTTCTTTCCTTTCATCTTTAGCGACCCAGCTTGCTCTTGGGTAACATCGGCTGCTTTGTCTTCAAGCGTAAATGTGAACTCACTCGTGATGGTTGAGTACTTTCTAGTCTTATCACTTAGCTCATCTAATATTGCCTTTGCTTTAGCATCTTGAGCAGAGACTTTTATAGAAAGTAGCGCAAATGAGGCGATAGCAAGTAGCTTTATATTTCTTTTCATTGATTTAATTTTCGATGTTCTCGGTCTCAGCTTTCAACAACTGTTCCAAACTGTATTCATCAGGTATTAAAACCTGTCTTGCCTTGCTTCCTTCAAATGGACCGACAATTCCCGCAGCTTCCAGCTGATCTACAATTCTTCCTGCTCTATTGTATCCCAGCTTAAGCTTTCGCTGAATGAGTGACGTAGAGCCCTGTTGCGTAGCAACTAATAGTCTTGCGGCATCCTCGAACATTGCATCTCGATCGGCTATGTCAATATCGAGAGCACTTCCTTCTTCATCTCCTACATATTCGGGCAGATCAAAAGCCGAAGGATATCCTCTTTGATTTCCAATGAATTCGGTGATTTCATCAACTTCAGGAGTATCAACGAATGCGCATTGAAGCCTGATCATATCATTTCCTGTGGATAAAAGCATATCCCCCCGACCGATAAGTTGATCAGCTCCGCCCGCATCGAGGATGGTTCTGGAGTCAATTTTTGAGGAAACTCTAAAAGCAATCCTTGCCGGGAAGTTGGCCTTAATCACTCCGGTAATGATGTTCACCGAAGGTCTCTGCGTGGCGATGATCAAGTGAATTCCAATTGCCCTCGCAAGTTGCGCAAGTCTTGCGATGGGAGTTTCTACTTCCTTACCCGCCGTCATTATCAAATCTGCAAATTCATCAATTACCAAAACGATGTAGGGCAAGTATTTGTGACCTTCTTCCGGGTTGAGCTTTCGCTGAATGAATTTTCCGTTGTACTCTTTGAGGTTCCTTACTCCAGCATTTTTGAGAAGTTCGTAGCGATCGTCCATCTCAATACAAAGCGAGTTCAATGTCTTTACCACTTTGGCTGTATCGGTGATGATCGACTCCTCTTCATCAGGAAGTTTGGCCAGATAGTGACGTTCTATTTTGTTAAATAAAGTGAGCTCCACTTTCTTAGGATCGACCAGTACAAACTTGATCTGCGAAGGATGCTTTTTGTAGAGCAATGAGACCAAAATAGCATTCAGTCCAACAGATTTTCCTTGACCAGTCGCTCCAGCCATCAATAGGTGAGGCATTTTGGCCAGATCAGTCACAAAGGTTTCGTTACTGATCGTTTTACCCAGTGCAACGGGGAGCTCAAATTTGGTGTTCTGGAATTTCTCCGAGGCAACTACCGATTTCATAGAAACGGTATCTGCTTTGCTATTGGGTACTTCTATGCCTATAGTGCCTTTTCCAGGAATCGGAGCGATGATTCGAATGCCAAGTGCGGCAAGGCTCAGCGCAATATCATCCTCCAAGTTTCGGATCTTAGAAATTCGAACGCCAGGTTCAGGTACTATTTCGTAAAGCGTCACCGTAGGACCAATTGTTGCTTTAATCTTCTCTATACCAATTTTGTAGTGAGACAGCGTAGTTACAATTTTGTTTTTGTTGGCTTCGAGCTCCTCTTTCGATACGGTTACTTTTCCGTCGCCATGATTTTCGAGCAAGTCAATTTTTGGCATTTGGAAGCTCGATAAATCAAGAGTGGGATCATACTCCCCGTAATCATTGACTTTTCGATTAACCTCTCTGTCTGAAAGAGATTTTTCTTCCTTGGGAGCTTCTACAGTGAATTCTTCTTTTCCTTCCCCTTTAACTTTAGCGACAGGCGATGTTTCCACAATTTCGAAGCCCTCGTCCTCAGTTTCTTTTTCTTCAACTTCGAGCTCAAAATTTGGTGTGAAAGGAATTTCTTCTTTTTCGGGAGTGGATTCTTCGAGTTCAATTTCTAAATCGGCCATAGCAAGGTCAGCCGCTGCCATATCAGTGAAGCTATCCATTTGACCGATGGTGTCTTCAAAGTATTTCTCCTCTTCTTCCAAATCCTCTTCCTGCGAGTGAATTGAAGCCGACTTCGCTTTTAGTATTCTAACCAGTGTACCTGTTTTCGTTGAAACAAGTTCAAACCACTTACTCAGAAAGGAAAAAGAAGGATTAAATACAATCGAGATAAATCCAGCTGCCGCGAAAAGAAGGAGAAAACCAGTCCCTAGAACACCAACTTTTCCAGCCAGAGATTGGTCAAGTTCAAATCCGAAACGTCCTCCTAAGATTTGATGTTCTGGACTGTCAAAAACAAATGCAAGAGCTGGTGAGAAAATGAGCATGCCGACAAATGCCGACACTGTCGTCTTCATAAGTGGCAATGGGCTTTTCCCAGTTAACACTTTATTGCCAAAAAGCAACAATAGCATCACAAATGAGAAGCTCGTTATTCCGAACCACTCATAAATAAATAGATGACCCATCATCGCTCCAAGAGGTCCAAGCCAGTTTTGAGCCTCAAAACTTCCTTCACGAAGAATCACCCACCAATTCTCAGAAAGTAAAGATTGATCTTCTTTCCAAGTGAACATGAAGGCGGTGAATGCCAGCAGTAAATAAATTGCAGCCAAGAGCAGAAATAGACCAAAAACTCTTTTTACTCTTCGATCAGATAACACTGAAGGGATTTTGAAAGACGCTTTTGATGCAGGCTTTTTCTTTTTGCTCGCAGCTTTAGTACTTGGTTTTCTAGCCATTTAACTATGTGTCGGTGATGACAGGTTCAACAGGTAAATATAAATTGTCGCTACCTCCAGAACGCGTGAAGGAACCGCGGTATTTTAACAGATCAATGTTAAAGGAGACTTTGACTTCTGAACGGAGGACCATTTGATTATCTTAAAACAATATTCTCTCTTTATTTTATGAACTAAAAACTAACTTTGATATGGGGTGTTTTCCATTTGTTGGAAGATCATTATTAAATTACAAAGTCTTTTATGAGTGCAGAAGTAAATTATGAAGAAGCCACATTTGGAGCTGGCTGTTTCTGGTGCATTGAAGCGGTATTCCAAGAATTGAAAGGAGTCGTAAATGTCTATCCGGGATACAGTGGAGGCCATATCAAGAACCCGGCTTATAGAGAAGTTTGTAACGGGACCACCGGTCATGCTGAGGTGGCTCGGATAGAATTTGACCCATCCATAATTTCCTATTCCGAGCTATTGGAAGTTTTCTTCAAAACTCACGATCCAACCACTCTTAATCGGCAAGGTGCCGATGTTGGAACGCAGTATCGAAGTGTGGTCTTTTACCATAATGATCAGCAAAAAGAGCTTGCAGATTCTGCCAAGCAGATTACCGATGAAAGTGGGCTGTATGCGAATCCCGTTGTGACAGCTATTGATCCTTTGATCAACTTCTTCCGAGCTGAAGCAGATCATCATAACTACTATTTGAATAATCCCACTGCTCCTTATTGTCAGGCTGTGGTAAGACCAAAAGTTGAAAAATTTAGAAGACAATTTGAAGAGCTGCGAAAAGCTGAGCTTAGGCAATAAGCGACATTTTCAGTTTATTGTTTTTCTAGTTCTGCTGGCCAATATTTCGCTTGGTCAATCATATCCTGACACCCTGTGCGAAAAGCGCCTCAAAGCAGTTGCTTGGACTGCCGGTGTAACCTATATCGGTTCGATGACTGCCCTCTATGGGATGTGGTATTCGGATTATGAATCCACATCATTCAAGTTTTTCGACGATTCTGATGAGTGGTTGGGGATGGACAAGGCAGGTCATTCGATTACAGCCTATCAAATCTCTCGCTACGGATACGATATATTGAGATGGACTGGTCTTGAAGACCGTAAGAGTATGTGGTGGAGTAGTGGTGTAGGTCTTCTTTTTCTGACCAATGTTGAAGTCTTTGATGCGTACTCGAAAGGATGGGGCTTTAGCTGGGGAGATTTTGGAGCCAATGTAGCTGGTACAGGGCTATTTATCGGTCAACAGTTGCTATGGAATAACCAAAGAATGATGTTGAAAATTTCATATTCTGAATCTGATCTAGCGCAATTCAGACCAGAGCTTTTGGGTTCAAATACGCTCGAAAGAATCTTCAAGGATTACAATGGCCAAACCGCCTGGTTGTCCATATCTCCCGGGTCTTTTATGGAAAATTCATGGTTTCCGAAATGGCTCTGTTTTTCTGTTGGGTTTGGAGGGCAGAATATGCTTGGAGGTAGTTTCAACCCAGAGTTCAACGATGCCGGTACTGTCCTCCCTGCAATCGACCCCTACAGGCAGTACTATTTAAGTTTGGACATCGACTTGGGCAGATTAAAGACAAAATCAAAGTTCTTGAACACTGTACTTTCGGCAGTGTCTGTTCTCAAAATTCCAGCTCCGACAGCAGAATTTAGCCGGGGGCGCACCACATGGCATTGGCTGTATTTTTAATCTAATATTGGATTACGGTGTAAACAGGAAGATGATCGCTGTAGCCGCCGTAATAGTTTGGGCCTCCGTAGGTGCGGCTTGGTTTCATATCCCCGTATCTTGGATGCTGGAAGAGCATGCTATCCGTAAAGAAAGGGGCCGTGCTTCCTTCCATAATTTCTGGGAGAGTTCCGTCCATGAGATTTCCGGAAACAATAATCTGATCTAAGAAATCCCAGTCTCCTTTGTAGTTGTATGATCCGCGCTTCGTTTCCTTCAATCCGTACATTAGATTGACCAATTGTTTGTCCTTACCAGCTGAAAGGGTTTCGGTTAAGGACTTGTTGTCGGGGTAATCATTAAAATCGCCCATGCAGACTATCAATTCTTTGGGGTGAACTTTTGCAATGCTATCTGTTTTTGTCTTTAAAACCTCAGCCGCAGCTATGCGCTTGGGTTCGCTTTTTTCCGCTCCACCATATCTGGAAGGCCAGTGATTTACAAACACGTTCAAGGTTGGGCCACCACTTTTAAATTTCCCTCTAACGTGCAATATATCTCTTGTAGGTCTGTTGGCTACTCCAAGATCAACGTTGTATGAGCTAGCAGAAATTACTTTGAAACGCTTCTTAGAATAAAGTAAGGCAACGTCTATTCCCCTCTGATCAGGTCCTTCGATTAAAATGGGCTCATATTTAGAATTCTTCAGTTTTTCATCCTTTACCAAATCTTCCAAAACTCCAATATTCTCAACTTCACAAAGTCCAATTATTGCCGGATATGACGGAGCACCTATTTGAGATATCACCTCAGCCAACTTCGACTGCTTTGCCCAATACCTTTCGCTCCTCCATTTTTTGGCAGAGTCGGGAAGAAATTCGTTGTCTCTTTTTATGGGGTCGTCAATGGTGTCGAATAAGTTCTCAACATTGTAAAATGCTATTACCGCAGATTTATTCGGTCTTTCACTTAATGGCTGGGCATAGGCTAAAGCATAAAGGGAAATGGCTAAGACTATACCGAATACAATCCGATAAAAAAGAGTGGAATTCATGATTAATTGAATGAGCTTGCGAAATTAGCATTTTGGATTTATGGCAAGAATGGATGGGCAACATCATGTTTAAAATTGGAGATCAGGTACAGTTCTTGAATGAGGTTGGGGGTGGCACAGTCGTCGACGTCAAAGATGGATTGATTTCAGTTGAAGACGCTGATGGATTTATTTACGATTACCCTGAATCACAGCTAATCCTCAAAAAAGAATGGAAACCTATTGCCCCAATAGAATCAGAAGAGATGCTGTCTTCTCAAATCGTTCGAGATGATGCCGACGGATATCGCTTGATTCAAGGTCGCAGTCCATATATGGAAGTTGATCTTCATATTCATATGGTAGTCGATCAAACCCGGAATCTCTCAAATCACGATATGGTTGTTCTACAACTCCACCATTTTGAGAAAACATTAACGGAAGCAAGAAAAAAGAAACTTAAAAAAGTAGTTTACATACACGGCATCGGTAAAGGTCGTTTGAGAAATGAGCTAAGGAAGAGGCTTAAATCAATGGCAAACTGTGACTTTGAGGATGCCGATTATACCAGATATGGCCTTGGAGCAACGCAAGTGAAGTTGTGGTACAACTAAGATTGACTCAGTCCTCGCAACTATTCAATGATGGCAAAAGACTTTGCAAAAACGTCAAACTTCATTGCCACCAAACCATCGAGAGGTTCAAATTTTGAATCACTCACTTCCATTTTCTCTACGGAAGTAGCAAAAAATTTCATTTTAATACCACCTTTAATGATTTCGTATTCAAGCGGTAAACCGTCCAATTTTGCTACGGGAGGAAAATTAGTTTCAGATTCTAATTCTGTACAATAATAGAATTCGAGTGTCTCCGCACCAGACCTTGCAAGTCCGCGCTTACAAGTGTAGCCTGCGATAACTTTAACATCATCGGTTTTTTCAATCTCAAGGTTCTTTGTTTGTTTCAATGACATCATTTGCTCTTGAGACATTTCCACCTTATAGCCTTGACCGAGAAATTGCATCATCAAAAATGCATCACCACCTTCACCATCACTTGCAAAAGCTTGAACTCCACCACCCGCGATCTTTTGTTCAAAAAGTGATTTCTGTCCCTTACAGTAGAGTGAAGCCTCGTTTGGAAGCATACTCATTAGGCTAGATTTTGATTCATCCACGGCCTCGTAAGTTACATTGTAGTGAATAACCCCCTCAAATTGACCAAAGAGAAAAGTTGATAGGAAGAGAAAAATTGTACCTAGAAATATTCTCATTATAATTCGAAGGTTTGGACTAATTGCTCAAGCTCAACATCCATCATCTCTCTTGTGATTTCAGAGTACTCCGTTTCCGCTTGCAACATTTCAGTGTCTCGAAGAGGAGTCTTTACTTCTTCAGCTTCCAATCTCATTCTGATCCCGAACTCTTCAATTTCATAGGCCATCAGAACACCTTCGATTTCGTGGTATTGTGTGCACCAATTCGGCGAATCCATTTCTATTTGATCGGTATAGTAAACCTCTATTTCGCGCATCTCCATGTCTTCAAATACGATCAGCGCCTTTTTGCAGAAGTAACCGGCTATCGTATCGGTCTGATCTGTATTGATAACAGCGGCCTTTGGATATTCAGCCAGCATCTCCATCACGTCTGTCTCAGCCATCTTGGTCTGAATTTTCTTTCTGAAAACTTTTAATTGGTGGTCCACAGTTCTCGTATCGCGATTAGCAACGATCTTATTTCTGAACACACCACCAGCTGTTTCAAAGTTTGAAGCGAACGAAGTNGGAGTAAAAGCATAAGTCATTTGGTCGGGAAGAAGGGTTGCGGTAATGCTCTCATCACTAACCTCAGGAAACGAGATTTTGTATTTGATTACACCCTCAGAAGGCTTTAGATCAAATACATTGTCAGAAATTTGTGAGCAGGCAGTTATTATCAATGCCATCACAATAAATGGCATACACCATACTCCGAGCATAGAGTATTTGCGAATATTTTCAGGGGTAAAGTATGAAGGATTCACGGGCTTGATTTTATTAAATCTTAAAAAGGTAAGTCACTACTTGCTACGAAATCAAGTAATTAAAGTTTCATCGGTACAGATAAGAGAATCTCTTTAATAGATATTGAATCCGTTATCTACCTTTGCCGCACCAACTGCACTACATGCTGAAATTGAATATTCAAAACGAAACGGACCGCTTAGAGTCTGTTCTCTTGGGTACTGCGGAATCAATTGGCCCTATACCCAGTCTGGAAGAGGCGTATGATCCCAAGTCGAAGTATTATATCCAAAATGGGGAATACCCTTTAGAGACGGATATGCAGGCAGAAATAGATGCTTTCAATGTCGTGCTGGAGAANTACGGAGTCAAGGTTCATCGTCCAAATGTTTTAGAAAATGTTAATCAAATATTTTCTCGTGATATCTTCTTTGTGATTGGAGAAAAATTAATCGTTCCTAATATTCTTGAGAATAGAAAACATGAGGCAAAAGCATACCAATATATTCTGAATCAATTATCCGTTGAATCTATTGTGGAAATGCCTGAAGGAGCTAAAGTAGAAGGTGGTGACATAATGCCTTGGAATGGGAATCTTTTTGTCGGTTATTCAAAACCTGCAGATTTTGCAAAATATCAAGTGAGCCGAACCAATGAAGACGGTGTCGAATTTCTAAAAACCACTTTTCCAGACTGGCAGGTGCATGCCTTTGAGCTAAATAAATCTGATATTGACCCGAAGCAAAATGCTTTACATCTTGATTGCTGTTTCCAGCCAATAGGAAAAGACCAGGCAATTATGTTTCCTGGTGGGTTTAAGAACCAGAGCGATGTCGATTTTCTGACAGATTTTTTCGGCAAGGACAATATCATTGAAATAGATCGAGAAGAGATGTACCAGATGTGTAGCAATGTTTTTTCGATTGCTCCAGATGTAATAGTCTCGGAGAAGAATTTTGTGAGACTCAACAAAACTTTAAGAGAAAGGGGCTTCATAGTAGAAGAAGTACCTTATGCTGAAATTAGCAAGCAAGAAGGCTTGTTAAGATGTTCCACCATGCCTTTGAGAAGAATATCATGACTGCACAAATCACAAACACCATTATGATGGTGCGGCCTTTTAATTTTCATTTCAATGAAGAAACGGCCGCCAATAATTACTACCAAAAGGTCATCGATGGCCTTGATTCAGGTTCCGCAAATGAAAAGGCAGTGGCAGAGTTTGATGCCTTCGTTGAGAAGTTAAGGTCACACGGCATTGATGTCGTTGTATTTCAGGATGATGCTTTTCCTGAAACGCCTGATTCCGTTTTTCCAAACAATTGGGTTTCCTTTCATGCTGATGGCCGCATCGCCATGTACCCTATGTTTGCCGAAAATAGACGGGGAGAACGCAGGGAGGAAATGTTTGATATCATTGCTGATGATTTTGGCTTTCATGTGGAAGAGGTTGAAGACTTTAGTGGTTTTGAGACAGAGGGGATTTTCCTAGAAGGAACGGGTAGTATGATTCTCGATCGTGAGAATCGGATAGCCTATGCTGCAGAAAGTCTGAGAACAGACATTACAGTGCTTGAAACTTGGTGTGAAAGATTCGATTTCGAGTACATTGCCTTCACAGCAAATCAGACCGTTAATGGTGAACGACTGCCCATATATCACACCAACGTGATGATGTGTCTTGGTTCTGAGTTTAGCGTGATCTGCCTCAATTGTATTGATGATGAGATTGAACGCAAAGACGTGATCAATTCATTGAAAAAAACTGGGAAGAAGATCATTGAGATTACTGAAAACCAAAAGGAGCATTTTGCTGGAAACATGCTCAATGTTGCCAACAAAGACGGAAAAGAGTTTTTAGTGATGAGCTCGGCGGCTTATGGCAGTCTGAGACCAGATCAAATCGAAGCAATTGAAAAACATGTGACCATCATTCACAGCTCACTGGATACCATTGAAGCCTTAGGCGGCGGAAGTGCGAGATGTATGATGGCAGAAGTGTTCCTGCCCAAAATCCAATAGAAATGATAGAGAAGTACTTGGCATCCATATGTTCTGAGGGCGTTAAGACGCTCTTCGATGTAGAAGTCGCACCCAGCGAAATACAGGTGCAGCCTACTAGGAAAGACTTTGATGGTGAGTTGACCATTGTGACTTTCCCGCTAGTACGCTTTGCCAAAAAATCTCCTAAAGAGACGGGAATAGCACTGGGTGAGTACTTGCAATCACGCATGAATGAGGTCGAGTCTTTTGGTGTGGTAAAGGGATTCTTGAACATCACGTTCACCTCTGCTTTTTGGATTGAAAATCTTCAGGCTGCCGCCAAACAAGAAGATTACGGGTTCGAAGAGCCTAATTCGAAAGGAACAGTGGTCGTAGAATACTCTTCACCAAATACAAACAAGCCCCTCCATCTTGGACACCTCAGAAATAACTTTCTTGGGTATTCAGTCTCAGAGATTCTCAAGGCTGCTGGTCACGACGTCAAGAAAGTACAAATCATCAATGATCGCGGAATTCACATCTGCAAATCAATGGTGGCTTGGAGCAAATTTGGAGAAGGTGAAACTCCGGAATCAGCAAACATGAAGGGCGATCAGCTTGTAGGAAAATACTATGTCAAGTTCGATCAGGAATTCAAAAAGGAAGTCGCTGAATTGGTAGCCGCAGGAAAGACTCAAGAAGAAGCGGAAGCAGCATCTTCCCTCATGCAAGAAGCTAGAGAAACACTTCTTAAATGGGAAGAGAAAGATGCTGAAACCTATGCCCTTTGGGAAAAAATGAATGGCTGGGTCTACGATGGTTTTGACGCTACCTACACGAGAATGGGAGTGGATTTTGATAAGCTTTATTACGAGAGTAATACCTGGAGCTTAGGAAAAGACCAAGCCTTAAAAGGAGTTGAAAACGGAATTTTCAAAATGAAAGAAGATGGCTCCATTTGGGCCGACTTGACTGAGGATGGACTGGATGAAAAGATACTTCTCAGGAAAGACGGTACGGCGGTTTACATGACGCAAGACATCGGAACAGCCATTCTTCGATACGAAGATTTTCCTGCACTCACCCAGATGGTTTACACCGTTGGTAACGAACAAGAGTATCACTTCAAAGTACTTTTCCTCATCCTTCAAAAGCTCGGGTATGAATGGGCGAAGAATTGTTACCACCTATCTTATGGAATGGTGGAGCTGCCCGAGGGAAAAATGAAATCCCGTGAAGGTACAGTAGTAGATGCTGATGATATTATGCAAAGTATGGCCGATACTGCTGAGGAAATCACGGCTGAACTTGGAAAACTCGAAGGCCTTGAACAGGAGGATAAGAGCAAGCTCTACGAAATAATTGGAATGGCTGCATTGAAGTATTTCTTGCTCAAAGTCGACCCCAAGAAAAACATGCTATTCAATCCAAAGGAGAGTGTGGACTTCAATGGAAATACAGGACCATTCATTCAGTATGCTCATGCCCGAATTCAATCGGTGCTTCGAAATGTAGAAGGCGATCTCACCTTTGAGAAATCGCAAATCACCATTAATGAATACGAAAGAAGAATCCACTTCAAGATTCATTCATTCCCTCAGCTTATTGAAGAAGCGGCGGTAGAATTTAGCCCAGCCCTGATCGCAAACTACACTTTTGATTTGGTAAAAGATTTCAACTCTTTCTACCAGAATTCAACGATCCTCCATGCTGAAACTCAAGACTTGGTTAAATACCGAGCGCTATTGGCACAGCAGGTAGGTCTCATTGTTAAGAAATCGATGAGACTTTTGGGTATTTTGGTACCCGATAGAATGTGATTTTTGCGAGTTGCATTTTTCAGACTGTGAACGGACAATCAGAGAAACGAATTTACAAGGGATTGCTCGAGATGTGCAGCACCGATTCGTCCGGTTTAGGGTCATGNTACGGAGAAACTTTTGACTTAAGGTCAANGTGGTATCACTTAACTTATGCTTTGATTCTGAGCGATTCTGTATTTCTCGATATGTCTCCTGTATCGATTTCTGCAGATGGTGACACTCTCTTTTCTTTNTCTGATGGAGGATTCCATTCTCTCGCAGGAGAATATACATCCAACTCGAAATCGGGACTTGAACTAGTTCAAGTTCATTGCGATTACTTTCCAGCAGAGGTCGAGAAAAATGACAGTGGGGATTTACTAACAGTGAAATCAAAGAAGTTCTTTCGATTTAAGAAGCTCGAGAAAGGGCTTTTGATAGATGATCAACTCTTTGAAATTGACCAAAGTGAAAGATGTTTCATAAGTCGCCACTTTACTACCTGTAAATAGCCTCTAGAGTATTGTGTTCTTCTTAAATTTGCGCTTCCTAAATTGAAGAATCCATGTTCGAGAATCTCACAGAGAAGTTTGACAAAGCCTTTCAGGTACTTAAAGGTCAAGGTCAAATTACTGAAGTAAATGTTGCCGAAACCCTTAAAGAAGTGCGTCGTGCATTGCTTGATGCCGACGTGAACTATAAGACTGCCAAGGATTTTACCAATGAGGTAAAAGAGAAGGCAATGGGTAGAGACGTACTTACCTCGTTAAAGCCTTCTGAGCTTCTTGTGAAGATCACCCACGAGTCACTGGTTGAGTTGATGGGAGGAGAGCAGGAAGAAGTCAACCTCAAGGGAAATCCCGCGGTGATCCTTATGTCAGGACTCCAGGGTTCTGGTAAGACCACTTTTTCAGGAAAACTGGCGAATCACCTTAAGAACAAGAAAGGAAAGACTCCGCTTCTTGTCGCTTGTGACGTTTACCGCCCGGCAGCAATCGATCAGCTCCACGTTGTTGGAGAGCAGATCGGAGTGGAGGTTTATTCGAATAGAGAAGAAAAAGATCCCGTAAAAATTGCCCAAGAAGCGATTCTTCACGCCAGGAGCAACGGTCAGAATGCGGTCATTGTCGATACGGCTGGACGTTTGGCGGTAGATGAGCAAATGATGGGTGAGATCGAAGCAGTAAAGCGAGCGATTGAACCCTCAGAAACACTTTTCGTGGTGGATGCCATGACCGGGCAAGATGCTGTGAATACAGCGAAAACATTCAATGACCGACTAGACTTTGACGGAGTAGTTCTCACCAAGCTTGATGGTGATACCCGAGGTGGTGCGGCTATTTCCATCAAAAGAGTGGTAGACAAGCCAATTAAATTTGTCGGTACCGGCGAGAAAATGGAGGCACTTGATATCTTCTACCCGAAAAGGATGGCCGACCGTATCCTTGGAATGGGGGATGTGGTATCGCTGGTGGAGAGGGCTCAAGAGCAATACGACGAAGAGAAGGCGAGAAAGCTTCAAAAGAAGATTGCCAAGAACGAATTCAACTTCGACGATTTTCTGGACCAGATTCAGCAGATCAAGAAGATGGGGAACATGAAAGACCTCATGGGAATGATCCCCGGAATGGGAAAGGCAATCAAGAATATGGACATTGATGACGATGCGTTTAAAGAAATTGAAGCCATCATTCACTCCATGACTCCCCAAGAACGCAATAACCACAAAATCATCAATGGCTCTCGCAAGAAGCGGATTGCTAAGGGCAGTGGAACGGACGTTCAGGAAGTAAACAAGCTTATCAAACAATTCGAGCAGACTCGAAAGATGATGCAGCTAATGTCAAACAAGAAGAACATGGCCAACATGATGAAAATGATGGGTGGCCGAGGAATACCAGGAATGTAAACATGGCAGAACCTAAGATTCTCAGTGGGAAGGATACAGCGAAAGAAATCAGGCAAGAGATTGCCGTTGAAGTCGCTAAGCGAAAAGAAGCAGGATTAAAAGTTCCGCATTTAGCGGCGGTGCTTGTCGGTAATGACGGTGGTAGCGAGACCTACGTCAGCTATAAAGTCAAAGACTGCAAAGAGGTAGGCTTTGATTCAACACTTATTCGTCGAGACGATGACATCACCGAAGAGGAACTTTTAGAGCTTATCGCTGAATTAAATGTCAATGACGATATCGACGGCTTTATCGTTCAGCTTCCATTGCCAGAGCACATCGATTCGCAGAGAGTAATTACAGCTATAGATCCCAACAAAGACGTAGATGGATTTCACCCGACCAATGTGGGCCGCATGAATCTAGGGCTAGACGGATTCCTTCCAGCAACTCCTTCAGGAATTATTGAGCTATTGGAGAGAAACGGCATCGAGACTTCGGGCAAGCATTGCGTAATTATCGGTCGCAGCAATATTGTAGGTTCTCCACTCAGTGTCCTTCTTTCCAGAAATAGAAAAGTAGGTAATGCTACGGTTACCCTTTGCCATAGCCGCACCAAAGATTTGGCCGAGATGGCGCGTCAAGCAGATATTTTAATTCCCGCTTTAGGAAAACCTGAATTCGTCACCGCCGATATGGTCAAAGAAGGAGCAGTGGTGGTCGACGTAGGCACTACCCGAGTTCCGGATAATTCAAAGAAATCTGGTTTTGCACTCAAAGGAGATGTAAAATTTGATGAAGTAGCTCCGAAGAGTTCGGCCATTACTCCTGTGCCTGGCGGAGTAGGGCCGATGACGAGAGTGGCTTTATTGATGAATACATTGAAGGCTGCGAGGATGCAGTAGGCAAGAAAATTATTACTGTTAATAACTCGGGATTCATTCAAGCATCCTCCATTTAGCTAGTTTGACGACCGAATGTCCTCTCATAGATTTAATTCTTTCTTGTATACTCCGCTATTAGGTAATTTCTTTTACCGACCCGGATTTTCATTATGAACTGACTGGTTAAATTTTAGGTTACAAGTTGAGCTACTTAAATATAGATTTTCGAAATTAGGAGAACTTATAATCATTGAATGGCCTTCTGTAAGGTACAACTTATTAAGAGCATATGCCTTTAGAGCGACTTGTTATAAAGAGCTAGAGATGAATTATTTGGCTTGTCATGAATGGTCGAAAGTCTCCTCAAAGAATATTACCATTCTACTTCAATATTTCTCTGATATCATAGCAAAAGACATTTGTTAAAGATAAGCCTGTTACTACATTCATTGAATGAAGTGGTGTCGTAAACATTGAATTACTTAAGTACAACGCTATAATTTTCATATAGCCTAATTTATACATATTTTTGTACAAAAAATTGTACATGATAACAACGACAATTTCTGAGTTTAGAAAAGACCTTAAGAAATATTTGAATAAGGTTACTCAAAATTTTGAACCACTCATTATCAATAGAGGTAAGGAATCTGGCGTGGTGGTGATCTCATTGGAAGAGTACAATTCTCTGCAGGCGACTGCCCACGAAACTTCTTCAAAGAAGAATATGGAACGATTAGATTCAGCGATTGCGAAGTTTCAGTCAGGAGACTCTTTCTCAAAAGAACTGATTGATTAATGAAACTCGTTTTTGTTGAAGAATCCTGGGAGGATTATCTCTACTGGCAGAAGATTGACAAGAAGATGCTTTCTAGAATAAATAAGTTGATCAAGGATATAGCAAGGAGCCCGTATCAGGGAATTGGCAAGCCAGAGGCATTAAAACACCAGTACAGAGGATATTGGTCTAGGAGAATCAACGAGGAGCACCGACTCATCTATCGCCTTACTGATGCAGGTGAAATTTGGATAGTGAAGTGTAGGTTTCATTATGATTGAAGATTGATCATCTAATAAGGTTTAATTGAGTCATCGAAACTATTTCGATTTCCAGATTCAGAAAGTAAGCTAACTTAGATTCGACTAAAAAGAATGTCAAACTTTAAATTGCAATCCTAACAGATGGAATTAGAAACACACAATCTAGGTATAGGAGCCAGAGTGAAGCATCCCACTTTTGGTGAGGGCATCGTTGTTGATATGGACGTATCGACACTTCAAATCTTCTTCAGAGGCGAAGGTGATAGAGAAATTTCGAGATCATTTGATGGTTTGGAAGTCATTGAATCACCAAAAGAAGCGGATGAATCTATCGGAATTGAAGATGTAAAGAAGGCGATGAAGTCACTGCTTCAAGAGATGACTGACATCACACACGTTGTCGAGATGGGTGCAAAATGGGATGGTGGAAAAATAGTGCTGGTTCCGGGCAATACTGACTTGCAGTCAAAGGAGATTCCTATTGCTACTTTCTTTCATAAAATAACGATGGTGAGAGACCGATTGAGGGTGCTTGAGCAAAATATCAATTCACACGATTCCCTCTCGGAGAGTGATAAAATTCATTTGCAGCAGTACATCAGCAGAAGTTACGGTTCACTAACAACATTCAATGTTCTCTTTGCCGATAAGGCAGATCACTTCTCAAGTAAATAGAGATTCATATCAAACGTCACACCTGCGAAAGCAGGAGTCCATTCATGCCTTGAAGTATATCCCAGTGAATAATGGAATCCTGCTAGAGTTTACGCCATGCCCTGCCACGGGATAGGAATGGCATAAGAGGAGATAAGTAGCGCAAATTGACAATATTCGTGAACCGATTTAGTTCCTAGTCGTTTTACAATTCTCATTAGAATTAAATGGTGCCAATCGCGACCATTATCAAAGTGAAAAACGGTTTTATACCTGAACAAATTCACTTAATTTTGCGATAAGGAAGTAAACGAACTCCCGTGCGAGCTATAAGTTTGAAAAACTAACATTTAATGTAATTGGAGCCTAACTTGCTTTAGTTAGGGCGGGCCTCGACTCACTCGTTGGGTTTTCGCAACTTGCGAACGAGAGGATTACCGATCTAAGGCGGAAGCTTCATCCATGTCGTTTAGAGTTTTTCTAAACACACGCCTCGCACGGGTTTCTTTTTCGAAGCCATGCACAGAGCCCCAACAATTCCTGAAATCGAAATAGCTTCACTTCCCGTGATGGAGGAGTTTTACACAATTCAAGGTGAAGGAGCACACACTGGTAGGGCCGCCTATTTTATTCGTTTAGGGGGCTGTGACGTTGGTTGTATATGGTGTGATGTCAAAGATAGTTGGGATGCCGCGGCTCACCCTCAAATTGCCGTGAAGAAATTGGTGAAGAATGCAATAGATTCCGGAACGGAATCGGTCGTTATCACAGGTGGTGAACCGACCATGCACAATCTTGAAAAACTCACTTTCGACCTCATTGAAAAAGGATTGAAAACCCATATTGAGACATCGGGGACACATCCTCTTCTCGGAAATTGGCACTGGGTTTGTTTCTCACCCAAAAAATTTAAGGCGCCCCTTGATGATATTTACGATAAGGCCCACGAGCTTAAAATTGTTGTTTACAGTAAACATGATTTGAAATGGGCCGAAACACATGCAGCAAGGGTTCGTAAAGATTGTCAGCTTTTTCTTCAACCAGAATGGGACAAAGCCGAGAAAATGACGCCTTTAATTATTGATTACGTAAAAGAAAATCCAAAATGGCGCATCTCACTTCAGACGCACAAATACATGGACATTCCTTAATGAGGTTTATTAAGCTCTTAGTTCCCGCTCTCTTTCTGTGCATATTTCATTGCAACGCCCAGTCGCAAGACTACACCACCACCGATAAAAAGGCCATTAAGTCTTTCGAAAATGCCCTCAATGCTTTCGATGGTAGGAATTACGAATTGTCGATCGCTCTAATTCAGGAAGCATTAGACAGAGAGAAAAGCTTCATCGAGGCACACTTACTCAGCTTTGAGGTCTGTACCGAAATGAGAGATTACGATTGCGCCAAAAAGTCTTTGAGAAAGGCGATTGCAATCGACCCAGAGTTTTATGCAAACGCTTACTTCTTTTTGGGTGCTTTAGAGATGAATGATGGGAATTATGAGCCAGCACAGGAGAGCTTTAACACTTTTCTATCTTTCAATAGAATTAGTGAGGAGATGAGGGCTCAAGCAGATAAAGAGTTGCTCAATTGCATGTTTGCGATAGAGCAAATTGAGAACCCTGTTGATTTTGATCCGAAGAACATGGGAGAAAAGATCAATAGCCCATTTCCAGAGTATTATCCGACAATCACTGCCGATGATCGACAATTGATCTACACTAGACTGGTTAATGACCCCAATTCATACCGAGGGAAGAATGAAGAGTTTTTTACCGCGTTTAAAAACGGTGAGGACTGGAGAGCTTCATTTCCGTTGAGTGAAATCAATACTTCTTATAACGAAGGTGCTCCAGCCATTTCTGGAGATGGGAGGGTGTTGATTTATACTGCTTGCGAGCTATTTGATGAGTATGGCGGAACTCGTCAAGGATATGGATCATGCGATCTCTTCATGTCTGAATTGATCGGAAATCGGTGGTCACCTCCTGTGAATCTTGGTCCTGAGATCAATACTTCAGCCTGGGAATCACAGCCTTCACTTACGGCCGATGGGAAGACCATCTATTTTGTAAGGGGCTATCCAACTACTCAAGGAAACAAAGATCAGGACATCCATATTGCCAAACGAAATCCTGATGGATCTTGGGGAGGTGCTATAAAGCTTCCGCGAAATATCAACTCTCGTGGAAAGGAGGAATCAGCCCACATCCACCCTGATGGTAAGACACTCTATTTTTCTTCTGATGGACATGTTGGAATGGGGGGGCTCGACTTATATGTAAGTCGCAAAATGGATAATGGAAAATGGTCTGAGCCGGAGAATTTGGGCTATCCGATAAATACACACAAAGACGAGAATAGCCTTCTGGTTTCACCAAATGGTGAGATTGCTTACTTCGCTTCGTCGCGAGAAGGAGGTTTCGGAGATTTAGACATGTACAGCTTCCTTTTGCCCAAAGAGGTTAGACCTACTCCTGTGACATTTGCACAAGGAAAAGTCATTGATGCGGTAACTAAGAAACCTGTGAAAGCAGCACTTCGATTGAGTGAAGTTTCTTCCCAGACATTAGCTTCAGAACTCGCCAGCGACCCTGTTTCTGGAGGTTTTCTGATTGCTCTTCCGGCCGGAGAGACCTACGCGCTCAGCGTTTCAGCAGAGGGTTATTTATTTCACTCAGAGAACTTTACACTGACAGATAATCCATCAAATGAGCCTTACATGCTCACCGTCGAACTAAAAAGAATCGAAGAGGGCAGTGCTATTGTGCTCCGCAATATTTTCTTCGATACGGATAAAGACCAACTTAAAATTGAATCACTCCCGGAGCTTCAAGAACTAGCTGCTTTTTTAATGACCAATCCGAGCTTATCCATCGAGATTTCTGGTCATACAGATAATCAAGGAGACGATGACTACAACAAAGACCTTTCACTGAGAAGAGCTAATGCGGTCAAGAAATATTTGGTTGATAAACAATCAATTTCGGACAAAAGATTGCAAACGAGAGGATTTGGTGCCTCACAACCGATAGAATCCAACAAATCCGAAGACGGCAGAGCTGCAAATCGACGTACTGAGTTTAGGGTTCTTTAAACTGTTAAAAATTAGTCTCGGAAGACTTTTCATAATCCTCTGACTCTATTACATTTGTAGTGAATGGAATTGCTCAAAAAGCGGTTTTTCACAGCTTGGGGACTTTCGGCAGTTGTCATGATTGGCCTTAGCTTCATTTGGCATGGCCTATTGCTGAATGATCTCATTCACATCCCGAGACCTCATTACCTTTTTTACAGTATTGCTTTGCTCACCTACATCGGAATTGGGTTCTTGCTCACTTTTGTTTTCAATTACTTGAGCATGGGAATTGGCATCAAGATGAAAGGTGGCTTCATGGGAATAGCCCTTGGGTTTTTCATCTATCTTATTGCTTTCGTTTTTGGTATTTCCTTCAAAGGCTCAGGTACTGAACATTTGATTGTCGATTTTATCTGGCAAATGATCGAGCAAGGGATAGGAGGAGGAGTGATTGGGTTTGTCTATGCAATGGCAAAACGCAGAGATCGAATTTTCCAGAGCGATACTCAATAGCCATATTTTCCTTTCCAGAGCGTTTTCAGACGCTTGCCCATTTCGTGCTCACGCGCATTGGCTCCAGGACTGTAAAATCTCAATTCTTTTATTTCGTCTGGGAGGTATTCTTGGAGCTTAAAATTATTTTCGTAAGAATGACTGTAGGTATAGTTATCCCCATAACCAAGGTCTTTCATGAGTTTTGTTGGAGCATTTCTCAGATGCAAAGGCACCGCGAGATTGCCAGTTTCCTTGACCTTTCCTATGGCCAAATTAATGGCCTCATAAGAAGCGTTACTCTTTGGGCTTGAAGCCAAATAAACGGTGCATTGACTGAGTACTATTCTTCCTTCAGGCATTCCAATTTTGGCGACAGCGTCAAACGCAGCATTGGCCAAAACGAGTCCTGTAGGGTTGGCATTTCCAATATCTTCACTGGCGAGAATAATCAGCCGTCTGGCAATGAACTTTGGGTCTTCACCACCTTCGATCATTCTGGCTAGCCAGTACACAGCTCCATTGGGATCACTTCCGCGAACCGACTTGATAAAAGCCGATATGATGTCGTAGTGTTGTTCACCGTCCTTATCGTAGATGGTAGGATTATTCCTCACAACTTCCTTAACCAGTTCATTGGTAATATCCTTTTCGCCGAAAGGCAGAGCTTGAACGACAGACTCAAGTATATTCAAAAGCTTACGAGCATCTCCGCCACTGAGCCGAAGGAGATATTCATCCTCTTTGAGCTCAATTTTTTCTTTCTTGAGCTCTTCGTCTTCTGCTATTGCTCTGTGCACTAAAAGTTGAAGGTCTTCCTTCTCTAGTGGTTTCAGGATATGAACCTGACAGCGAGAAAGTAATGCTGAGTTCACCTCGAAGGAGGGATTCTCTGTGGTAGCTCCTACCAACGTAATTACTCCTTTTTCGACAGCTCCCAGCAGCGAATCTTGTTGGGATTTACTGAATCTATGAATCTCGTCGATGAAGAGAATGGCATTTCCTTCGCCAAAAAAACCTTGAGACTCCACTTTAGAGATAATCTCTCTGATGTCCTTTACGCCCGAATTAATGGCACTCAAAGTATAGAACGGTCGATCGAGGGAGCTGGCGAGGATTCGAGCCAAAGTAGTTTTTCCGACTCCTGGAGGTCCCCAAAAGATGATTGAAGGAATCATGCCCCGGTCAATAGCTTTACGAAAAACAGCCTCTTTGCCCACTAAATGAGATTGGCCGATGTACTCTTCTAAATTACTTGGCCTCATGCGTTCAGCGAGAGGAATATGATTCATGCTACAAAGCTAATGAAGCTTTTTTCAGTACAACGTAAATAGATTACGGACTCTCAAAATATTCTTGTGTCGCGTTAGAACAATCGGCTCCAGATGTTGTCATTCAATACACCGATAAAGCACAAAAAGATGGAATATTTGAAAGAAGGAGATGCCGCTCCAGAATTTACGGCAACAGATCAAAATGGGGATAAAGTTTCTCACACGGATTTTCAAGGAAAGAAAACTATTCTTTACTTTTATCCTAAGGATAACACTCCGGGTTGCACCAAAGAAGCCTGCGATTTTAGAGACAATTACGAGTCTCTCGCGAAGCAGGGCTTCCAGGTAATTGGAGTCAGTGCTGATACCGAAAAATCGCACAGAAATTTTATCGACAAGTACAAGCTTCCTTTCTCATTGATCTCCGATCCTGAAAAGGGAATGATTGATAAATATCATGCTTGGGGTCCGAAAAAATTTATGGGTAAAGAGTACAACGGGATCCACCGAATCACTTACGTGATTGACGAGGAAGGAAAAATTGAGAAAACGATAGCAAAAGTAAAAACTAAAGAAGCCTCAAAGCAGGTGCTTGAGGCCCTCGCATAAAACCAATAAACATGGCAGTAGAAGCAAATAAAGAAAAGCTCAAAGCATTACAAATGACCATTGACCGTATGGAGAAATCCTATGGAAAAGGGGCGGTCATGAAACTTGGTGATAATGCCGTTGAATCAGTAGATGTAATTCCATCAGGATCTCTTGGGATAGATCTGGCACTCGGTGTTGGAGGATATCCAAAAGGAAGAATCATCGAAATTTACGGGCCGGAATCCTCTGGTAAAACTACATTGGCTATTCATGCCATTGCTGAAGTGCAGAAGCAGGGAGGAATTGCTGCGATCGTTGATGCTGAGCATGCCTTTGACCGTTTCTATGCTGAAAGTTTGGGCGTAGATACTGAGAATTTATTTATATCTCAACCTGACAACGGTGAGCAAGCTCTCGAGATTGCCGAGAACTTAATCCGTTCTGGTGCGATCGATCTTCTTATCGTTGACTCTGTAGCAGCTCTTACTCCGCGCGCAGAGATTGAAGGGGAAATGGGTGATTCGCAAGTTGGCCTTCAGGCTAGACTCATGTCAAAAGCACTCCGAAAGCTAACAGGAGCTATATCTAAGACGGGATGCTGCTGTATTTTCATCAATCAGCTTCGAGAAAAGATTGGTGTAATGTTCGGTAATCCTGAAACGACAACTGGTGGAAACGCTCTGAAGTTTTACTCCTCAGTAAGAATTGATATCCGCCGTTCTACACAAATTAAAGACGGTGACGTTGTTGCGGGTAATCGCACTCGAGTAAAAATTGTTAAAAACAAAGTGGCTCCGCCTTTTGCAAAGGCTGAGTTTGACATCATGTATGGAAAAGGCATTTCTAAAAGTGGTGAAATCCTAGACCTTGCAGTGGAGATGAACATGGTCAAGAAAAGCGGATCTTGGTTTAGCTATGGAGAAACTAAGCTTGGGCAGGGCAGAGATGCAGTGAAATCCCTAATCGAAGATAATCCCGAGCTCATGGAAGAACTCGAAGAGAAAATAAAAGCAGCGATCGCTGAAAACTGATCAACGCTGCTAGCAAGTGAAAGCCGAAGGTGAAATACCCTTCGGCTTTCCTTTTTTTTGAATTAGCCATGTGGTATAAAATCCGAAATTTGCCTTTATGAAATATTTATTCTTCCCATTTCTTTTTCTCTTGATTAGTTCGTGCAAACAAGAAAATATCAATTCAGAATCGATTAAAAAGGAAGTTGCTGAAGCCCCACAAGACTACATTGAGCAGCTGAGTGATAAGATTGTTGAAAGTCCGAACAACGGAAATCTATACGTAAAGAGGGCGTTGGCTTACAGTGAGAGAAACCTAATGCAGCTTGCAATCAAGGATGTGAATAGGGCTTTGAGTATTGATAGTACGGTATCATACTTTCATCAAGTAAAGGGAGAAATCTATTTTTTGAGAGGAGAGCTTCGGCCCGCAAGGCTAAGTCTCGAACGTTCGATAGAATTAGACGAGACCAATATTGAGGGGTTATTGAAACTGGGAGAAATACTGTTCCTTTTGAGAAGGTATAATGAATCTCTTATTGCTATTAACGATGCGTTGCGCCAGGATGAACAACTTGCTCAGGCATATTTTCTTAAGGGATATATCTATAAAGAGACAGGTGATACGATAAATGCACTTTCCTCATTTCAGACTGCTCTAGAAGTTCAACCAGAATTCTACGAAGCATATATTGAGCTCGGTACGATAAACGCTTTTTTAGGAAAACCTATTGCCCTTGAGTATTTCAATTCAGCGCTGGAGATTAGACCAAAGAGCGCAGAAGCTTTTTATAATATGGGAATGTTTTATCAAGCTGGAAATAAATTTGACGAGGCCCGTAAAACATACTATCGACTTTTGGAAGCTGACCCTAATAATGTTCTGGCGTATTATAATTTAGGGTATTTGTATTTAACGGAGTATCTAGCAATGGATACCGCAGCAGCCTATTTTGATACGGCAGCCACTATTAGACCTGATTATATACAGGCCATATATAATCGGGGACTTGCCTATGAAGAAATGGGGCTTTACGGCGAAGCTGAGAATTCGTATCGAGAAGCATTAGCTATAGATCCTCAATATGATCGCGCCGCACTGGGATTGAGCAGGATATTGGAATAAAAGTTTAAAGTTTATTCTCTTCCTACATCTGGATCATATCGAGTGGTTACTTGATGGATTAAACCTGCTTCATCTGATAGATTAAATTGATGAAAGAAACTTATATCCTTTCTATATTGGAGGTGAGGCTCTTGAATTGATCTTATAAATAAGGTGAACTCCAATGTAAAGACGAGGCGGTTTTTTGATGAGTCGGGCATATAAAAAAGGCTTACGGAACCGTCGTTGAAATCATAATCTGTAAATTCAAATCCAGGGGCCCTTGTATTCAAATTTACCGATTGAAAGGCTGTTGGATCTAATTCATAATCTTCACCCAAATCAATACTGTATGTCAATTCGTTGAGCCCATTCCCCAAGCTCAGGGAGGCACCATCTCTTAAATCGACCCCCCCTTTTCCTTTACCTCTCCCAAGGCAGCCGTGATTGCCCAGAGCGATGCTTTTTACAACCCCGGAAGAAAGGTCATAAGAACGAATAGCCCCATTGGCAGCATCTGCTATAATAATTTGATCTCCAATAACTTCAACATCCATAGGTTGGTTGAAAAGAGGTTCTGAACCATTTCTGTATCCGGCTAGGGATGGATTTCCCGTTAGCGTCTCTGATTTTCTTTTGAATGGATCAATGATACGAATACAATTATTGTAGGTATCGGCCACATAGATTTTTTCGTCGTGAGCGGTGATTCCGTTAGGGAATCGCATTTTGATATTGTCCTTCTTACCGTCGGAGTGACCAAATTCGAATACACCTGTTCCCGCGGAAATTTTCAATAAGTCTTCGTCTGAAACATAGCGAAGCGATGAGGCTTGAGCTTCTGTAAAGAATATGGCTCCAGAGATGTCAAGAGCCAATCCTGAAGGAGCCGCAAGATGTGATTTTCTCGGTGAATCTTTGGTGAAACCAAATTCGGTGCTTCCCGCAATCGGAACGGCTACCTCTGTGCGAAGATCCATTTTCCAAATCTGATTTAACCCTTGCATTGAAATGTATAAGTAGTCACCATCCAGCAACACATCGCTGGGTTCATTTAAAGGTCCAGTCTGTCCTACCACTTTCTTAGTTTTTTTTGTCCCTCTACTGCCATTTCCCAAGATTGTGGTCACTTGATCGTTGACTAGATCCACCTTTCTGATGGTGTGATTGTCGGTATCTGCTACATAGAGAATCAAATTTTCCTCATCCATTACCATACCGCGTGGACCGTTAAAACGGGACTCTTCTAAAGAGCCATCTTTATTTCCCTTTTCTCCATCTCCAACACAAAATATGACGTTACCAGCTAGGGTCAGTCCAAGAATACGATCTCCCAATTGGTCAGAAACGAATAGCATGCTTTCTTTTTCGCTTACAGCAAGTCCTGATGGATATTCTAGAATAGTTCTTTTATTCCATCTCCCCGGAGTCATCGCAATAAATTGTTCCGTATCCTCATCCATCTCGTTGCGCAAGCGATTAAGTACTTCGGGGACGAATCTTCTTATTTCATTGATATTTAACCGGCCTTCATGAGTCTCAAGAAGGGCTCCTTTGGGTCCGAAGAACATGGTTGTTGGCCAAAACTCTGCCCCCATGCATTGCCAAAACTCGAATTCTTTGTCAATGTAAATAGGCAGTGGGATTTGTCTTTTTTCTAGTTCAAAAAGGATGTCGCGTTCACTTTTCGGATAATTAAATTTTGGATTTAGTGATAGTATTACCCTTGCTTGCGGAAATTCTTGTTGAAACTTAATTAAATCTTGCACGTTGGCATTTGACATGAAATTGTCAAATGAGGTGAAATGTACAATTGTGAATTTTCCATAGTGTTCAGTATCCATTTTTTGTACAGGTGCATTTATCCATTCCCCAAGAGAAAAATCACAAATTTTCTTCTTGTTTTTGAGTGTTTCCTCAAAACGAGATTTCGGAATAGCATAGAATTCCTCAAACCGTTGAGCATATGTCGAGACGATAAAAAGCGTAAATATTGCAGCAATTGAAATCCTCATCTTAAATAAAATATGGGCAAAAAAAAGGGGAGCTTTTGAGCTCCCCAAAAATATGATTTGATTCCAATTACTTTACAGAATCAACGATTGCTTTAAACGCATCTGGGTGGTTCATTGCAAGGTCTGCCAGCACTTTTCTGTTTAGCTGGATTTCTTTTCCTTTTAGCTTACCCATAAACTCGGAATACGACATACCGTGTTCTCTTGTCCCAGCGTTGATACGCTGAATCCACAAAGAGCGGAAATTTCTTTTCTTTTGACGTCTATCACGGTATGCATAAACTAGTCCCTTTTCAAGGGCATTTTTTGCTACAGTGTAAACATTTTTTCTTCTACCAAAGTACCCTTTGGTTTGTTTGAGGACTTTTTTTCTCCTCGCCCTAGATGCTACTGAATTTACTGATCTTGGCATTTTCGTTTTTTTTTGAAAATAAGTGCCGCCACTAAAGGACGAACTTCAAACTCATTTCCCGGATTAATAACCTGGTGATTTTACTTGTTTAGCATATCTCTAACCGCCGCTTCGTCTGCTGTAGAAACGAGCCCAGATTGAGTGAGATTTCTCTTTTGCTTGGTCTCCTTCTTAGTCAGGATGTGGCTTTTAAAAGCATGCTTCCTTTTGATTTTTCCCGATCCAGTGAACTTAAATCGTTTCTTAGCACTGGAGACGGTCTTTTGCTTTGGCATTACCTGTTTGTTTTACTTATTGCTTCTTTTATTTTTTCTTAGGATTGAACATCATGATCATCCTCTTTCCTTCTAATTTCGGCAGTTGTTCTACAGTTCCTAGTTCGGCTAGTTCTTTCGCAAAGCGAAGGAGTAAAAGCTCCCCTCTTTCCTTAAACACAATAGTACGGCCTTTAAAGAAAACGTAGGCTTTCACCTTCGAGCCTTCTTCCAAAAATTTTCGAGCATGATTTAGCTTAAACTCGAAATCGTGGTCATCCGTGTTGGGGCCGAATCTAATTTCTTTAACAACAACTTTTTGCTGTTTGCTTTTAAGCTCTTTCTGCTTCTTTTTCTGGTCGTAGAGAAACTTCTTGTAATCAATAATTTTACAAACTGGAGGATCTGCTTTAGGTGCAATCTCTACAAGATCTAATTCCTGCTCTTTGGCGATTCTGATGCCTTCATCTACCGACACTACTTGTCCCTCCATTCCTTCAGCAATCAATCTGATTTGAGGTGCAGTAATATTCTCATTGATCCTGTGTGGATCCTCTTTAATAACCCTTCTGGGTCGACGTTTGTGAAATCTTTTGGCTATGACTTTTGTGTTTTAGTTTCTTTTTAATTCTGAATTGATTTCATTTTTGATCAATTCGGCGAATGCTTCGATCGTCATCGAACCCTGATCGCCTTCCCCTTGTTTCCGCGCTGAAACTGTGTTGTTTTTTTCTTCTTCTTCTCCTACGATTAGCATGTAGGGCATCTTTTCTACCTCAGCATCGCGAATCTTTCGACCCACTTTTTCATTGCGCTCATCAACGAGGGCGCGAATATCGTAAATCTTTAGCTTTTTTGAAACCTCTTTTGCGTAATTGTTGTAACGCTCACTTACAGGTAATATCTTGACTTGCTCGGGATTAAGCCAAAGCGGAAACTTACCTGCGCAATGTTCAATCAATACTGCGACAAATCGTTCCATACTTCCAAAAGGTGCTCTGTGGATCATTACCGGTCTGTGCTTGGCGTTGTCTGCACCCGTATACTCCAATTCAAAACGCTCCGGCAGACTATAATCGACTTGAATAGTTCCAAGCTGCCACTTTCTCCCGATCGCGTCTCTCACCATGAAGTCCAGTTTAGGGCCGTAAAATGCGGCTTCACCTTCTTCTACAACGTAGTCGAGACCAGCTTCCTCTACCGATTCCATGATCGCTTTTTCTGCCTTCTCCCAATTTTCCTCACTTCCAATGTATTTCTCATTGTTATTTGGATCTCGTAGAGATACCTGAGTCACAAAGTCGTCGAAGCTTAAGGTTTGGAAAATATAAAGGACCAAATTGATTACTTTTTTAAACTCTTCTTTTACTTGGTCTGGTTGACAAAAAATATGGGCATCATCTTGGGTAAAGCCTCTGACCCGCGTTAGCCCGTGAAGCTCACCACTCTGCTCATAACGATAAACTGTCCCGAATTCGGCATACCGGATCGGAAGGTCTTTGTATGACCTAGGCTCAGACTTGAAAATCTCACAATGGTGAGGGCAATTCATTGGCTTGAGCAAATATTCTTCATCTTCATGTGGAGTATGAATCGGCTGGAAACTGTCTTTGCCATATTTGGCATAGTGACCAGAAGTTACGTAAAGTTGTTTGGCTCCGATGTGTGGGGTGATTACGGAAAGGTAACCCGCTTCTTTTTGAGCCTCTTTCAAGAAGTTTTCGAGTCTTTCTCGGAGCATAGCCCCTTTTGGTAGCCACATTGGTAAGCCCATTCCCACAGAGGGACTGAAGGTGAAGAGCCCCATTTCTTTACCTAGCTTTCTGTGATCTCGCTTCTGGGCCTCTTCGAGGAGATGTAAATACTCTTTGAGGTCTTTTGCTTTAGGAAAAGACACGCCGTAAATGCGGGTTAACTGCTTGTTGTTCTCATCGCCCCGCCAGTAGGCACCGGCTAGCGACATCAATTTCAGAGCTTTAATTTTCCCAGTATCTGGAATATGTGGCCCACGACAGAGATCGGTGAAATTCCCCTGAGTGTAAAAAGTGATGTTGCCATCCTTCAGTTCATCGAGTAGTTCTAATTTGTACTCGTCTCCCTTCTCCTTAAAATGAGCGATGGCTTCATCTTTGCTCACTTCTTTCCGAATGTACTCGTTTTTCTCACGAGCGAGCTCCAGCATTCTGTTTTCAATCTTCTGGAAGTCTTTATCGGTCAATACGTCTTCTCCAAGATCTACATCGTAGTAAAACCCTGTCTCAATGGATGGTCCGATTCCAAATTTCACGTGGGGGTAAAACTCTTGAAGCGCCTCTGCCATAAGGTGAGCTGAGGAGTGCCACATGGTAGATTTTCCTTCATCGTCATTCCAAGTGAGCAAACTTAAATCAGCGTCTTTTTCAATTGGTCTATTAGCATCACGCACTTCACCGTTCACTTTGGCGGCTAGCACATTTCTTGCCAGACCTTCGCTAATATCCATCGCAACGTCCATAGCACTTGATCCTTTCGGGAAACTCCTCTTGGAGCCGTCGGGTAGAGTAATCTCAATATTCATTTGGCTGAGCTCAAAATTTTGGCTGTCAAAGGTAGTAATTGGATGAATCCAATGAAATGATAGCGAATAGGTTTCTCTCAGTGAGTTGAAAATGACCTGTAACTGAGCTCAGCCGTTTCGTCAAGCTCTAATACATAGATGGTATGCTTGATCGCCTAATTTGACGTTGCCTCCTGGTCCCATACCCGTTCAGTGACAGCAACTCCGTTCTTGAAAAAGAACACCCCGCCCCAGTTGTGTTCGACTTTTTTGTATTCATCGCCTGAACCTTTTTTAACCACGATTCTCGTTGTGATGGTCTTATTGCCTTCTTCGGAAACGGTTTCGGTCACACCACTAGGATATGTTTCTCCAAGTTCCTTACGGTAGTCTTCGATGGTCAATTGCTGGACATCCCCTGACACGACTTGGTGCTTTGGCTCTTCTTCCTTCTCTCGTTTTCTTCGTCGAACTGCCTCCAGTTTTTCTCTTTCCTTTTGTTCCCAATTGTTGAGCCTGTTCATAGTTTCTTGTGGAGTCTCAGGAAGCTTATCCTCTGGTTTGGCTAGTTTAGGGTCCTTTGGCTGCTCTGTTGGTTTATCAAGATTCTCTTTTTCCGCTGCTCGTAGCAGCTCGAGTGTATCTTTCATCGATAACTCGATGTCTGCAATTTTAACTTTTGGATAAACGTTGTAGGGTCTTACGCCTGCGGCTTTTTTGTAGCTTCGAATGGCTTTCAAATAATGTTTTTGAGTAAAAAAAACATGCCCCTCAGACATGTATTGCTGGAAATCTATATCTGTCGCTGCCTCAATCTTTTCATTCTCGGCAATCTTGAATCGCTCCTTCGCAGAAAGCTGAGCAATATCCTTTTGTGCAGAAATACATTGTAGTGTCAGAGTAGACAGCAGGAGTAGTGCAGATTTCTTCATATTAGTTTCTGGTGTTGATCTTACTTTTCCTATTGAAACCTTTGGATATAAAGGTAATGTAGAATACCCCGCCCAAAAAGTACGCCAAGACATCAAAAAAATCTCTAACGTATGATTCGCTTATTGTTGGTAGGAGCAACTCAAAAACAATTACTGAATAAACGACGGCGATAAGGACTTCTTTCTTGCCCATTCTGAATGACAGATTGAAGAGCCATCTGTATATTTTGACGGAAGTCATGAGGAGAGGAATGAAAAATAGATCTGAAAAATGTCCATCAGTAAACTCTATTCCGAGGCCTCCACTTTCAAGTAATCTCAATGAGAGATAAGCAAATACGAAAGTGATGAAAAAGATGCGCTCTCTTAACCCGATATCAATGCGATCAGCCATATGAAAAATGATAAAATTCCCATGTATATGGTAAATACAACGTTTAAAACCTGAAATGTTATTTGATGATAAGATTTTTCTGATTCTTGAAGCGTGCGTAAATACTTTTCAAAACGGGTCTCTCTAAGCAGTCTTTCTTCTCGAATTTTCTTTTCTCTTTCAATTTTTTCCTCCCTGGCTCTAAGCAGAGGATCAAGGGTTGCATCGCAGAAAACGCAATGTGTTTCCCTAACTTCGGTCCATTTGCCACATTCATGACACTTTCTCTGATTACTCAACTTATAACTGTTTTTTAGTCAATAGTTGGATTCACTACATTTTGGTCTTGAGGTTTCAACAGTTTAGGAGGGAGCTGCGATTTTATTTGTTCAGCGAGCAGTTCGATGATGCTGAGTTTTAGTTGAACTTTGCTATATATAATACTGATCTCTCTTGTGGGTTGAGGATGCTCTATGGGTTTTATATATTGCCTTTCTTCTTCACTTAAATCCACCGCCATCAAATAGGGTAGGAGGGTCATTCCAAATCCGCTATTGGCCAATCTAATAAGTGTTTCAAAATTTCCACTTTGAAATTCTAAGGATTTGTGTTGGCTACTTCCTTCCGGAAAAGCCGAGGAACATAAGTTGATCACGCTGTCTCTAAAACAATGTCCATTTTTAAGAAGCAACATGTCATTTAGGTTTAACTCTGAGTGGAGTACAAATTCTTCTCCCTCTAGGCGGTGGCCCTGAGGGACGTAAGCCATAAAGGGCTCATAGTAGAGCGGCTTTTCGATGATATCTTGCTTATCAAGAGGGGTAGCTAAAATTCCCGCATCGATTTGTCCTCGATCCAGTTTTTCTATAATTTGTTCTGTTTGAAGTTCTTCTATTTTTAACTCGATCTCTGGGTATTTCTCCATGACCACTTTTAGAAATCTCGGAAGTAGATTGGTGCTGACCGTTGGTATGATTCCCAAGCGAAACTCTCCTGCAATAACACCTTTACTCCCTTTTACCATCTCTTCGATCCGTTGAGCTTCTTGAATCGTAACCCGTGCTTGCTTAATGATCTGTTTCCCAATGTCAGTAGGCTCTACCGGATGTTTACTTCGATCAAAAATCAGTACATCAAGTTCCTTTTCAAGCTTATTGATCTGCATGCTCAGGGTGGGCTGCGTAACAAAACAGCTCTCCGCAGCTTCTGCAAAATGTCTATAAGTATCTACAGCGAGTACATACTTAAGTTGAGTTATGGTCATCTAGCTTTTCGGTGTGAGTGAATGGAAGGGTAAAATTACTACATCTCCCACACCTGTGAAACCTAAACTAGTCAATTCAGTATAAACGGGTAAATCGATTAAGACCTCCTTACAATGCAGTCTAAAATTTTCTCTTTGGCTTTCCTTGGTTTGGTTTTCATGTCATCGTGCAATAAAGATCCAAAGCAAGATGGTTGTACAGATCCAACCGCTCTCAACTATGACGCTAGTGCCCTCAAGGATGATGGAAGTTGTGAGTTTAATCAGAAAGAACAAATCATTTGGCAATCTGGCCTAACTGGTGGCTGGAATGGTGATTTAATAGAAGGAGCCTATTCTTTGAATGTGTGTGAAGGCGTAACACAAATCATGACGGAAGAAATTGATTCCCTCACAACAACAGAAACCCTTTATCTAGGAACAGGGGCAGATTTTAAGCACAAGTCATATTTCACCCTTATCAATGAGCATGACGCAAGAGATTTTGCTGAAGGCAGTTTAAGATTCGACGCGCGAGTTTTGGGAGGAGATGACGGATCTCCTGATTTTATTAAGCTTTTTATCAGTGGAAAAATTGCCGATGATGGCAATTGTGATTCATATAGAAGAAGTGAGTATGTAGAAATCTCAACTCAGTCTTTCAATGATTCTACCTTTACTCCTGTAAATATTACCATCAGAGAATTTGAAAAAATTATGATGGCTCGAGTTCAGGTGGTCTGTGGTATGGAGTTCGACGGTGAACGAAATACAGGAATCGAAATTGATAACCTCCGTTGGGTGGCAACCTTCAATGAGGAGCAGATCTGACATACGAATATCCTAAAGTTGGATATTCTCATCTCCGTTTTTATAAGAAATGTAGTTCACGAAGAACTGAAACATTTCGTCTGTGGTTTTCATGTTTTCACCTGCTTCTGTTAGAGTTTTTGGCGGTGAGTGAGGATTAAAAGGGTTGTTAATAGTGTTGTCAAAGACTGCCACAACTTCAATAGTATATCCTTTAGGTAAAATCAGTGGCCTTTCATAATTGTAAAAATACTGCCACCTGAAATCCCATTCCGGAATTTTTATTAGAGGTATCGTGTCCTTTTGATCTGGAGAATAAGCGAAAGCTTCAAACTCAGTTCCAAGTAAATGCATGTGTGGGTTAATAGTAAGCACTGACATAGTCTGAGGGATTTTATACCTTGTCTTGAAGGTCGATACTTCTCCGGCAGTAATTATAAACTCGGGTATTACATCTGTAATGCCCTGAGTGCCCATATGTAGTTCTTTTACTGGGCGTTCTGGTCGCTTCTCTGCGAAATACACTTCTATATGACTGTAGTCGAAGGTGTCTAATGCTGAAGGGCCGTAGTGAAGAGTATTGAGTAGAAAAGCCGCCTTTTTATTTACGAATAGCCCTCCAATTCCTTCTGGATAAGTGCTCGGTTCTACACCAGGTAAATAATTGAATGCGGAAACACGTATTCGCGGGTAAGATCCGTCATTCTGCCCAATGTCCATCTTTTTATATGCCTCCAAGGAGTTCATACGCTCAGCATCAATGATCCATTCTCCAGTGCTGAGATCGTCCTTTTTATTCTTATCGTAATTGATGAGGTGACCATTTACATGGTGAACCAACTGCTTGTTGTCCGGCTTGAAGTAAATGGCTTTGACCACGGTGTCTTTGGGTAGCTCAATTGGTATTTTGGCAATTCGAAATAAATCGCGATTATCTCCAGAAATCTTTACGGTATCTTTAAATGACAAAACGAGATCTGGATTCCCTGGGCTGCCAAATGGCGAGAGGGTTGGCGTCACCACTGAATTAGGTTTCCCTTCCACTGCTCCTTGATCAATCCAAGTGATTAATGTCCGCTTCTCCTTTTCACTGAGAAATTTCTCGTCTTTGAATCTACTGTAGCTTGGGTCCGGAGGCCACGGCGGCATATAGTTGTCTGCTACTACTTGTCTTATCGTTTTCGTTCTTTTTTTGACGTCTTCAAAGCTGGTCAGAGCGAAGGGGCCGGCACCATCCGGATGATGGCACGGTGTGCAGTTTTCAAAGATCACGATCGCCGCATCGTCCCAAAAAGTTAATGAATCCGATAAGTCAGTGATCATCTCATCATTATGGGATGGGATATCGGGAGATTCTGAGCTGCACCCAGTCAGAACAATTAATCCAAGAAAAAAACCTATTCGATATAGCATCCAACTGGTTTTGTCTGAGAAGGGTCTATTTCTCTTCCCTGAAGACTAGCGGTCAGGGCATCTTTGAGATAGAATTCTGTGGTTTTAATTCTCTTTCGTCCTAGGGAGATCGCCCAATTGTCGATGGCTCCCTGATACAGTTCTTCACCTGAATTATTCACCAGAACAACTTCTGGAGTCATGCTGGCCTCAAAGTGATTCGCCAGGCTAAATGCGGGATCGATGATGATCGGTAGGGCTAAGTCGTACTTTTGTAAGAATTCATTCATTTCATCGCGAGTGTAATATTTTCCACTCAAAACTCCATAGAAACCGATCTTCTCAGTGTCATATTGCTCCATTATTTCCGAAAAAGTAACGCTATAGTTATGGCAGAGCGGACACTCTGGGGAGATGAAGAACAAAACTATAAACTCATGTTCTTGCAGGGCTAAATCCAGTGTGAGGTCGCTTCCATTTGTTAGCTCAAAGTCTTTTTTAAAGACATTTTCATCTTTGCACGATGCAAGCCCTAGGACTATGGTAAACATATACATCCACCGCATGTCACAAAATTAACAAACCAGTTTCTCTTCTTGAATCATTCTAAAAACCTATTTTTCGAGGCTATGAATCGATCTGCTCGACTTTTACTTCTTACCCTTTTTTTTCTTCAATCTTCATATTTATTCTCTCAGGGTTCCGAGATTTTCTCCAAAGTTGACTTTGAGATAGAATTACCCCATGTGATCGTGAAGGGAGTTGAAGCAGAGGTGAAGTTGACTTGCCTCGATATGGATAAGCTCTACTTTCTCGGGAATCAAGTGGAGGTGGTTGTCAATGGTGATCGAAAGAAGGTTTCATTTGATAAGGGTGTAGCGACCTTACGAGTAAAGTTTGACAGAAGCGAACCCATGTCCATAAAAGCAGGAGGTTTCACTTTCGTGAAAGAGATAGATCCAATGCCACTTTGGCTTTCTGTTATACCGCCCTTATTGGTGATTGCCTTGGCTTTATTATTTAAGGAGGTGGTGAGCAGTTTAATTACAGGGATATTTCTCGGGGCGGTTTTGGTTTCTAATTATGCGGTTGAACAAGAAGGTGTTGTGAAGGGGATGCTTACGGCAATTGATAAGTACATTGTAGATGCGATGGTTGATTCAGGCCATGTTTCGGTGATACTCTTTTCAACGATTATCGGCGGTATCGTCGCTGTGATATCCAAAAATGGTGGAATGCAGGCCGTTGTCGACAAAATTTCTAGCAGGGCTAATAATGCAAAAAGTGGCCAAATGGCAACTTGGTTTTTAGGAGTAGGTATTTTCTTCGATGATTATGCCAACACGCTCGTTGTGGGGAATACCATGCGGCCTTTAACCGATCGATTGAAAATATCTCGTGAGAAGCTCAGTTATATTGTGGATTCTACCGCAGCACCAATAGCCGCTATTGCACTTATTACCACTTGGATCGGAGCGGAGTTGGGCTACATTCAGTCAGCACTGGATCAGATAAATTCTGTGGAAATCTCAATTCATTCTAGTCCTTACTTCATCTTTTTGGGATCCCTTAAGTACTCCTTTTACCCGGTTTTCGCTTTGGTCTTTATGCTCATTCTTATTCTAAGAGAGAGAGATTTTGGCCCCATGTGGAAGGCGGAATCTTTAGCTAGAGCTAAAAACGACAACAGGAAAGAGGAGAAACAAGAGAATCAGGAACTAGACCTCGAAGAATTCTCACCAGAAGTNGGAATTAGGTTGAGCATGTGGAATGCGATAATTCCCATACTTGTNATAGTTCTNGGAACAGTGGTAGGTCTTTTTTACACCGGGATTAATGCCGATCCTTCAGCTTGGTCTAGTGAAGAACTATCTTTCAGTAGAAAACTCTCGATGATCATCGGGAATTCTGATAGCTATAAAGCCTTACTCTGGTCGTCTACTTTTGGCTTGATTGCGGCTATTCTCATCAGTTCCGTTCGAAAGACACTGAGCTTTAGTAAGGCAATTTCCATATCGATTGATGGATTTAAAACGATGGTTCCAGCCATTGTGATTCTCATCCTTGCTTGGAGTTTGGCTTCCTTGACCGACGAAATGCACACGGCAGATTTTTTAGCTGGAATCGCCAAAGGGCGATTAGCTTATTGGACGATTCCAGGAGTGACATTCTTGTTGTCTGCACTGGTGGCATTTTCTACAGGCTCCTCGTGGGGTACAATGGCTATCATATATCCCATCATGCTTCCTCTGTCCTGGACTCTCTGTCTTGAAACGGGCATAGATCTTTCAAGCTCGATGAGTATTTTTCTGAATACAACCTCTTGCGTGCTGGCTGGAGCGGTTTTGGGTGATCATTGCTCGCCGATTAGCGACACCACTATATTAAGTTCCTTAGCTACCAGATGCGACCATTTGCAGCATGTTAAAACTCAGCTGCCATATGCGTTGACTGTTGGGCTAGTGGCTGTATTGTTCACGACCCTATCCGCTGTCGTAGCTCTGCCGTGGGTGGTCAACTACCTTCTCGGTTTTGGTCTTCTTTATCTCGTCATTTCATTTTTAGGAAAGAAGGTGCCGTCTAATTAGTTTTCTCTTTGCCGATCACTAACGGTGGCAGTAAAGTGAAATCAAAGATGAGGGCAAAGGCAAGGGTTAAAGTCACGAATAGCCCGATGAAGAAGGTGCTCTGAAACGAGCTGAAACATAAACCGATAAACCCTCCAAATAGAATTATACTCGTAATGATTAATGCTTTTCCCGTGTAGAGATATGCATTTTGCATTGCCTCATATTTTGACTTTCCTTTAATCAATTCGAGTTTATAACGACTCAACAGGTGAATCGTGTCGTCAACAGCGATGCCGAAGGCAATGGTAAAGATGATGCCCGAGCTCATATTCAGATAGATGTTGCCTAAAGCCATGACTGATCCAACGGCAAGAAGAGGAAGAAAGTTGGGTACAAGAGCTATGATCACCATTCTGATCGACTTGAACATAATTCCCATCAAAACAGAAATCAATAGAAATGCGGCTCCGAGACCTTTCGCAAGACTCAAAACAAGAGTTTGATTTGTTCGGTCAATGAGAGTGCCGGTTCCTGTGATTGTTATTTCCGCTAGTTTGTCTATGCCTTCTTTTCTAATAAAGGCAGCTAACTCTTCATTCATTTCAGCAAAATGTTGTGCACCTTCATCTCCCACTCGACCGAGCACTCTGATGTACCTGCCATCTTCTGTCGTAAGGTTAGAGATCTTCCCGGTTTTCAGGATTTGACGATAGTCTTTAATGACTTTCTTTCTCTGTCGGTCATTTTCTGGTAACGTGTAATACTCATTTCTCCCACTATTTCTGCTGCGGTTGAGTTCTTGGACAATTGACAGTGGGGAAAGAATTGCACCTGCTCCATAATTATCTTTAAGAAATGTGTGAACCTTGGATAGCGCATCGAAGTACTCAGGATGATCTAAATCAATCTCTTCTTTCCACTGTAATCCCATGTCAAAAGGTCGTACACCAGAAAAGTACTCATCGAAAAAGGTGAAATCCTGTCTGAGTTTTTCGCTCTTTTTTAGGTCTTCAAGCAGATAATTGTTGAGTTCCAATTGGCTTACCCCATAGACCATTAGAGCTGCAAGTAAAACAGTTATAATATAAACAGGTCTTTTTCGTCGAGTCACACTTCCAAAAAGCATGAGAAGAAAACCGTCCCATCTGTGAATACTTGTCGATTCTAAATATTTTCTGGGTTTGGGAGCAATGGTCAGCCAGGCAGGCATCATGATGATTGCTATAAGGAAGGCAGCAATTACTCCAGCCGCAGTAAGCAATCCAAATTCTTGAAGTGCAGGAATTCCTGTAAACCAAAGACTGGCAAAGCCAATGCTTGTAGTAATGCTGGTTAGCAGTGTTGCGAGGCCAGTATCGATGGTCATCAAACGAATCGCCTCCTTTTTGGAGAGCCCTTTTTTCAGTTCTTCCAAGTACCTAGAGTAGAGGTGGACTGCATCACTCATGCCGACCACGAAGATCACGGGAGGTAACATATTCAAAAGAATACTTATGCCTCTTCCCGAAAGGTTCATAATTCCTATGCTCCAAACAACAGCCAACAGAACCGTGCACATCGGTAGGATGATTCCCCTTAAGCTCTTGAACATGACAAACAGGAGTATTATCACAAAGAAGAGGGCAACACTCATGAAAAGGATAAACTCTTTTTGAATTTTATCTATGAAAACAACCTGCCCAATCGCTCTTCCAGAAATATGTACGCCATCAAACTCATAAGAGGAAAGGGTCTGCTCAAGAGCCTTTGCGAGTTCATCACATTTGTCCTTGCTCAAGAACTCTTCTGTCATGATAAGTATGGAAATTGCCGTTGTATCCGCAGAAAAAAGATTGCCTATTGAACTTGGGTCCGACAAGACTTTAAGTGAGTCGGTCGATCTATTTCCTTTAACTAGCGGTCTTTCAAACACAGCCCCAGTGAGCGGTTCTCTTACTCGGATACTTGCATTCGTTGGTGAAAGAACTGATGTGACATATGGCAATTGAGCTAATTCCTTAGTCAGGAATTCAACATTGGCCAAAAACTCTGCCGCGAATGCACCACTCCTATTGACCAAACCGACTAAAACAAAATCATTATCAGTACTAAAGGTATCACGGTGGGCTTGGAAGTACTGAGTAGCCTGATCGTCGGGCTTGAAAAATTTATCAAAATTATAGTCGAAACTCGTCTGGGGTAAGGTTGACGCAAAAAATGCTGTCAATCCCACCAACACCAATAGGCCGATAACGGCAATTCTCTTATTGAGCATCAATGGCAAAGAACGTATCTGCTCAGTCATTGTTCCAAGAAAGCCCACTTACTATTTTCCACAACTATAAATAACCCACTGATGAATAGATTGGCCTTAAAACAATTTAAGGACTTTAAATAGTTGTTATGGATCGGCTTTTCTACTTTGTACAGTGCCTTAACTAACCGATGATCGACTATGAAAACTTTTCTTGTAATTTTCTGCATACTCTTCTTATTTTCTTCAAGCTCTTTCTCCCAGTTTTTTGTACAAGATTTCGATACCGAGGATCCTGATCCTTGGTATGATGCTCTTGAGGTGTCCATTGATTCAAGTTCGACTCTTTGGCAGATTGGTCAGCCCCAGAAGGAAATTTTTGATCAGGCTCTTTCATTGCCAAATGCAATATTGACCGATACCCTAAATCCTTACCCCGTTGCTGATACCTCTACTTTTTATTGTGCTGCACCTTTGGACGAGGAATGGGGTTTTTTCGGAATTGTAGCATTCACATGGGCTCAGAAGCTAGATATTGATTCCTTAGATGGAGGAACAGTCGACTTTTCAGTGGACGGAGGACAAACTTGGGAAAATGCATTTACCAGTCCTTTTGTATACAACTGGTATGGATGGGAGTACCCCGAAAATGTAGATACACTTGCCAACGAAACTGTAGTTTTTTCAGGGAAAGATTCTGATTGGCAGGAAATATGGCTTTGTTATGACTATTCATGGTTATTTGAAACCTCCGATACATTGCTCGTAAGGTTTACATTTTTTAGCGATACGATTCCGGGTAATGCTGATGGTTGGATGATTGACAATATGAGATTGGAGCCCACATTTGTGCATACAGTTGGCGAAGACCCTTCAAGCGCAAGTTATGTGAACCTTTATCCCAATCCCGTTCAAAATAAGCTACATATAGAACTAAAGAAATCAGACCAATTTCACATCATTGAAGAGTTGGTTGTGTTCTCAGAAAATGGTCAAGTTGTCAAGCACTTCAATCGCATACCGACCAAATTTTTTGTAGATGTCTCAGATTTGCCAACTGGTATTTATGAAGTTCTGGTCAGGTCAAACTTAAAATCTGAAGTACAAAAGGTTGTGATTTCAAGATGAAGCTAAAGATTACGGTTCTTTTGGTTGTTAGTATTTTCTTAAGTGCCGCTTCCTTTTATGATGGTCCAACCAGCTACAGAATTGAGATTCCAATGGCTTTTCCACCTATGTTGCATTCTGAAACTGCAGACCTCACCGAAGAAGGAGTGCTTTTGGGAAAAACACTCTTTTATGATAAAATTCTGAGTGTTGATTCTTCCTTGTCATGTGCTTCATGCCATAAACCAGAATTTGCGTTTGCGGATAGGGGAGTTGCACTCAATAAAGGGGTGAGCGGTCGAGAAGTTCTAAGGAATACCCCCCCACTTTTTAATCTAGCATGGCACCGACGGTTTTTTTGGGATGGAAGATCTGAAACTCTTCAACAACAAGCTATCGAAGTAGTCAGTAGCCATGAGGAGATGAATTTATCGTGGAGTGAAGCTTTGAATGAGATTACCTCCCAAAAGAGGTACAGGAGGCTATTTGCCGAAGCGTATCCTAATCAAGAAGTTGATAGCTTGCTAGTAGCAGATGCACTAGCTCAATTTCAGCTTACACTTATAAGTGCCGACTCAAAATACGATAAAGTCCTCCGTGGCGAGGCTGAATTTACGAAGGAGGAATTCGAGGGTTTCATATTCGTTAACGATCAAGGCATGGGAAACTGTTTGCATTGCCATACAACGGATGCGCACGCCTTAGGCACTAACGGTAGTTTTGCAAATAATGGCATCGATCAAGGTTTTGCCGATGATCAAGGTGTATATGGTATTACTCTGGATAAAAAAGATGAGGGGAAATTTAAAGTTCCTAGTCTAAGAAATCTATTATTCACCGCCCCTTACATGCACGACGGTAGATTTGAAACGCTAGAAGAAGTCCTGGATTTTTACAGTGAAGATGTGAATGCTCACCCCTTTATTGATCATCAAATGAATTATTTTCTGAGAGAAGAACCAGTTTTTTCAGAGCGAGAAAAAGAAGTGATGCTAGCTTTTTTAAAGACGTTGAACGACTCGTCTTTTGTTTCGAATCCATCATTTCGGCCATAAAAAAACCCGCTCTTTTCTGAGCGGGCTTCTTTACCTTTATTGATTACAGAATTACTTCTGCTCGTCGCTTACTTCTTCAAAGTCAACATCAGTAACTTCTTCGTCGGTCCCGCTTGAAGTAGATTCAGCGCCAGCGTCACTTGCGTCTTGAGATTGCTGCTGTGCATTGTACATTTCTTGAGATGCCGCTTGGAAAACTGTGTTGAGTTTTTCCATACCAGCCTTCATGCCGTCAATGTCTTTCGCTTCGTGTGCTTTCTTCAAGTCTGCAAGAGCATCTTCGATGGGTTGTTTCTTATCCGCTGGGATTTTGTCACCAAATTCAGAAAGCTGCTTCTCTGTTTGGAAAATGAGCGAATCAGCCTGGTTGATGGTATCAACTTCTTCTTTCGCTTTTTTGTCGGCATCTGCATTGGCTTCAGCTTCTTTCTTCATTTTCTCGATTTCCTCATCGGAAAGTCCACTGGAAGCTTCAATTCTAATGCTCTGCTCTTTTCCAGTTGCTTTATCCTTGGCCGAAACATTCAAGATTCCATTTGCGTCAATATCGAAGGTAACTTCAATTTGAGGTACTCCTCTTGGTGCAGGTGGAATGTCTGTCAACTGGAATCGACCAATTGTTCTATTTCCTGAAGCCATTGGACGCTCACCTTGGAGTACATGAATGTCTACTGAAGGTTGATTGTCCGAAGCGGTTGAGAACACTTCCGATTTCTTGGTTGGAATAGTAGTATTCGCTTCGATCAGCTTGGTGAATACACCTCCCATGGTTTCAATTCCCAATGAAAGTGGTGTTACATCTAGTAAAAGGACGTCTTTGACCTCTCCCGTCAAAACTCCGCCTTGGATGGCGGCACCGATGGAAACTACTTCGTCTGGATTTACTCCTTTTGAAGGCTCTTTTCCGAAGAAATCTTTAACGTTTTCTACTACTGCAGGGATTCTTGTAGATCCTCCTACTAAGATAACTTCATCGATATCAGATTTGCTTAAACCAGCAGCTTTAAGCGCCTTTTCACAAGGATCAATCGTTCTTTTAATTAGCGAGTCTGCAAGTTGCTCAAATTTGGCCCTTGTTAAAGTCTTTACCAAGTGACGTGGCACGCCATCTACAGGCATGATGTATGGCAAGTTAATCTCGGTAGAAGTAGAGCTTGACAGCTCAATTTTTGCTTTTTCAGCAGCCTCTTTCAATCGCTGAAGCGCCATCGGGTCCTGCGTCAGATCAGTACTGTATTCGCTTTTGAATTCATTTACCAACCAATCGATGATTACCTGGTCGAAGTCATCACCTCCGAGGTGAGTGTCACCATCAGTTGATAATACTTCAAATACACCATCACCGAGCTCCAAAATCGAAACGTCATGAGTTCCACCTCCAAGGTCGAAAACTACCACTTTTACGTCTTCACTTTTCTTGTCAAGTCCATACGCCAAGGCTGCCGCAGTAGGCTCGTTGATGATTCTCCTCACCTTGAGACCAGCGATTTCGCCAGCTTCCTTGGTCGCTTGTCTCTGTGAATCGTTGAAGTACGCAGGAACTGTGATAACTGCTTCAGAAACAGATGTTCCAAGGTAATCTTCAGCTGTTTTCTTCATTTTCTGCAAAACAATCGCAGAAATTTCTTGTGGGGTATATTTTCTGTCGTCAATTTCGACTCTCGGAGTGTTGTTGTCTCCTTTCACCACCTTATAGGGAACTCTAGAAATTTCTGTGGAAACTTCATCATAAGAGTTACCCATAAACCGTTTGATCGACGATATGGTCTTCGTTGGATTGGTGATAGCCTGTCTTTTTGCAGGATCTCCCACCTTTCTTTCACCACCTTCTGTGAAGGCTACAATCGAAGGAGTGGTACGCTTTCCCTCGCTATTTGCAATAACGACGGGCTCGCTTCCCTCCATAACCGATACACACGAATTTGTGGTACCTAGGTCTATTCCAATTACTTTACTCATTGCTTTCAGTTATGTTTGACACGGACTGAGCAAGAGCTGTACCAGTTCCAAATTTTGACTTTTTACGACAAATTTGACACAAAGTCTGTCATTATGGATGACAATACGTCAGAAAATTATTGACAAGGTGATGAAGTGCTCCATATGAGCCCGTCATTATCTCCGTCTTCCAATACACAGTAGTTGTAAGTGTTTGTCAGGGAAAACTGTCTAAACATCTTCACAGAATTCTCGCTAAAAAAAGCGAGCCTAGATACAGACCCTACAGAGCTAAATATTCCTATAGCGCCATTATCAATATTGGTATAATTGCTCAAAGTGGGTGAAAACTCACTCACAGGCTGCACAACATCGATGTAGGTGCTCAATTCTTCTGGTGCTCCGGTAACGATCACTTTTAGATTTACAAACTCCACTCTTGATAGGCCTGGAATCTGGTCGAATTGTGATGCTAAAAATGTGTAGTAATTTTCTCCTTGAACTTGGCTTGTAAACTGGTTTTGAGAGGGGGTGAATTCCCCAAGGCTGAAATCAATTTTTTGATTTTCGAAATAATTTCCATCAACGTCTTCATAGTTGAAGTTGAGTCTTAACAGTCCAGAATATACTTCTGTCGAGCCGTCTCTAACAAAAGTTAATGTCGTCGATGTGAAATTCAATGAGGGACTAGAGCCAAATGTGAACCTCAATTCAGCGACAGTCGGAGGGATGCCTGATGGGGGAATTGGTCTGAAAATAGTTGATTCTGTTATTCCTGGAAATACTGTGGTCGCCGTATACTCTTCTCCTTTGATGTTGACATTGAGTTTAAATGAAAAATCACTTGGATTAAAAGAATTCAGTTCTATTTCACTTGCAGTAAAGAGTTGGGCGTCGGTATAGTAGAATCTTACATCCTCATCATAGAATATCCCCGGTTCTCTATTGGGTATGTCAGTTGGTAATAGTGGGAAAGAATCCAATAAATTGCCATCGGTATCATATTTAAATATGATGGCAGAGATGTCTTCCGGATCGTATTCTATGGAATCTTTAATTCCTGCGTACAAAGAAGGATCTCCTTCACCCAAAAAAGTCTTGTTGATTCGAACAAATTGAGTGTCCTTGGAGAAGTCCAGAATTCCGTATATAACTGGTGTTTCTTCGTAGGGGGCGAGTAGGTCAACTTCCGTCTCGCAAGAGGATATCAAAATTATGGCTGCTGCCGCAAATAAAAAGTGCTTAAAATTTAGTTTGAGCATGTATAAATTGATTAAGGCTACAAATGTAGATTTTCCATTGGGATTCGGTATTGCTAAGTTCACTAAAGGTGATCGCCAGCTCATCGAGGGGAATCCAATAACTGAAGGTTTTAAGAATTTTGCCAAAAACACTAGGTTTGTCAATCAACTGAAAGATCTATGTCTGTTCATTCAAATGTTAAAAGAGTAACGACCAACACGCTTCAAGAAATGAAGAATAAAGGTGAGAAGATTTCTATGCTCACTTCGTACGACTATTCAATGGCCAGAATTGTAGACGAGGCCGGTGTTGATGTAATACTAGTGGGTGATTCTGCCTCGAATGTTATGGCTGGACATGAAACGACTCTGCCAATTACTCTTGATCAAATGATCTATCATGCGACATCAGTTGTCAAAGCAGTAAAAAGAGCTCTAGTGGTAGTTGATTTGCCGTTTGGTACCTATCAAGGAAACAGTAAGGAGGCATTAACATCTTCGATCAGAATAATGAAGGAGAGCGGTGCTCATGCCGTGAAGCTTGAAGGAGGGAAGGAGATTAATGAGAGTGTTTTGAGAATTCTTTCTGCCGGGATTCCGGTCATGGGGCACCTTGGTTTGACTCCACAGAGTATTTACAAATTTGGGACCTACACCGTGAGAGCCAAAGAAGAAGAGGAAGCAGAACGCCTGATGAGAGATGCCCTGATGCTACAGGAATCAGGATGCTTTGGTCTTGTACTAGAGAAGATCCCAGCAAAATTGACCGCAAAAGTTTCACAGGAATTGTCCATTCCTACAGTAGGAATTGGTGCCGGTGGTGATTCTGATGGACAGGTGTTAGTTGTTCATGATTTATTGGGAATCACACATGAATTTAATCCTCGATTTTTAAGAAGATATTTGAATTTATATGAGGATATTAAAGGTGCGGTCGGTCAGTACGTTAAGGACGTTAGGAGTCGAGACTTCCCCAATGATTCCGAGCAGTATTAATGTCTCGTCTCACTACAGTTCAAAGTTTAGAGGTCTTATTTGAAGACAACCACATTATTGCTGTAAATAAAAGAGCTGGTGATATCGTCCAAGGGGATCACACCGGCGATATTCCATTGAGTGAAATCGTAAAAGAGTGGATCCGTAAGAAATACAATAAGCCTGGAAATGTTTTTACTGGGGTAGTGCATCGCATCGATCGGCCGGTGAGTGGTGTTGTGGTGTTCGCAAAAACAAGTAAGGCGCTGTCTAGACTTAATGAGATGTTTAAGACTAAAAATGTCACCAAAGTCTACTACGCAGCCGTATGTCATCAACCTAAACTTAAGAAGTCCCTGCTCACCCATTTTCTGGTAAAGGATACGAAGCGCAATAAATCAAAGGCCCTTGATATTCCGTCGATCGGAGCTAAAAAAGCAGTGCTGGAATATCAGCTTGTCATGAATACTGACCGTTACTCTATACTTAAAGTAAATCCGCACACGGGAAGGCACCATCAAATTAGGGTCCAGCTATCTTCTATGGGTTGTCCTATTAAAGGAGATTTAAAATATGGTGCTCCTCGACCAAATAGAGGAGGCGGAATACACCTGCATGCATATTCAATACAATTGATGCATCCAGTCCGTAAAGAACCAATCCTTATAAAGGCAAGCTTTCCGGATGATCCAATTTGGAAAGTATTGAACGCCAAAATGGCTCCATGAACCACTAAAAAATGCCAAAATGACACCTAATTCCTGAATTAGATGCCAAAATGACATGAAAATTTGGTTTTTTCCTTGTCGGCACACCGATTGACAGAAGTTGTGCAAATACGAATTGAAAAAACTAGAAACTATGTCACTTATTAAATTCAAACATCAAACACCTGCTTGGGGCCCTTTGGATAATTTGTTCAACGATTTTTTTGAAGGAGAATTCACTCCAAGAAAAGTCATGAGAACGGGGTCAGTGCCAGCTGCAAATATCAAGGAGTCTGTGAAAGATTTCCAGATTGAGTTAGCCGTTCCTGGCAGGAAAAAGGAAGATTTCAAAATTGAATTGAACGAGGATCTACTTGAGGTCAGTTCAGAAGTATCCAAAGAAATAGAGGAGAATAATGAAGGTTTTACTAAAAGGGAGTTCAACTTCTCCTCATTTAAAAGATCTTTCAGAATGCCAGAGATTGCTGATGCAGGAGGTGTATCTGCAAAATACGATAACGGAATATTGACCGTGTTAATTCCTAAGCTAGAAGTAGAAGAAAACCCTAAGAGACGTGAAATAGCAATAAGCTAAGAGTAAGATTGGTTTTAAATTTTGGTTTAGATTGGTTGAAGTGTGGACGCATTCGTTCGCACTTCTTTTTTTATCCAAACTTCTAAAGCGTGAAGTAAAAATCATTCGACTTATAGCGGTGATACATGTCGTGATCAAAGGTGTAGTAGCGAGCCGGTTTATGAGGAACACCCTGTTGCTTCTCTTTTAGCGGAACAAGGAAGCTCATTTTCAGGATTTTTCTTCTGAAATTTCTTTTGTCCAACTCGGTTTTCAAAATTGCTTCGTAAAGTTTTTGCAATTGCCCAAGTGTAAATTTCTCAGGAAGAAGCTCGAAACCAAGAGGTTGGTACTTGCTTTTGAACTTAAGCTGAGTGAGCGCTTGCTCGATAATATCTTGGTGGTCAAAACCAAGTTTGGGCATATCATCAATGTCGTACCAAAAAGCTTCTTTTGCAAAACCGCTTGCATGTATTTCGTACTGATCAGCTCTAATCAGAGAGTAGTATGCAACGGTAATCACTCTTGCCTCAGGTTCGGCACGTATTGACTTTAGCCAAGCCAAATCGTGCTCCTTGGTCAGACGGTCAGGCGCTCCAAATGATCCAAATTGCTCAAGAAATATATCAGAAAGACCCGTTAGCTCGTCGAGCACACGTTCTGCAGCGTCGTTCAGATTTTCGTCTTCTCGAATTAGGTTTCCTGGTAATACGTAAATTTTTTCTTCCGAATCTTTTCCGTTAATCTCTTGTCCGCGGTCGATAAGAAGTACCTTGAGTCTTTCACCGTCGAATCCAAAGATTACACAATCCACAGAAACATTAGGGTTAAATCTGATTTCTGCTTGTTTGCCTTTTTGCATTCTTAGCAGTTGTTAGTTTTAATAGAGTAGATCGCGAAAATATCAATAAAATCTCGTTTATTTGTCATCGGACTCACTTAGTGTGATAAGTACACTTTAAATTGACCTTACTTTATATGAAACCCATTAAAAAGATAGCAGTATTTACTTCCGGTGGAGACGCTCCGGGAATGAATGCGGCAGTTAGAGCAGTAGTTCGTGCGGCAGTCTATAATGATGTTCAGGTTGCAGGCATTTACCGAGGGTACGAAGGAATGGTTGAAGGTGATATCGAAGAACTCGATGTTCGCTCGGTGAATCATATTCTTCAGAGAGGCGGTACTTTTCTAAAGTCTGCAAGAAGCGATGCTTTCCGCACAAAAGAAGGTAGAGCTAAAGGCTATCAAAAACTTTTGCAAAAAGGAATTGATGCAGTGGTTGCAATTGGAGGTGACGGAACTTTTACCGGAGCACATATATTCAATAAAGAATTTGATTTTCCTTTTATTGGAATTCCGGGTACGATCGATAATGACCTGGATGGAACGGATTACACTATCGGATTTGATACGGCTTTAAATACGGTCATCGATGCAGTAGATAAAATTAGAGATACTGCAGCTTCACACAATAGACTGTTTTTTGTAGAAGTGATGGGGCGCGATGCGGGGTTTATCGCAGCGCATGCAGGTGTGGCAAGTGGTGCTTTGGCTACGCTTATTCCGGAACGTGAAACAAGCATCGAAAGTATCGTCGAAAAACTGGATGAGGCCCGAAGGAAGAATAAAACTTCCAGCGTTATCATAGTCGCAGAAGGTGGAAAAAGTGGAGATGCAACTGAACTGGCGCGTCAAGTGGCAGAAAAAGCTCCTTACTACGATGCAAAGGTTACCATACTTGGGCATATTCAAAGAGGGGGTAGCCCTTCTTGTTTTGATCGCAACCTTGCCAGCCGCCTTGGGGTAGCAGCAGTGGAGAACCTTTTGAATGGAGAGAGAGATTGCATGGTCGGAATTATGAATCACAAAATTGTTTTGACTCCATTTGCGAAGGCTATAACAGACAAACTAACAATTGATCCCGAACTGATTCGAATCGCAGATATCTTGTCGATTTGATATAAAAACTAATTCTATGCTAGTAATTGCAGATAGCGGCTCTACGAAATGCGACTGGAGAATTGTCGCCGAAGACAAAACTTTTACCGATTGCGCTACCATGGGCATAAATCCATATTTCCATGATGAGGATGTAATAGAAAATGAACTAATGTCAAGTGAAGCGATCTCAAGTGTTGCGGAGGATGTTAGAGCACTATTCTTTTATGGCGCAGGATGTTCATCAATAGACCTTAAAAGAATTGCAGAACAAGGGTTAAGCAGGGTTTTTCCGAATGCAGAAATCTATGTTGATCACGATCTTGTGGCGGCTGCTTTTGCTGTTTATGATGACGATCCATGCATTGCCTGCATTCTGGGAACAGGTTCAAATAGTTGTCATTTTGATGGTGATATCGTTCGAGAAGAAGTTCCTGCTTTAGCTTTTATCCTCGGAGACGAAGGAAGTGGGTGTTACTTTGGTAAAAAGTTGCTCACAGATTTTCTCTACAAGAGACTGCCGCAAAATATTCATGACGGACTAATTGATAAATTTGGGATCTCTCATCACAATATTGTAGATAAAGTCTACATGCAGCCTCATGCCAATGTCTACCTTGCTTCTTTTATGAAATTCATTACTGGATTTAAATCTGAACCATACGTAAAGGAAATGATCCTCGATGGGATTGGAGAATTTCTTGATACTCACGTAGCATGTTACAGCGATTACAATAGAGTCAAAACTCACTTTATTGGCTCAGTTGCATACTACCACGAGGATCTGCTCAGAGAGGCTGCTGAAATGCGAAACATTGAAGTAGGTAAGATTATTAAAAAGCCTATTGACGGACTTTATGACTATCATATCAAAAACTATTTTGAACGCATTACATTCTAAATGGCAGAAATAAAGGCTTGCATATTTGACCTAGATGGAGTAATCGTCGATACGGCGAAATATCACTATCGGGCTTGGAAAAGACTATGCAACAAACTAGGTTTTGATCTTACCGAGGAGGAGAATGAAAGTCTCAAGGGCATAAGTCGAGAAGGGTCCCTCAACATTCTTTTAAAAAAAGGTGGACTAAGTCTTTCTGACAATAAAAAGGCAGACTTGACTGCACTTAAAAATGGATGGTATCTCGAGTTTATCGAAAAGATGAAAGCTGATGAGGCGCTTCCAGGAGCAATAGAATTTATAAAAGCCACCAAAGAATCAGGTCGAAAAATTGCCCTAGGCTCTTCAAGTCGAAACGCCTTGAAAATTCTAGAAACCCTTGAAATTGTTGATCTTTTTGATGCGGTAATAGACGGGACCAAAGTCTCTCGCGGAAAACCCGACCCTCAAACCTTTCAACTAGGCGCAGAAGCGCTAAAAATGCATCCTTGCGAATGCGTGGTTTTTGAGGATGCTCAGGCTGGAGTGGAAGCTGCCCTTGCAGGAGGTATGTACATCATCGGGGTGGGAAACAAAACCACTTTGAATCGAGCAAATCACACCATTGAAGGTTTCCAGAATGTCGGAATGGAAATTTTTGAAAAACTTTAATTGATGAAAAAACATTATGAAGAGAATCCTTGGCTTATTGTCGAAGAAGGGTTCCACCCTGATATGCAGTTATCTTCCGAAAGCATATTTAGTCTAGGAAATGGAAGAATGGGACAACGAGCTAATTTCGAAGAAGATTTCACGGGATCTACCCTGCAAGGGAACTATGTCGCGGGAGTTTACTATCCCGATAAGACGAGAGTTGGGTGGTGGAAAAATGGTTACCCAGAGTATTTTGCTAAGGTTCTCAATGCCGCTAACTGGATAGGTTTAAGCCCTATCGTAGATGGTGAAGCACTCGATATTAATTCTGCAGAAGTTTCGGACTTCAGACGAGTTCTGAATATGAAAGAAGGAAATCTACAGCGAAGTTTTATTGCGGAGCTTAAGAATGGAATAAAGCTCAAAGTAGATGCCATCCGATTCTTGAGTATGGTCGACGATGAAGCTGCGGTAGTTCGCTATTGTGTAACTCCTTTAAATTACTCTGGACCAATTTCATTCAAAGTTTATATTGATGGCGACATTATTAACCAGGACTCAAACTATGATGAGAAGTTCTGGGCGGAGGTCTCGAAGTCTATTTCAAACGATGAAGCATATGTTACTTTGGCAACCAAGAAGCTAGATTTTCAAGTTTGTACCGGTCAAAAAATTAACGTCACTCAGGGTGGCCAGAAAGTCTCTTTTTCAAGCGATCAGAAAGAAAAGGAGAAGTATGTGGAGAATACGATCACTGTCGATGCCAAAGAAGGTGAGGAGGTCGTTGTTTACAAATACGCCTGCAATATCTCTTCTGAGAATCACCCAAAGACTGAATTGAACAATAGGGCAAAAACGGTTTTAGCTAATGTTTATGCAAAAGGATTTGATCAAATGCTCGCGGAGCAGCAATCTGCCTGGGCGAAGCGATGGGAGATGAATGATATCGTCATTGAAGGCGATGTGGCCGCACAACAAGCCATTCGATTCAATATTTTCCAGCTCAACCAAACATATACCGGTGAAGATCCAAGACTCAACATTGGTCCTAAAGGGTTTACCGGTGAGAAATACGGAGGAAGTACTTATTGGGATACCGAAGCTTACTGTCTCCCATTCTATATGCTAACTTCGGGTAGCAAGGTGGCGAAGCAATTGCTGCTTTACCGTTACCGACAGCTTGATAGAGCTATTGAAAATGCAGGCAAACTTGGATTTAAAGATGGAGCCGCCCTCTATCCTATGGTGACTATGAATGGTGAAGAGTGCCACAATGAGTGGGAGATTACCTTCGAAGAAATTCATAGAAACGGTGCGATTGCCTATGCCATTCACAATTACATCAGACACACCGGAGATAGAGATTATCTAAAAGAAGGAGGACTAGAAGTACTTCTCGGTATTTCGAGATTCTGGTCTCAACGAGTGAATTGGAGCTCTGCCAAGAATCAATACGTAATGTTGGGTGTGACTGGACCAAACGAGTATGAGAACAATGTGAATAACAACTGGTACACCAACTACATCGCCAAGTGGACCATGAGTTATGCTAGAGAAAGCATTGAATATGCAAAATCTGACTCCGCTTTCTGGAGTGACTTCGTAGCGAAAACTTCCTTCCAGGAAAGTGAGGTTGAGAAATGGTCTGATATTATCGAGAAGATTTACGAGCCCAAGAAGGAAGGAACTAAGCTGTACATGCAGCAAGATGGTTTTTTGGACAAAGAGGATCTTACAGCTGCTGATTTAGATGTTTCCGAAAGACCGATAAATCAGCACTGGTCATGGGATAGAATTCTTCGTTCTATCTTTATTAAACAGGCTGATGTTCTCCAAGGTATGTACTTTTTCGAAGAGGATTTTGATGAAGATACTATCCGTGAAAACTTCCTGTATTACGAGCCACGTACTGTACACGAAAGTTCTCTTTCGCCTTGCGTGCACGTCGTTCTTGCCGCTAAACTCGGCATGCACGCCAAAGCTTATGAGATGTATTTGAGAACTGCGCGACTCGACTTGGATGACTACAATCATGAAGCAGACGAAGGATTACATATTACTTCAATGGCTGGAACTTGGATGGCTGTGGTTGAAGGCTTCGGAGGAAAGAGAATCAAAAATGGCGTTTTGAGTCTCGATCCGATGATACCTGATCAATGGACTTCCTATCGATTTAATATCGTGTATCGAGAAACGGTATTGAGCATCAGTGTGAATGGAGATGGTGTGAGTGTGAAGAATGAATCTGGTGATGCCTGCGATATTTTGGTCTACGGTAAATCTGTTTCTGTTCCACAAGGAGAAACCATTTCGGTTACAAAATGAAAATACTGATTCCTCTCTGTGCTGCGCTGATTCTGTTCTCATGTGCAAGTGAAGAACCAGCAAAAACTGGTCTGAAAAATGGAGACGCGATAGTTGGGTTGGCTTCACCGATCCGATTAGATTTTGATTCTACCAAAGTTTTTCTTGGAGATTATTTTCAGTTTCCTGAAAAGCTTGAAGGAATATCTTTCGGTGTAGACTTAGATTTTTCTTTAGACAAGTCAAATGGAGTAGTCTTGGTGACAAACTATTCATCCGATGCTCCTGTCACCTTTTTAAGAGCGACATACAAAGGAGTTGAATACGAGATTCCGGTTTTCAAAAGTCGAAAGCTTTCGCATGTATTTACCTACCAGCCGACTGAAGGCTCGCCAAAAGAAATTGGATTGAAAGGCAATTTCAACGGGTGGAATCATAAAGCTGGAAGGCTTGAAAAGTCCAACGGGATTTGGGTGGACACCATAGTGCTGAATCCAGGGCTTTACGAGTATCTGGTGGTTCAAGATGGAAACGAATTCCTTGATCCAACAAATCCAAATAAGAAGGACAATGGTTCTGGAGGATTCAATTCAACTTTCCGAGTAGGTTTTGAGTCAGATCGTCCGCATATCTCTACCTATGGATTTTTAAATGATAGCATTGTGCTTCATTATTCTAAGGAGCTTTCAGAACCCCTTGTGTTTTGGCAAAATCAACTCCTTGATGTGAATTGGTTTTCCCGAAGAGGTGATCGATTGAGCATTGCGATCCCATCCAACGCAACTGAACTAGATCGTAGCTTTTTGAGAGTCTATGCAGATGACGGTGAGCAGCGAAGTAACGATGTTCTCATACCTATTGAGAAAGGTAATCCAGTGATGGAAGCCACTACCTTATCGAGAAAAGATAAGCATACATACTCCATGTATTTCATGATGGTCGACCGCTTTGTCAATGGGGATCAATCAAATGATCTTCCAGTTGATGATGAGGAGATTTTGCCAATAGCAAATTACTTTGGAGGAGACCTAGCCGGAGTGAACCAAAAGATTGAGGATGGATATTTTGAAAACCTTGGAGTCAATACAGTTTGGCTTTCGCCAATTGTGCAAAACCCTATGGGAGCCTATGGTCTTTGGGATAAGGGCGGAGTAACAACCAAGTTTTCTGGTTACCACGGCTATTGGCCTATATCTTCTTCTCAAGTCGATACGCGCTTCGGAAACGATTCGGTTTTGAAGTCTCTCATCTCAGGCGCACATCTTTCTGAAATGAATGTCATTCTCGATTATGTTGCCAATCACGTGCATCAAGAGCATCCGGTTTACCAACAAAATCCTGATTGGGCTACTGAGCTTTATTTACCAGACGGGTCCTTGAACACCGAGCGTTGGGACGAATACCGACTTACAACATGGTTTGACACCTTTATGCCAACTCTCGATTTGCGACGAGATAATGTTACTGCTGCTATGACTGATAGTGCACTTTTCTGGTTTGAAGAGTATCCGATCGATGGCTTTAGACATGACGCCACAAAGCACATTCCTTTAAATTTTTGGAGAACGCTTACCCGAAAATTGAAATACCGAGTAATGCTCCCAGAGGATAGGAATATCTACCAGATCGGTGAGACTTATGGAAATCCAGACCTCATTGGAAGCTATATCTCATCAGGTATGCTCGACGCTCAATTTGATTTCAATCTTTACGATGCTGAGGTTTCCGCTTTCGGAAAAGACGAAGGAAATCTCAATGATCTTAATCGTGTTTTTGAGCAAGGGCTCTTGGCCTACGGAGACCACCATTTAATGGGGAACATTTCTGGAAACCAGGATCGTACCCGATTTATTACATATGCTGACGGTACTGTTGCCTTTAGCGACGATCCCAAGCTAGCTGGATGGACAAGAGACATCACTCGAGGTGACACGATAGGCTTCAATAGGCTACTTCTCCTTCAAGCGTTCAACTTCTTCATTCCGGGAATTCCAGTGATATACTACGGTGATGAGTACGGGATGATTGGAGCTGGTGACCCTGATAACCGCAGAATGATGCAGTTTGGTGTTGACCTTTCTGCACGTGAGCAAGCTACACTTGAGACAGTTACAAAACTTGCCAATCTGAGGAGAGATGAGGTCTCCCTTTTGTACGGAGATTCTCAAGTTCTTATGGTCTCAGATCAGCAGATGGTCGTACTGAGAAACTATTTTGATCAAACCTCCATTCTGGTTCTAAATTCTTCCAGAGAACCTTCGGAAATATCCTTCGAAATTCCGGTACATTATGCCATCGATTCGATGAAAAAGAACTTCAGCGGCGAAGTAGCTATTGCTGATAGATCAATAACAGTTAAGCTTCCGCCGGTATCATTTGATATTTTGACCCAATAACTATGAAAAAATTAACCACCATTGTAGCCTTAGCTTTCGCTTTAACGGCATGCAAAGAAGAGCCTAAAACCGAAGTGCAATCAAATAGCAAAGAAGAAATGGCCACAGCTCAAAGCCACGATAACTGGTCTAAGAACGCCACAATTTATGAGGTGAATGTTAGGCAATATTCTCCAGAAGGTACACTCAATGCTTTTACCCAAGATTTGCAAAGAGTGAAAGACATGGGGGTTAAAATTGTTTGGCTCATGCCAATTCACCCGATCGGGAAATTGAACAGAAAAGGAGGAATGGGGAGCTACTACTCCATACAGAATTACAAGGCGGTTAACCCAAAATTTGGCACTCTAGAGGATTTTAAAACTTTGGTTCAAAAGGCTCACGAACTTGATATGAAAGTGATTCTCGATTGGGTGGCTAATCATACCTCGTTTGATAATGTTTGGACAGAGAATCATCTCGACTATTACAATCTCGATTCTCTCGGAAATCTACAAATGCCAGAAGGAACCGATTGGAGCGATGTAGCAGATTTGGATTACGATAATCCTGAACTTAGAGCTGCAATGATCGACGCAATGAAGTTTTGGGTGGAAGAGGCCGGTATAGATGGTTACCGCTGCGATGTAGCTGGTTTTGTTCCGGTTGATTTCTGGGAAGCTGCCCGCGATTCACTCGAAGCTCTGAGGTCTGATATTTTTATGCTCGCCGAGTGGGAAGATCCAAAGCACCATGAGAAAGCATTCGAAATGAGTTATGCTTGGGAATTCATGCACGTAATGAACGAAGTAGCTAAAGGAGAAAAAACCATCGATGCCTTCGATGAGTATTTGGCTAAACAAGACACTCTTTTCCCTGAGTCAGCGTACCGAATGATGTTTACCACGAATCATGACGAAAACTCGTGGAATGGAACAGTGATGGACCGCTATGGCGAGGAAGGACACAAAACCTATGCGGTGCTCGCCTATACACTTCCAGGAATGCCATTGCTTTACAGTGGTCAAGAAGCGGAGATGAATTCTGCCCTAGCGTTTTTTGAAAAAGATACTATAGAATGGGGCGATTACTCTCTTCAAGATTTCTACACCAAGCTCCTCGAGCTTAATCGCGATAATGAGGCTTTGTGGAACGGAGAGTTTGGTGGCAAGGTCCAGCGAATTTCTACCAATGCGGATGATCAAGTTTATGCTTTCACCAGAGAGAAAGGCGATGACGCAGTGGTAGTAGTCCTCAACTTCTCAGATCAAGCTGTCAATGTGGAATTTGGGACTTTGCCCGAAGGAAATTTTGAGCCACTACTTGATGAGGTTGAATACAATGCTTTGAAGAGTGGTGTCGAGCTCTCACCATTCGCATATCATGTGTTTCATACACCATGAGAATAGCTATCATAGCTCACGATGGTAAGAAAGCCGATATGGTGGCTTTCCTTCAGGAGCACAAAACTTTTCTTCTTCAAAAAGATATTCAGTTGGTTGCAACAGGAACCACAGGTTCGCATGTTGAACGCGCTGGGCTCCAAGTCAAAAGAGTAGCATCGGGACCATTGGGTGGAGACGCTCAAATTGCAGCCATGGTGACCGAAGGAAACATTGCCGCGGTGATCTTTTACAGAGATCCTCTAGACCGCCATCCACACGAACCAGATATCGCCATGCTGATGCGATTATGTGATGTTCATAATGTACCTTTAGCCACCAATCAAGCTACGGCTGAGATGATAATACAAGGCCTAACCTAATAAAATGAACTATGAGTAAATTCAGAGCAGGAGTCCTTCATGGGCAGGAAGTAACAGACCTACTTAATTTCGCTAACGAAAATGATTTTGCCCTCCCAGCGGTAAATGTAATTGGAACCAATTCGATCAATGCAGTTCTCGAAACGGCCAGAGAAGTGAATTCTCCTGTGATTATCCAGTTTTCAAATGGCGGAGGGCACTTCTTTGCCGGAAAAGGAGTTACTTCAGAAGGACAAAAAGGAGCTATTGCAGGTTCCGTTAGCGGTGCACTTCACGTGCACGAAATGGCCAGAGCATATGGAGTTCCTGTTATACTTCACACGGATCACTGCGCTAAGAAATTGCTGCCTTGGATTGACGGTGTTCTAGATGCTGGTGAGAAGTATTTCGAAGCTAATGGACAGCCGTTGTTCAGCTCACATATGCTCGACTTGAGCGAGGAGCCGATCGAAGAGAATATTCAAATCTCTGCAAAATACCTTGAAAGAATGGCTAAATTGGGAATGACCATAGAGATCGAACTGGGTGTTACCGGTGGAGAAGAAGATGGAGTTGACAATTCCGATGTAGATAGTTCGAAGCTTTACACTCAGCCCGAAGAAGTAGCATATGCCTACGAAGAGCTTCTCAAGGTTTCTCCAAATTTTACAGTGGCAGCTGCTTTTGGGAATGTTCATGGCGTATACAAGCCGGGAAACGTTTCTTTAAAGCCAATTATTCTCAAGAACTCTCAAGACTACATCATCGAAAAATTTGGAACGGGACCACGTCCAGTAAATTTCGTTTTTCATGGTGGATCGGGTTCTTCTCAAGAAGAAATTAGAGAGGCAATTTCCTATGGTGCTATCAAAATGAACATTGATACGGACATGCAATGGGCATTCTGGGATGGCGTTAGAAACTTCTATGAGCTTAATGAAGGCTATCTCCAAACTCAAATAGGCAATCCAGAAGGAGATGATAAGCCAAATAAGAAGTTCTATGATCCAAGAAACTGGCTCCGCAAAGGCGAGCAAAGCTTTGTGACTAGGTTGACTCAGGCCTTTGAGGACCTCAATTGCATGAACAGAAATTAGATTTTCCGTTTATCACTTCCATTAACTGCGTTTCTCTTGTCGAAAAATCAGTCGATGACTTAGGTCAACTTCCTGAATTTTCCGACTTAGAGGGCCTTGTTTCTGGAAGAGCTAATTCAGAAAACCAATTATACAATAACAATAACATCTATCATTTCGAGTATTCGCGCAAAGCGGATGTATCATGAAAACGGGAATGAATCCCAAATTCCTAGTTCTCGCTACAATTTTTCTTGGCTTATGAGCTAAGAAAAACCACTCGAACTGACACAATATCTAAGGATATGTTTCCAAACATCAATTTTCAAGAAACTGACTCTTACCATCGATTAAAGCAAGAGGCCAAACGCTTCGAGAATGCACACCTCAGAGATCTTTTTGCTCAAGACCAAGACCGTTTCAAAAAATTCACCAAATGCTTTGAGGACATTCTCCTCGATTACAGCAAAAATCGAATTGATGAGGAGGTGATCAATGAGCTCCACGCTTTGGCTTCCGAGTGTCAACTCGATGAAGCTATCGAAGCCTTCTTCTCTGGCGAGCCTATCAACGAAACAGAAGATCGAGCAGTAATGCATACCGCACTTCGTTATCAAGGTGCTGATCCGGTGCTGATCGACGGAGAAGATGTGATGCCAGCCGTTAAAGAGGTTCTAGCTCACATGAAGTCGTTTTCTGGAAAAGTGATCTCTGGTGAATGGAGGGGATATTCCGGGAAAGAAATTACTGATGTGGTCAATATAGGAATTGGGGGGTCTGACCTTGGACCAGTTATGGTCACAGAAGCTTTAAAGCCATATTCCACTCGCTTGAATCTGCATTTCGTGAGTAATGTTGATGGAACCCACATCGCTGAAACTCTGAAGTCCCTGAATATTGAGTCCACACTTTTCATCATTGCCTCCAAGACATTCACCACTCAGGAGACTATGACTAATGCAAACTCTGCCAAAAACTGGTTTTTAGTGAATGGAGGTAGCAAGGCTGATGTCGCTAAGCATTTTGTTGCATTATCCACAAATGCCGAAGGTGTCGCAGCTTTTGGAATTGACACCGCGAACATGTTTCAGTTTTGGAACTGGGTAGGCGGAAGGTATTCACTCTGGTCGGCTATTGGTTTATCAATTTGTTTAGGAATTGGATATGACAATTTCAAGAAAATGCTTGAAGGAGCGGCTGCCATGGATGATCATTTCCGGAAGGAAAAATCTGATAGTATTCCAGGTATCCTTGCCCTGCTGGGAATTTGGTACAATAACTTTTTTGGAGCAGCTAGCCATGGAATTCTTCCTTACGATCAGTACATGCATCGGTTTGCAGCTTACTTCCAGCAAGGTGACATGGAAAGCAACGGGAAGTCAACGACCAGAAACGGAGAAGAGGTCTCGTACGAAACTGGTCCAATCATCTGGGGAGAACCTGGTACAAATGGACAACATGCATTCTACCAATTGATTCACCAAGGAACAAAGTTGATTCCTTGTGACTTTATTGCACCTGCCAATAGTCAAAACCCCATTGGAGATCATCATCCAAAGCTACTTGCCAACTTTTTTGCCCAAACCGAAGCTTTGATGCAAGGGAAGTCATCGGATGAAGCAAGAGCCGAGCTCCAAGCATCTGGAATCTCCAATGAAGAAGTTGAGAAGTTAGTTCCTCACAAAGTATTTGAAGGCAATCGACCAACGAATTCCATTTTGGTGAAAATACTGGACCCCAGAACTTTAGGAAGTCTTATTGCCATGTACGAGCACAAGATTTTCGTGCAAGGAGTTATTTGGAATGTTTTCTCTTTCGATCAATGGGGTGTAGAGCTCGGTAAAGTATTGGCTAAAAAAATACTTCCAGAGTTAGTAGGAGATGAATTTGTGGATACCCACGATGCAAGCACCAATGGACTGATCAATGCCTTTAAGGCGATGAGAGATTAGTAATTTGTAACCTAAGTTCTTTTCGACTCGTAGAGCTATCCGCCCATTTGGGCCTGCTAAAAACTTGTTTGAATATGAAAAGAACTTTACTTCCTTTAACATGTATGCTCTTTGGATCTGCTGCCTTCGCGCAAGTAGAAAACGGTAGTTTCGAAGAATGGATCGATGTAGAACTATTCGATCAACCAGCTATGAGCGTAGAAGCGATTAGCTCAAATCACGAAATCTTTATTGATGCCGGAGAAGCCAATGTTACCAGAGTCCAAAATGGCAATGAGTCTTTGCTCAGGCTAGAAAATATCGAGGTAGACCAAGAGGTATATCCAGCTTTCTATATTTTGGGAAACACACCTTCTCAAGATGGTGAAAATTTAGTGTTTGAAGGTGGGATTCCTGCGTCTGATCCGAATATTTCGGGTGTTTCAGTTGATATGGCTTATGATTTTCCTAGCGAATCGTCTGGTTTTGTCATTGTTCAGGTAAAAAACGATGGTACCCCAGTTGGTGAGGGTACGATGGGAACTGGAACCTTCTTCTTCCCACTTTCTGGCGAAAAGACTATGGGAAATGAAGTATTTGATTTTGGTGCCCCATTAGGCATCCAATTCGATCAAATTGTCATTGGATTTGCTACCGCTGACCTTGTGAGCGACGACGAAAACTATACGTCAGGAGCTTGGATGGAAATTGATAACCTCGCTTTTGAAGGTGGATCAGATATAATCGAAAATGGTGATTTTGAAATCTGGGAAGAACTTCCAGCAGTTGTGTCTCCCGTCTATGTCGATGTTGAGTTGAATTTGGTGAATCCAAAATTTGAAAGATCAACCGACGCGTCGGAAGGACAGTACGCAATCGAGCTGAAAACCACAGCCGAATTTGATCAGGCTGAGGCAACCTTGGCGATGATAGGGTCCTCATATGTAGACGACACGCCTGTGGTTGAGCTTGTCGAAAGTCATGGCGCTTTGAGTTTTGATTATAAGTACGAGGCTATCCAAGATCAAGCAGAGGTAGAATTGACATTTTTTCAGAGTAACGGGGAAACTCCGACACCTGTTTTCACCACAACAATCGATTTGCTTCCCACAGAATCTTATCAAACTGTAATGGTAGAATACAAACAATTGCTCTTAGAAAATTCTATTGAAGCAGATATGGTAGCTATCAAATTCTTTTCTAGTAAAGAGATGGATGGTATTTCTGAAGAAAGTGTTCTTACTATTGACAATCTCCAAACTTCATTAGTTTTAAACAGTAGCTTTACCCGACCTGTGCAGTTTGAGCCTATTACTGCCTATCCTAATCCTACTCGAGGTAGAGTCACGTTTAGCTTTCCTTACCGAAGCACCGGGTTTTACAGAGTGTACAATATTCAGGGATTTTTATTACAAACTGTCGATTACGAAAATGCCATCAGGTTAACTCACAACTTAATTGGGCAGCCAGCAGGACAGTATACTTTTAGGTTTTATGACCGTCTCGGAGTTCGAACTGTGAGAGTGGTAAAAAATTAGGTGGTTAAATCAACTATCTGGAAAAAGGCGTGGCTCATGAGCCACGCCTTTTTTATTTTAGTGTTAAGTTGACACCAATGTTTTTTCTTTATTTTGCCACTCATTAAACTACTTACCTATGCAAGAGAAACCAAGATTGAGTTTTTGGCAGATTTGGAATATGAGCTTTGGCTTTTTGGGGATCCAGTTTGGTTTCGCGCTCCAAAACGCTAACGTGAGCCGAATCTTTGAAACGCTAGGAGCAAGTAAAGATGAACTGCCAATTTTATGGTTAGCCGCTCCAGTGACAGGATTACTTGTCCAGCCAATTGTAGGTTATTACAGTGATAGAACTTGGAATAAACTAGGTAGGAGACGCCCTTTCTTCTTAGCGGGTGCCATACTAGCCTCGATAGCTCTAATCGTTATGCCAAATAGCAGCGCACTCTGGATTGCTGCTGGCACACTTTGGTTGATGGATGGGTCAATAAATATCTCCATGGAACCTTTCAGAGCTTTTGTGGGAGATATGCTTCCAGATGAGCAGCGAACTAAAGGTTTTGCCATGCAGAGTTTCTTTATCGGAACAGGTGCTGTTATCGCCTCGATGTTGCCATGGATGTTCAACAATTGGTTTGGTGTAAGCAACACTGCTCCTGAAGGACAAATTGCGGACTCAGTTAAGTTATCCTTTTACCTCGGAGCAGCTGCATTCTTGTTAGCAGTTGTCTGGACGGTTGTAAAAACCAAGGAATATCCTCCTGAAGACATGGAGGTGTTTTTGAAGGAGAAGGAAGAGAAAAAAGGAATTTTCACTGGTCTCAAAGAAGCTTTTGTAGGCATTTTTCAAATGCCTAAAACCATGGTGCAACTTTCCTTGGTTCAATTTTTTTCATGGTTTGCATTGTTTGCGATGTGGATTTATACCACTTCCGGAGTCACTAGCCATACTTATGATATGAACTTGGATTTGGAACAAGTGAGCTCCTTGAAGCAGTCTTTTGAATCAGATTCAAAAGCACTGGAATCTGAAAAAGCCGGGCAGATATCATCGGATTTTGATGAATACATGGCCGCTTTTTCTCAAGCTGAAGAGGTGAGTGTCAATGTTAATTTTGCCAAGTTTCTTCTTGACGAAGAAGGGAAGTACGATATGGATATTGATGATGAGTTGATACTGAGCTTAGAAAGCATTCGTGAACAGTACAATGAAGGTGCTGACTGGGTGGGTGTTTTATTTGCAGTGTATAATGGAATCGCCGCTTTAGCAGCATTTTTATTGCCTCTGCTGGCAAAGGCTACTAGTCGGAAGGTCACACACTTGATCTGTCTTACCGCTGGTGGAGTCGGTCTGATTTCAATTTTTTTCATATCTGACCCAAATCTCTTGTGGATTTCAATGATTGGAGTTGGGATAGCCTGGGCAAGTATTTTGAGCATGCCTTATGCTATGCTTGCGGGAGCATTACCGGCTAACCGCATGGGTTATTTTATGGGAGTGTTCAATTTTTTCATTGTCATACCCCAAATTGTGGCGGCGGGAATTCTAGGTTTTCTCTTGAGCTCGTTTTTTAATAATGAGTCTATTTATGCCCTCATTTTGGGTGGTGTCACTATGATACTAGCAGGTGTCATGACCCTCATGGTAAAAGATACAGATTCGGTTAAGGCATAAATGGAATTACTCTGTAGATATTCAAGCTTTTAGGGGAACTAATTATCTGTTCAGTCGCAGACACAGATTCTCCTGTCAGAGCATCTTCTAATATTGGTTTACGACCTTCAATAGTTTGTGCTCCGAGAAACTGATCATATTTCTCAATTGGACTCGAAACTTCCTTTTCACTCGTGTTTACCACTATCATGTAGGTTTCTATTTCATCCCATCGGAAATACACATACAATCCGTCCACTGGCACATATTGAGTTGTATTTCCAGCGGAGAGCGCAGAGCTTCCACTTCTTAGCTTGGCTAAATCCGAGATGTAGTCAAACGCTTCATTTTCCATTTCTGACCGTCCCTCTGCCCTAAACTTATTCAAGCTATCTGCTGGCCAGCCACCAGGGAAATCTTCACGAATTTTTCCGTGGCCATCAGTTTCGCTCATTAAAATCTCGGTTCCATAATAGATACTGGGTATTCCCCGCATGGTCATGAGCATGCCCACACCCATTTTAAATTTGTCAAAGTCTCTGTTTACTACACCAGAAAAACGTGCTAAATCGTGATTGTCTAAAAACGTCACCATTTTTTCAGGGTGATCATAGACGTAGTCCTTAGCGAGTGTGTAGTACATTTTAGCAATACCGCCGGTCCAACTTTGTCCTTGATTCATGGCATCATTAAAGGCGTAGTAAACCTGAAAATCTGTCAAAGCATCTAAGTAATTCTCTTCTGGGCCCAGAGCATCGCCGAGAAACCAACCTTGTACTGAAGTACCATGTACCCAAGTTTCCGCAAAAAGGAAAATTTCTGGAAAGGCATCTTTTACCGCTTTCCCCCAATTTCTCATAAAAGCCTGATCGGGATAAGCATAGGTGTCAATTCTCAGAGCGTCAATCCCAAACTCCTCGATCCACCATAGGGTCTGCTGAATAAAGTACTTAGCGACATGACTGTTTTTTTGATTTACATCTGGCATGTGTTTATCAAACCACCCGTCGGTCATTTTGTCCTTATCAAAATCCGAAGCATAAGGGTCCATCAAGGCAGGAGCGCGATAATTGGTCTGAAAGAATCCATCATGAAAATGAAACCAACTGCTGTCCGGGATGTCTTTGAACAAATGATGCTCATTTCCAATATGGTTGTAGACTACATCCATAATCATTTTCATATCTCTGGACTCTAAGGAGTCCATAAGGGTGTGGAAAAGTTCATTTGATCCAAATCTTTGATCGATATTAAAATGATCGGTGATGGCGTAGCCGTGATAAGATTCATGAGGCTGATCATTTTCAAGAAGGGGGTTGGGCCAAACTGCGGTCACACCGAGTTCTTCGATATAGTCCAAGTGATCAATTATGCCCTGAATGTCACCACCGTGTCTATCGTAAGGTTCCTCTCTGTTAACTCCCGTTTGGTTGAAGTGATCAAAGCTATCGTTCGAAGCATCTCCATTGCCAAAACGATCTGGGGTGATCAAGTAAATGAAGTCGTCACCAGAGAGCCCTCGATCTTTGGAGTTTCTTGACTTTAGTTCGTATTCAAAATTGAACTTTCCTGCTTCTCCTTCCGATTTGAAAGAGAGAATCTGAGCGTTGGCAGATTTTTCAATGGTTATATGTAGGATGATATAATTCGGATTTGGGAGGATAGTTGTTTTTGTAATCGATACACCAACTGCTTTTTTTGAGAGCTCAAACTCATTTAGCCCTATGTTTTCCCCATGGAGAATTATCTCAAGGTTTTGGTCTGGCAATCCCACCCACCAGTGAGGTGGTTCTACTACTACATTACTACTTCTTTTGTCCGAAGAAATGTTTGAAAAATTGCTTGAATATAGGGTATTGGTAAAGAAAATTATTAGGATTCCTAGATTTTTAAATTTTATAATCATCAGATAATCAGTAGTTAAAGTTCAAATTCAGTGAAAAACAATAATTCGTGTCGAAGGTTTTCAAAAATAGTCTAATTTTGTTAGTGTATAAAGAACAATAACTCTATTCAAATTTTAAAATTAAACTAGGATGAAGAAAGTTTACTTAATGGCACTAGCAGCGCTCTTTGGAACAGCTTCCATGGCGCAGGTTAGTGTGACTTTTCAAGTGGATATGAACGGCGAGACGGTTTCACCGAACGGCGTTCACGTGGCGGGTAGCTGGCAAGAAGAAGCAGGGTTTTCTGCTGACTGGCAACCAGGAGAATCAACAATGTCTGATGATGATATGGATGGAATTTACCAATTGACTGTAAACATTCCTGCAGGTGAGTACGAGTACAAATTTATTAACGACAATGACTGGCCAGGTGTAGAGTCTGTGCCTGCAATTAGTCAAAAAGAAGGCGGTCTTGGAAATGATAATAGAGCGTTTTCTGTATCCGACTGGCATGGAGATGCAGCAAACTTGCCTGATGGATACGTTTTACCAGCAGTCACTTTTAGTGGAAGTGCTCCAGCCGGTGAAGTAGCAGTTAGACTTCAAGTTGATATGGGAGATTTGGATATTGATGAATTAGGTGTTCACGTTGCCGGTAACTTCAGCAACCCTAACTGGACTCCACAGCTTTCAAAGGCATTCAGTGCTCAAGGAAATGTTTATGCTTTCGTTGCCAATGTTGCCGCAGATGCAACTTACCAATTCAAATTTTTGAATGGTGATTTTTGGGGAATGGACGAGCAAATACCTGGAGGCTGTGCTACTGATGGTAATAGAACAATTACTGTGACTTCTGAAGATGGTGTATATGATCCTCTTTGCTACGGTACATGTGACGTTTGTTCAGAACCTGTGCAACTCACGTTTAGAGTTAATATGTCATTACAAGAGGTTAGTGAGAACGGGGTTCACGTTGCTGGAAATTGGCAAGCTGCAGCTGGATTCAGTGCAAACTGGCAGCCGGGTGAGTCAATGATGACGGACATAGGTAGTGGGATTTACGAATTAGTGGTAAATGTCCCTCCAGGTGATTATGAATACAAATTTGTCAACGGAAATGACTGGGGATTTGACGAAAGTGTGCCTGGTGATTGTGCGACCAATGGCAATAGAGGAGTGACCGTGGTAGAAGGTGGAGATAACATAGAGAATAATTGCTTTGCACAATGTTCTGGTGGAACAACTGACTGCCTCGTAGATCCAGATCCAGCTCCTATTACCTTCTTGGTTAACATGAATGAGGTTGAGGAAATTTCGCCCGAAGGAGTATGGATCATAGGTGGTTTCACTGATCCAGCGTGGCAGGGTGGTGCTACTCAGATGACTGATGGAAATGGAGATGGTGTATTTGAAGCCACCTTAAATGTGCAAGGTCCAGCCTCAATTCAATTCAAGTTTGTAAACGGTGACGTAAATGTGCCAGCAAACGAAGAGAGTTTCGATTTCGAAACAGCAGGGTGCGGCCAGTCTAATGGAATTGGAGGGTTCAACAGAAATCACGTTAGAAGCGGTGAGCCAGAAACATTGGGCTTTACCTTCAACTCATGTGCAACTCTACCTCTAAGTGCTCAAGATCTAGAGCTGGGCGAGGTAGCTATCTTCCCGAATCCTTCTTCTGATATGGCATTCTTAAATGTGGAGAATCCCAATGGTCACACTCTTAGAATGAACCTAATTGATGTTGCGGGTAAGGTCGTAACTGAGAATATGGTAATCACTTCTACGCGCACAGAGATTAATACTAATGATCTTCCTGCGGGGCTTTACTTCTTAGATATTATAAACGAGCGCAATGAGCGCGGAGTTTACAAATTGATGGTGAAGTAATTTGATTTATCGATGAAAGTCCAAAAGGTGTCCGTCTTTGCGGACACCTTTTTTTATCAGTTCCTATGCGGATAACCATTTCACTTCTTCTTTTCCTTTCTTGGAATGTCGCTATCGGCCAAAGAGCGATCGTAATTAATTCGCTCCCCTCAAACACTCCTCAAGAGGATCAAATCTACTTTGCTGGAGAACCAAATGATTGGAATCCTGGTAGTGCAGATTGGATTTTTTCGGTTGAGGAAGATGTGTGGATTTTAGAAATTGCTCCTGAGGTAGCAAACGTCTTTGAAGGAAAAATTACCCGGGGTTCTTGGCAAACAGTGGAGGGCAGCGTTTCTGGGGGATTTTTGCCAAATCGCCTTTTTGATTTTTCTTCTAGTGATACGGTATTCATTGATGTTCTTTCATGGGAAGGAGAATTTCTGCCTGACGATCTACCAGAGAATCTTGTAGTATTTGATGACGAGTTCTACATGACAGAACTAAATCGTACTAGAAGAATAAGGGTCTTGCTTCCTTCAAATTATGATGAAACCGAAATTGACTACCCCGTCCTTTATATGCACGATGGTCAAAATCTTTTCTCAGATCAAGAGTCTTTTGCTGGGGAGTGGGAGATAGATGAGGCCATGCTCATGTTTGAAAATGATGGGTATGATGGTGCTATTATCGTGGCTCTAGACAATGGAGGTAGCCTGAGAATAGAAGAGTATACTCCTTATTCTCATCCTGTTTATGGAGGTGGTGAGGGAGATTTATATGTAGAATTTTTGGTAAACACTTTGAAACCGGCCATTGATTTAGAGTATCGTACACTTCCACAAAGAGAATTCACAGGATTAATGGGTAGTTCACTCGGTGGATTGATTTCCTTTTATGGCGGAATGAAATATCAAGAGGTATTCTCTAAAGTAGGAGTTTTCTCCCCTTCATTTTGGTTCAACGATTCTATTTATGACTTCGCCGATGAGGTCGGAAAGAATGAAGACATGCAGTTCTATTTCTTAGCCGGAGGTCAAGAAAGCGAGTTTCTTAATCAAGAGGTTATCAATATGATTGCATTACTCTCAAATGAAGGGTTTGAAGAAAATGAGCTAAACTATCAGTTCGTCCCTAATGGTCAACACAGCGAGTGGTTTTGGGCTCAAGAATTTCCCGCTGCTTTTGAATGGTTGTATTTCAGTAATCCGCTATTTACATCAGATATTCCCCGTTCTGACTTGAAGCTATACCCAAATCCAGTATTGGAAGAATTGAACGTGCCATTGGAAGGGACTTATCAAATCACTTTTTACAACTCTTTGGGGCAGGTGGTAAGAAACGAACATAAAAGTTCATCCACAACAAATGTGGATGAACTGCCTGCAGGTTTTTACTTGGTTATAACCTACCAAAATGGAGAGCGCCTTAGAGGTAAATTTGTGAAGCAATGAAAAAAATAATTTTCGTCGTCTTCTCACTTGCATCGGCTCTAAAATCTTTTTGTCAACCCAACTTTCCGGATCCGGGTCCTGTCTACACGACGACTGAAATCCCAAGAGTGCACATTAATCTGGATGTCGATAGTTTGGAGGAATTATATCTGGAAGAAAATTGGTATTCTAACCACGAGTATCCCGTTCAGTTTGTTTTTGAATCCTCCACACAGCAAGATACACTTCAGGATGTGGGCTTTCGATTCAGAGGAAATACATCACGAGATAAGATTAAAAAGTCATTCAAGATTTCCTTCAATAGCTTTGTCCAGGGGCGTAAGTACTTCGGTTTTGAAAAGCTCAATTTGAATGCAGAAGTAAATGACCCCTCCATGATGAGGTCCCGAATTTGCTGGGATTTATTTAGGAGCATGAGTATCCCAGCACCACGATCTAATCACGTTCAAGTATTCATAAATGGCGAATATTTTGGTCTTTATCTGAATACCGAACATATCGATGAAGAATTTTGCGAGGCCCGATTTGGAGCGCAATCAGGTAATTTGTACAAATGTCGATATCCAGCCAATCTGTCCTATTTGGGAAATAATCCAGACGATTACAAAGTAGCTCCCTGGGGATCGAGAACTTATGAGCTAAAGACCAATACACAACAGGATGACTATGCGGATCTAGCGGAATATGTTCAGTTTTTGAATTTTTCTGGTAACCAAGAATTTGAGTGTAAGGCTCACGAATACTTTAATGTTTACGCATATTTAAAAGTAGCTGCTATCGATGTTTTGACAGGCAATTGGGATGGCTATATCTACAATCAGAACAACTTCTATTTGTACCATAATCCACTCAGTAATCAGTTTGAGTATATCCCTTATGATTTAGACAACACCTGGGGCATAGACTGGCTTGATCGCAATTGGTCAGATAGAAACATATACACTTGGAGTCAGACAGGACAGCAGAGGCCGCTCTTTAATCGTTTAATGGGTGTTGATTCGTTCAGAGACATTTTCTCTTACTATGTTAACGACCTGCTTGAAAATTTTTACTACACGGAGGAGCATCAAGAATCTATTTCCAGTCTCCAGGCATTCATAGAGGAATTTGCGTTGGCAGATCCATATCGACCTTTGGATTGGGGATTTGATGATGAAGATTTTTTGAATTCCCTAGTTGAAAATGCAGGAGGTCATGTAGATTATGGTACTCTTGAATTTGCAGGGCTTAGAGCAGAATCGGCTCTCAATCAATTGGAGCCGTTTGCTATTGCTCCAATTCCAACCTTTGTAAGAGAAGACTTTTCCGAGTTCCCGAATATCTTCAGAGTCGATTTGACGATCGAAGGTCCAAATTGTCAAACCGCCCAGCTTGACTATTTCATTGATGGAGTTTCTCAGCAAAGCCAAATCATTTCAAGTCCTGAAGATCAGATTTCTTTTGAAGTTGAGCTTCCTCAAAACTTCTTTGATCTATCTTATAATATCATTCTGGAATCCTCCGATGGAGTGAATAGAAGTATCAATTGCGAGCCAAGAAAGATCTACAATTCTGTCCAAAATCATTTGGTGATAAATGAGCTGATGAGCTCAAATGACATTGTTGTTTCGGATGAAGAAAACGAATTTGATGATTGGGTTGAAATTTATAATCCGTCCGATGCATCAGTGGATTTAGAAGGTTATTTCCTGACTGACAATTTGGGCTCTCCTACCAAATGGTCTTTTCCAGCGTATTCGATAAGTTCTGGAGAACACTTGTTGGTATGGTGTGATCGGGATCTGCATCAAGGTGATTTTCACACAAACTTTAAGCTGAGTGCTGGAGGAGAGGGAATAGGACTATTTCGAAATGAAAACGATGGAATAAGATGGGTAGATGCGACGACATTTCCTGCTCTTCCGTCTGATTTTAGCTACGGGAGAGAGGTTGATGCTCAAAATCCTTGGATTCTTTTCTCAAATTCAACACCTGGAGCATCTAACAGTACCCAACTTTCACATAAGGACATTGCAAGGCAAGAGTTGAAGATTTATCCCAATCCAACTTCGGATATTTTGCACTTCAATGAGGTACATCATTTTTGCATCATATCCGCTGATGGTAGGATAGTCCAAGAAGGAACAGGTATCTCAACTAATGTCGAAACTCTTTCTGAAGGCTTCTATTTTGTGAAGCTCGAAAACGCGTTTCACGGGTTTGTGAAGAATTGATTTTGCTATTTACTACATCATTGGATTCACATTAAGTAGAAAATTTTTCAGCAAAAATTCTTGACGTATGGGTATAAAGTGTAATTTTAACACTTATAATTTATTAACCAATTTTGATCTGGATGAAGAAGTTGATTTCATTGCTCCTCCTAATTGTTCTGATGGGTGTGATCAATGCTCAAGTTGTAACTATCGATCCACCTTTCCCGACAATTGACGACAATGTGACAATTACCTTCAATGCGACAGAAGGTAATGGTGACTTGGTAGGAGTGGTTCCAGTGTATGCACACACAGGAAATATCATTGAAGGTTTGGATGGTTGGCAAAATGTTCAAGGCAACTGGGGAACCGCAGACTTGGATGTTATTATGACTTTTGTGAGTCCTAACGTCCATGAAATCTCTTATAACATAATCGACTTTTATGGTCTCAACGGAGATGAAAATTTAGAACAGCTTTCTTTTGTTTTTCGAAATCAAACCGGCACCATCGTCGGAAGGGATGCGGATGGTTCTGATATTTTTATAAATGTCTATCCGGCAGGAGTTTTTGCCGCCGCAATTACTTCTCCATCAAGTGGACAGATCATTCTTGATCCGGTAAATAATTATGAATTTGTGGGCCAGTCGAATGAAGATTCAGAAATTACGCTTTATGTAGATGACGACATTGTTGGATCAGGCTCTGCCACTCAAATCGTTGAAACCACAGTAGACCTTACTTCGCTTCCTGCCGGTCAACATTGGCTTTGGATGGAAGCAGATAATGGTTCAACAATTATCACAGATTCAACCTTTGTCATCATTCAAGACGATCCTCAGGTACTTCCTTCTCCAGCTGGTGTTGAAGATGGGATCAACTACATCGATGACAATACTGTAGTTCTTCAGTTAAATGCACCATTCAAAGATTTTGTTTACGTCTTAGGAGACTTCAATAGCTGGCAATTCAATGCTGATTATTTGATGAATGTCACTCCTGAGGGAGATAGATACTGGTTGCAGATTGATAATCTTGTGGCGGGCCAAGAGTATAGGTTCCAGTACAGTATTGATCAAGAAGATCTCAGAATTGCGGATATCTACTGCGAGAAGATTTTGGATCCTTGGAATGATCCATTCATTCCAGAAAGTGTGTATCCTAATTTAATTGAATATCCCACAGGTCTCACTACCGAGATAGTGGGAGTTTTTCAAACGGCTCAAGAGGGGTACGATTGGGTGGTTGATGATTTCGAGCGTCCGCCATCTGACCAATTGGTTATATACGAGGTTCTGATAAGAGATTTCTTAGAAGACCATTCTTATCAATCATTAATTGATACACTTACTTATTTCGAAAGGCTTGGTGTAAATGCTATTCAGCTTATGCCGATAATGGAGTTTGAGGGGAATGTTTCTTGGGGATACAATCCTATGTTTTTCTTCGCTCCCGACAAGTACTACGGAACAGAAGAAAAGCTAAAAGAGTTTGTCGATAAATGTCATCAAAGCGGTATAGCTGTCATTCTTGATGCTGTATTTAATCATTCATTCGGGCAAAACCCGCAAGTAAGGATGTATTCAGAAAATGGAGCAGCTGGTCCGGTTACAGCTCAAAATCCTTGGTTTAATGTCATTCCAAAGCATGATTTTAATGTGGGATACGACTATAATCACGACAATACTGATGTGCAGAAATTTGTAGAGAGAAATCTTCGCTATTGGATTCAAGAGTATAAGGTTGATGGATTTCGTTTTGATCTAAGTAAAGGATTTACCCAAAACAATACACTTGGAAATGTGGGTGCTTGGAATCAATACGATCAGTCTAGAGTTGACCACTGGATAAGAATTCGAGATGAGATATATGCTTATGACGATCAAGCCTACCTCATCTTGGAGCATCTCTCAGAAAATCCCGAGGAGGAGGAATTGTCAAAC
>JAKVAV010000059.1:8278-13613 GCA_022448105.1 Flavobacteriales bacterium | reverse complement strand
GGCAGGTTACCCTGAGAAACACTACGAGTCCATGAGCATTAAGACTGACTTGACTTACCTCAAAAGGAAAGTAGATGTGGGTGCAGAGTACATAACGACACAGCTCTTTTTTGACAATGAAAAGTTCTTTGAGTTCGAAAGAAAGTGTCGAGAAATAGGAATCGAAGTGCCCATTATCCCTGGTTTGAAACCCATCACTTCATTGAGGCATATCCAATTCTTACCGAAGACTTTTTTCGTCGATTTCCCCGACGAACTCGCCGACAAGCTCATGGATTGTAAAACCAACGAGGAAGTTCAGAAGGTGGGTGTCGAATGGTGTATCAAGCAGAGTCAAGAGCTTTTGGAGCATAAAGTTCCATGCTTGCACTATTACACGATGGGCAGATCAGCAGCCGTGAAACAAATTGCTTCTGAAGTATTTTAATTCTGAGCGTTTTGACGCTTCAAGAGCTCCTTCACGTATTTGCCAATGATGTCAAACTCTAGATTGACCCTCTCACCAACCTTGAAGTTTTTGAAACCAGTATGCTCATAAGTGTAGGGTATGATTGCCACTGAAAACCCTTTTTCAGAACTATCTACGACAGTTAAGCTAACTCCATTTATAGTTATCGATCCTTTGGGAACCGTAACATAGTCTAGCCCGACAGGATGCTTGAAGAAGTAGCGCCAACTGCCATCTTCTTCATAAATTTCCGTGACTTCTCCTGTTGTGTCTACATGTCCCTGAACGATGTGGCCGTCAAAACGGCCAGTCATTGGCATGCATCTTTCTAGGTTTACTTGCGTGCCCTCCTTCCAGCCCTCAAGGTTAGTCTTTCTCAAGGTCTCGGCTATGGCCGTTACAACATGATGCTCATCGGCAACTTCGACGGCAGTAAGACAAACTCCATCGTGAGCTATGCTCTGATCAACTTTGAGTTCGTCGGTAATTCCTGATTTGACAGTGAAATGAATGTTTTTCCCTTCTTTCGAAATTGCAGTGATTTCCCCGAGGGTCTCGATAATTCCCGTAAACATTAAGTGCTATTCAAAATTCGTTGACTCATCAGCAAAGATAGTCACATAGCCAGATATCTCGATCGACTCTATTCCAGTAAGCCTTCGGGTAAATGCACGACAAACGTAAAAATAGGTGCCGTCTGATACCAATTCTCCAGAATCTTTATTTTCTCCACCCCATCGAATTCTGGGGTCTGTCGTTTCAAAAACAAGCCCTCCCCATCTATTGAAGATAGAAAACTCCACCGAATCAATGGCTCTCACAGGGAATGGTAATAAGATATCATTTCTTCCATCACCGTTGGGGGTAAATACATTTGGAAATGCGTATGCTGGACAATTGTCAAAGCAAACTTCATTACTAAAGTCACTTTCATTTCTTACTAGGGAACCGTCGGGCCAAAGGTTGAGGGAGTCGAGCGCAGTAACCGCGTAACAACCTGATATCGAGTTTTCTTCAATTAAATCTTGAAACAATTCCGTTGAAAACTCACCTTCAATTGACTCAATTAAAACAAACTCTCCATTCACCGTTGGTTTAAAGTAGACGTTATAGCCCGACACATCATCAGTGTCATCACAAACGACATTCGGATTCGTCCACTCTAAATCAGTGAACATTTCGACACAATCGGCATCGCCGAATAGCTCAGGAGGACAGGGCGGATTACGATCAAAGGGAGCCGAACATATTCGCTGCGAATAGTTAATCAAGGTATCATTTTCTAGATCCGAGAAATAAGAGCCCTTAGCGACAATGAAATAGCAGTAATCTTCATTGTTCTGCAAGCCCGTATCCAGAAAACCAAGAGTATCTATTGTGGCAATTTGGATGAAGTCTAGATCATTTTCACCCCTTCTAAAAATGTCATATTCAAAATTGAGCCAGGGAGTTTCTTCTCTCCATTTAAGTTCTATTCTATTGTCATTGGGAATTAGTTCCAGAAAAATACTCGAGGCGAGATTTGAACGAGCAGCAAAAGCGCCGTTGCTAAACAATTCTATCCTATATGTATGAGCGGTGTCTTCAGTATTTGTAAAAGGCGGAGGAGTAAAAGTAGTCTCCAAATCTTGCAAATCGTTTTCTGTTGGGGTCTCATAAATAATCTCATCAGCACTGTTGTAGCCTTGAGAACGAAGCACCTTATATTGATACGGGCCAGGGAAAACATCCAAATCAAGGTCTATCGGATTTCTCCAACTTACAGTATCTATACCAGCAGCATCAGTAATTCCAATGCTGTTTTTCTTAATAATAGGTAGGCCAAATAAAATTTCTGCACAGGATTCATTGCTGGCATAACTCTCCGCACCGTCCGGAAAACAAGCCACTACCATATAGCAATTTTGTCGTCCAAAAAGTACTTCGTCGTCGTCCAAAAAGGAAGTGGTATTCAATCCCAAAGTAGTATCAATTAGCGTAAAACCTGTGTATTCGGGCACCCCTGTTTCGCAAGCACTTGGCTCAAAGCCGAAAGGACCAATTCTTCTGTATATCTTATATCCTATGGCCTCGTCGCATATGGAAGGCTCCCAACTCAACTGAATCGAACTACCCACTGCTTCGGCAAGTAAATTTTCTGGTGCTGGAGCGACCACTGTAATATTCATTGTTACGATATCGACCAGTGGAACCGGATCGTTATCAGTTGCCTGAAAAGTGACTTGGTAAGGCGCAAGACGAACATTTTCGCACTCGGTTTTCCAAGAAAATTCCGCTTCCACAGGTGGCATTAAACCCTCCTGAATTAATGTTGCAGCATTCGAGACCTCGAAGGGCAACCCATATCCATTCAAGGTGACATTTTGATTTTCTGGATCGTCAGCAGTTACCAAAAAATTTATTTCGGTGCCTGCTTCAACACAAGTGTCAGGTAACGCCCCTATTTCGGGAGGCGTGTTATTACACACATCAACTAAGATCTGCATGTCTCTCATGATCTCACCCAACTTTATGCCATTCCTCCATTCTTCAACTACAAATGCAATATTGTATTCTCCCACTCTCTGCGGGGATTGCCAAAGTATAGTCCCAGTTATTGGGTCCATATTAATATTGTTTGTTGGGTCTGGAGAAAAACCTAGGGCATCTACTTGATCTGGGAAAACATAAAATCCATCCTCAAATGACACGCAGCCCGAACCCATGCTATTTACCAATCTGTAGGAAAGGCTATCTCCGTCAATATCGACTGCCCCAGGATTAAAAACCCAAGGCTGAAACAAGCACGCGTCTTGGAGGGGTAAATTAGTGAAGAACACGGAGTTATTCGGTTCTATGGCCGCAGAAATACGTATCGTGGTTTGGATCGCGAAAACAACAAATAAAGAGTTGCCATTATCAATGTTCAAAATCCCGCCATTTCGGTTTGGGTCAGTAATGCAAACTTGATACTCTCCTGAGCCAGGAAAAGTATGCTCTTTAATGTAGATATTCTCCTGGGCGTCGCGATCTGGAATAAGATTGATTTCAGCTCTCTCCAGACTATCCGGACCGCTGGCGTCGCCCCAATTTATTGGCAAAAATGGACGATCAGCAGGAGCCGTAGATTTGGTATAGGTGTATACGGTGAATTCGTATGTATTTCCAGAAATATGGCGATATGTAATTTCTCCTGCCCTGTTGTGTGTAGCAGAGATTTGAAGCGAAAAAGCGACAAAAAAGGAGAATAGGAAAAATCTTTTCAAACTAAAACTTCAAAATCCTAAAGTAGCAAAAGCATAACGATAAACGTCATGAAGGATAATTAAACAACAAAAATCAGTCCAGGTTGCCCTCAGAGTTGATCACCGAGAAAAGGTTAGTTTTGTTCTCCCAAAAAGTCACCGATGCCGACCCTGAATAAACTCCGTTCATCAAGCCTCAAAAATTCTTTTTGCTTTTTAGGCAATCAGATTCCCTCTTCGATAGTCGATAGTATTACAGATAAAACAGCAAACTCCCTAAAAAGGGAATTTGAAGTTGGGCAGAAATCGAGAGCGATTTTCGAGAATGGGATGCTCATTATTCAAGGTGCAAAAGATGTCGATGGCAGAAGTTTCAAGGAAGAGGCTCGTCAGTTTGGCGCATTAGTATGGGAAGAGCTTTACCGTCAGAGGATAGACTCCATAAACGTTATTGGGGAAAATTCGGTTTCCATCGCCTTCGGAATTGCCTTACGCGATTATCGTTTTGAAACATATAAAAGAGAGAAAAATCCATTTCAACTAGAAAACATAGAGATAGAAGCTGACACCGATAAGGTAAAAGAATTGAATGGGTTGATAAAGTCAATCTGCTTTGCGCGAGATTTGGTAAACGAACCTGCCAATATTCTCACAGCAACTAAACTCGCTGAGAGAATTGAAAGAGCCGGTAAAGAAGGAAACTATTCGGTAGAGGTTTTCAAAAAAGCGAAAATTGAAACACTGAAAATGGGTGGTATTCTCAGTGTGAATCAAGGGAGCACCAAAGAACCTACTTTCACCATCATTGAGCACAAGCCGGCCAATCCCTCAAACAGTGAGCCTATTGTTTTGGTTGGAAAAGGAATAGTTTACGATACGGGCGGGCTTAGTCTAAAGCCCACGGCGAACTCGATGGACATCATGAAGTGCGATATGGGTGGGGCTGCTGCGGTGGCCGGAGCCATTCATGCTTGTGCTTTAAATGAGTTGCCTATTCACGTCATAGGTCTTATCCCTGCAACCGACAATCAACCGGGACCTGACGCCTACGCACCTGGTGATGTCATCACCATCTACGACGGCACTCAAGTGGAGGTAATGAACACCGATGCTGAAGGTAGAATAGTGATGGCTGATGCTCTGGCTTATGCCAAACAATTTAACCCAAAACTCGTGATGGATTTCGCCACATTAACGGGTTCTTCTATGAGAGCGATCGGAAATTATGCCGCAGCAACCATGGGAACAGCTGATGAAAAAACCAAAAAAGAATTTGCTGCTGCTGGTTTTGCATCCCATGAAAGACTCGTAGAATTTCCTCTTTGGGATGATTACGACCAAGACCTTCAGAGCGATATAGCGGACACCAAAAATTTGGGTTCAACCCCAATGGCTGATGTTATTATCGCAGGGAAGTTCCTTCAGAAATTTACCGATTATCCATGGATACATGTAGATATTGCTGGCCCCGCATTTCTTCCATCCAAAAGAGGTTATCTTCCCAAAGGAGCCACTGGCTTTGGTGTGCATTTATTGTATGAATTCTTCAAGAAAATGAGCGCATGAGCAGATCGAGATTGAGGGTAGGAATTACTCTTGGAGATATGAATGGAATCGGGCCAGAGATTATCCTTAAAACCTTTTCCGATAATAGGTTGACTCA
>JAKVAV010000059.1:0-8179 GCA_022448105.1 Flavobacteriales bacterium | reverse complement strand
TACCAAAGAGCAGATTTTAACCATGCTTCTCTCTATGGACAAAACGCTTCGTTCTGATTTCACCATACAAAAACCAAAAATTGCTGTGCTAGGGCTCAATCCTCATGCTGGGGATAACGGGCTACTGGGTTCTGAAGAGAAAGAAATCATCATCCCAGCCATTAAAGAAGCAAATGAGCAAGGCATATTCGCTATTGGACCTTATCCAGCTGATGGTTTCTTCTCTGGAAATACTTACAAGGAGTTTGATGCTGTATTAGCGATGTATCACGATCAAGGACTTATTCCTTTTAAATCTATTGCAGGCGATTATGGGGTCAACTACACGGCTGGTTTACCAATTGTGCGGACATCTCCCGCTCATGGAACTGCCTATGACATTGCTGGAAGAGGGATAGCCCACGAGCAGAGCTTCAGACAAGCCATTTATTTGGCCTGCGATGTTTACCAAAACAGAATGCGAAATAGACAATTGACTGCTAATGCATTGGTTACCCATCAAAAAGAATAGAGATTCTCTTTGCTTGTTTCATTAAAATTTGTCTACCTTTGCCGCCCCATTAGGGAATGGTCATGAAGGAGTTCGTATTACCGGTTTATGGATTAAAGCCTGGGATTCACGAGTACTCTTTTGAGTTGGATCGCTCGTTCTTTGATTTCTTCGATAGTGAATTATTCAGAGATCCTCATCTTGAGGTTCAGCTGCAATTGGAAAAAACATCAAATATGATCATGCTTCACTTCAATGCCTCTGGAGATGCAGAGGTGATGTGCGACCGTTGTGGAGACGATATGATCATTGAGATAGAATGTGAAGAGAGAGTTATCGTAAAATATGGTGAAGAAAAACCCGAAGACATGGATGAAATTATCGTTCTGCTACCCAGTGAGCACGAACTTGATATTTCGAGAAGAGTCTACGAAATGATTGCCTTGAATATGCCAAGTAAATCTGTTCACCCTTTGATTGAAGACTGCAACCAAGCAGCGATTAGAAGATTAAGCACTACCGAGGAAAAACAAGAAGATGATACGGACCCGCGGTGGGATGCATTAAAAAATTTGAAGAATTTAAAATAAGTCGAAATGGCACATCCTAAGAGGAAAATCTCCAAAACAAGAAGAGACAAGAGAAGGACTCACTTTAAAACCTCTGCTCCGACATTGGCGGTTGATAAAACCACTGGAGAGGCACATGTGTACCATAGAGCGCACTGGTATGAAGGTAAACTCTATTACAAGGGAAAAGTAATCATGGAGAAGGTGGAAGACTAACTCCTGACGGAATATAAAGAACAAAGTCAGCTCTTTTCTGAGCTGATTTTTTTTTGACCAAATACTTAATTCAGTCCAAAAACAGTAGATCGATAAGTTTTCTACCTTTGGCGAGAATCAAAAATTCACCGTCGTCACTATGAGCAATAGAAAGGCCGCGATTACTGGTATAGCCGGTTATGTTCCTGAAGACAAGTTGACCAATGCCGATTTGGAAAAAATGGTGGACACCAACGATGAATGGATCAGGACAAGAACAGGAATTGAGGAGAGAAGAATACTTAAAGACCAAACAAAAGCCACAAGCGATTTGGGAACTGCAGCAGTCAAAGAATTGCTGAGAAAAACTGGTGTTAAACCCGAAGAAGTGGACATGCTGATCTGCGCTACGGCGACTCCCGACCACCTTTTTCCATCCACGGCAAATATTATTTCTGATAAATGTGGGCTGGTCAATGCTTGGTCTTATGACATAATGGCTGCCTGTAGTGGATTTATATATTCATTGGCCACAGCTTCTCAATTTATTGAAACGGGTAAATACTCAAAAATTATTGTTGTAGGGGCCGATAAGATGAGTTCCATTATTGACTACGAAGACCGGGCCACTTGTATCATCTTTGGAGATGGCGCAGGTGCGGTGATGCTTGAACCTAATGACGAAGGCTTGGGTGTGCAAGACTCTATTCTACACAGCGATGGAAGCGGAAGAGAATTCTTGCACCAAAAAGCTGGAGGTTCATTGAATCCGGCTTCCATCAAAACAGTTGAGAATAAGGAACATTTCGTCTATCAAGAAGGTAAGACCGTATTCAAATTTGCCGTCAGCAAAATGGCTGATGTTTCGGCAGAGATTATGGAACGCAATAATCTCAAAAGTGACGATGTAAGCTGGTTGGTTCCTCACCAAGCCAACCTAAGAATCATCGATGCGACCGCCCGACGAATGGGAGTGGACAATTCCAAAGTCATGATCAACATTCAGAAATACGGAAACACAACTAATGGAACCATCCCGCTATGTCTCTGGGAATGGGAAGATCAGCTCAAAAAAGGCGACAATATTGTCCTTGCCGCATTTGGTGGAGGGTTTACTTGGGGTTCTCTATATCTCAAGTGGGCATACACCGCGAACTAATCAAACATTTTTATCTTTAGCGACCTAACAGTTTGACCCATGAAACTTACTGAAATTCAAGATTTGATCAAATTCGTTTCACGTTCTGGAGTAACAGAAGTAGAAATCGAGCAGTCTAATTTTAAGATCACAATCAAATCTGACCCAACCAAGAAAAAAGGAAAGGGTGCACCGCAGGCAGAAGGCTATATCCAGCCTCAAATGCCAATGGCTATCCCACAAATGATGGCTGCTCCGCAACCAATAGTTCCCCCACCCGCACCAGCCGCTCCAGTGCCAGCAGCGCCACCTGCCGAGACAAAAACAGAAGACACTTCGAAGTACATTACCGTGAAATCCCCAATGATTGGAACTTTCTACCGAGCTTCCGGGCCAGATAAAGATCCATTTGTTTCTGTTGGTGATGATGTTAAGAATGGCAAAGTGATCTGTATCATTGAAGCAATGAAACTCTTCAATGAAATTGAAGCAGAAGTAGAAGGTAAAATAGTGAAGGTACTGGTAGATGATGCCACGCCTGTCGAGTACGATCAGCCGTTGTTTTTGGTCGACCCGTCTTAATCAAAAACTAACTTATGTTTAAGAAGATTCTGATTGCCAATCGAGGTGAAATCGCCTTGAGGGTGATTCGTACCTGTAAAGAAATGGGCATCAAGACTGTTGCTGTGTACAGCAGTGCCGATGCAGATAGCTTACCCGTTAGATTCGCAGATGAGGCGGTATGTATTGGCCCGGCGCCAAGTGCCGACTCTTATTTGAAAATCCCGAACATCATAGCAGCGGCAGAAATCACCAATGCCGACGCCATTCATCCGGGTTATGGATTCCTTTCAGAAAACGCTAAGTTCTCGAGAATCTGTGCCGAAAACGGAATAAAGTTCATCGGTGCCACTCCTGAACAAATCGAAGGAATGGGAGATAAAGCAACAGCCAAGTCTACCATGATTGCGGCAGGAGTGCCTTGTGTTCCCGGCTCTGAAGGACTGCTCGAAAGTGCCGAACACGCCAGAAAGACCGCACTGGAAATTGGCCTGCCGGTTATGATGAAAGCTACTGCTGGTGGCGGTGGAAAAGGGATGCGTGTAGTCTGGAATGAAGAAGAAGCGCTGAAAGCTTTTGAAGATATTCAGCGAGAGGCTTCCGCTGCCTTCGGGAACGATGGTATTTACATGGAGAAATTCATCGAAGAGCCTCGGCACATCGAAATTCAGATTGCCGGAGACCAGTTTGGCACCTTCTGTCACATGAGCGAACGCGACTGCTCCATTCAGCGCCGTCACCAAAAATTGGTTGAGGAAACTCCTTCTCCTTTTATGACGAAAGCACTGAGAAAGAAAATGGGTGATGCGGCTATCAAAGCAGCAGCGGCGGTGAACTACGAAGGTGTTGGAACAGTAGAGTTTTTGGTGGATAAACACCGCAACTTCTACTTTATGGAGATGAATACCCGTATCCAGGTGGAGCACACCATCACCGAGGAGGTTATCAACTTTGACCTCATCAAGGAGCAAATCAAAATTGCTGCAGGTATTCCTATCTCCGGGCACAATTACGACCCAAAGATGCATGCCATCCAATGCAGAATAAATGCTGAAGACCCCTACAACGATTTTCGCCCATCACCTGGACGAGTTGCAGATTACCACTCTCCGGGTGGACACGGAGTACGGATCGATACTCACGTTTATGCCGACTACACCATTCCACCGAATTACGACTCGATGGTCTCTAAACTGATCGTAGTAGCGCAAACTCGGGAAGAAGCCATCAAGAAGATGCATCGCGCGCTCAGCGAGTACATCATTGAAGGTGTGAAGACGACTATTCCGTTTCACATTCAGCTTCTAGAAGACGAAAAATTCAAAAAAGGTGAGTTTACCACGAAGTTCCTGGAGGACTTTGAGATCAAACCTATTTAAGGATAAAGAGAAAGGCATCAGAAATCTGATGCCTTTTTTAATCGCGAATTTCTCTATAGAAATTCTTATTCATTGACTTTGACTGATTTAAATTGGGGAAATATAGGCTTAAAAGAGTCACCTCAACACTGAAGCTGTCCTCCCTTCTAAAAGCCTTTGACCAATAAGATATTCAATACAGTTTTTGAAACGAGATTTTGTTCTCCTTCCTTGGAGGAGGTGGCTCCGGACCGTGAAGCGATCGGAGACGGAGGTGGACCACCTTACCACACTTTATCCAGTGTAAGTTTAGCGAACCAAGGTCACCTCAAAGCTGAAGCGTTCTATTCTATCCGAGGCAGCTTTAGCAGAGGCGGACTCTCCTTCCGCTATCACCACCACCGTATATTGCCCTTCAGGGATTTCATCCTGTGGGCTCCATAACTCCATGCGTTCAAAACCTTCTCCGCTGTTGATGAATGGAGCGGCTTGGCTACAAGCACCCGCTCAAAACCCCTTCTGGACTTTTCCTGAACAAGGCTTTGATGGGGATGGAATGTTTACTCTACCCACCGATGACTACACGGGTCAGGAAGCCGATTACGTTCACGCGGGATTGAAAGATCCTTATGATGAGATCATGTTCTTTATGATGGATGGAGAGCTTTATTACGGCACTGGCGAAGAAACGGCTGAATTTGACGATGGTCCGCGGTTTTTGATGGCAAACGGGCCGGTGTAAAAAGTTGTTCCGTCGATGAATACAGTCTTCGTTCTTCTTGCATTGTCTTTGAATAATCTGAAATATCCTTTGTACCTTTTGCTTATGGAAGCGGAAGTATTGAAAAAACACTTACTCGAAATAGCGGATAAACTCACGCCAGGGTCTACGATAGAAGATGTATACCAACATTTATCTCTTTTAGCTGATATCGACGAATCTGAGAATCAAGAGGAGCGAAATGAGGTTTTCACTCAAAATCAAGTGAAAGAAGCCGCGGATAAATGGTTGAAGTAATCTGGACCAAGAAGGCACTCACGCAACTGGAAAGGGCGATCAAATACATCCAAGAAGAGCAGGGAACTGTATATGCACAAATTGTTCTAGAACGTATTCTTAGTGCGACAGAATTGCTGGAGTCCATCCCTGAGATTGGAACGGTCGAACCATTACTTACCCATAAAAAATCTACATATCGGTATCTGGTGGTTTGGAGTTATAAGGTCATTTATCGCGCTACTCCGTCCAAAGTGGTTATTTCTAGGGTTTTTCATACGTCAAGAAATCCAAAGAATTTGAAAGGAATATGAGCTAACATTACGTTAAGTTCCATTGTACTCTTACTGGGCGAAGAATCGATTTGGACGCAAAACCTACCTTGAAACCGAAACTAGCAAATCAAACTAAAAACTACTTGCCAGCAAGCTTATCGAAACAAAACAGAAATCTTATTTGGAACAATCCCAAGCGAAAACTGCTCAGCTTTAACTCCGTCTTGTTCCAATAGTCTTCTTCCATCCTCTGTTTACTAGTAACGTACCGCCAGACCCACTAAGCGGAGGTGCGAAGGTTGCCGCAGGCGAAGCGCGATAGCTTCGGCGACATGCGATTATCGAACCAAGGTCACCTCAAAACTGAAGCGTTCTATTCTATCCGAGGCAGCTTTAGCAGAGGCGGACTGGCCTTCCGCTATCACCACCACCGTATATTGCCCTTCAGGGATTTCATCCTGTGGGCTCCATAACTCCAAGCGTTCAAAACTTTCTCCGCTGTTGATGAATGGAGTGGCTTGGCTACCCGCGTACACTTCATTTCCCCAGCGGTTGTAAATGGACCAGCGGCACGCGGAAAGACCTTGCAGCTGGGCAATAAGCTTATCGTTTCTACCATCGCCATTGGGAGTGATAATGTTGGGAAGCATCACAGAGATTCCTGGCTCTACCCGCAAAATAAACGTAGCCGTATCTGCACAAGACTCTTCAAAAAGGTAAGCGACTAGGCTAATCTCAAAGCTGCCCGAGTCAGGAAAGTTTTGAAAGAGACTTTCACTTTCTGAAATTAGCTCACCGTCTATCAGCCATTGATAGCTGGTGGCTTGAGTGCTGGTATTGGTAAAGATCACGTATAGTGGGCTAAAGCCAGTGCGGGGAAAGGGGTCAAAGGATGCCTCCTGCAAGGGATTAAGTCCTACCCAAACGGTAGTATCCCACTTGCAACCCGCGCCAGAAGTAACTTCGTAATCGTACTGACCGGAAGGTAGGTTGGTGCTTGAACTACCTCCCTGTAGCTCGCCGTCTAAGCGGTAGCGGTGCGTGGGCTTGCCTGCAGGATTAAAAGCTTGGATCAACCCGGTGTTTTCAGGGCAGGTAGAAGGATTTACCGTTAGCCGCTCCGGCTCTGGAATATCGTGCACCTCCACAAAGATGGGCAGGGACTGGCTACAGCCTGGTTCATCAGCATTCCACATCTTTACGGTGTACCAGCCGCTGGTCTCAGCAAAACAAATAGGATTGGCCACGGTGGAGTCACTTAGGCCCTCTGCTTTGCTCCAACTGAAAGTATCATAAGCATCAGTAGTGGTGAGCTCGACCGAATCTCCACGGCAGTAATCGTAGCGACGGTTTACTTCTGATAAATCCGGGAGTACTGCACAATCGGGAGTGTAGGTAAGGAAGAAGGCGGGGTGGGGGTTTGCACGACCGTCAGGCGGATATGTTATTGCACTTAAATAGACTTCTTGATCATCTTGAGAAACGAGATATTCGTTTATAACAGCGATGCCATCCGACTCATCTACAGTGTTATTTGAGATGTCGTCATCTAACCCAAATAGTTGTCCGTTTTCATAGTAAAAATGTCCGCGAACACCTGCATCATTGAAACCAGACATTGGATTAGTAGCATCGGATCCTCCAATATTGCCGAGAAATTCAGAATTGATGCCGATAATTGTTCGGTCACTCTCATCAGATGTAATTCGATCTGAGTAGATAGAAAAACCAAAGTCTTTCTCATCATTGAACTTAGGGGTTTCAAAACTGTATTCTTGAGACGCAAATTGCGTTCTATCAGCAGTATAAGTTCTCAGGCATATCGGCTGATTGGCATTTGGACTTTCGTAGAGGAAAAGGCACATCACACTCCACCAGCCCGTATTAATAGGTGTAGAATTTTCAAATCCATCTAAAAAAACTGAAATGGAATCATTTGAAATTGTAACATGATCAGTTATATCAATTCCATGAACCGCAAATTGCCCAATGAACTCGTGGTCCGGATGCTCGCCGCCTATTTGACTGTCCATTGTGAGAGGAATGGAAACACCGTTTAGAATCACTTCGTTATCTGATGGCCTTCCATATCGGTAAGTAAATAGAATCGCTTTTCTTAAGGTATGATCCTGTTCCCAATGAATTTGAAAGTTACCGTCAGTTGGACCTAATGCACCTGTCCGACCAGCAGCGGTAACCCCACCCACGAAACACTCTTCCAAAAAAAGGTTTTGCGCATAACAAGTATGAGTTGCTGCAACCATTAGTACAGTTGCAAGTACCATTTGTTGAATATGAGAATATACTGCTGAAAATGTTCGTCTCATTTCGGTTAGCTTTCATCTAATGTAGCAATGTTCTGCCAATGAAAAAATAGTTCCCAAAAAGGAGCGCAATAGTGAACGGCTCTGAGATGAAATGGAAGCTTAGATCAAAAGCATTACTCAGTTTCATTCAGTCAACTTCAATCATTTATCGAAAAGACTTTTCTATCAACTAAAGGATAAGTATCAGAAATCTGATGCCTTTTTTCTTTTCAATGCTATTTCTATCCGATTAACTCGCAGACAGTCTGCCTTTTGTGCCCATCTTTTTG
>JAKVAV010000058.1 GCA_022448105.1 Flavobacteriales bacterium | reverse complement strand
CGAAGAAAGCAGGCGGGTAAACGACCAAAAGACAAACGTTTCCAAATGGTGGCTACCACTTTGCAAGGGCTGGAAAAAGTCTTAGCCAAAGAGCTTCAGCTCATCGGTGGAAATGACATCCGAACGGGTAAAAGAGCAGTCTATTTCTCGGCTGATCAAGATTTGGTCTACAAAGCGAATTTGCGATTGAGAACCGCTCTGCGCATCCTCAAACCGCTTAAAAAGTTTAGAGCTGAAAATGAGGATGACTTATACGATGGTATCGCCTCGATTGACTGGACTGAGATCTTTAATGTCGATAAATCATTTGCCATCAAGACCGCAGTGAGCGGAAGGTATTTCACGCATAGTCATTTCGCAGCGCTAAAGTGTAAGGATGCGATCGTGGATCAGTTTCGCGAAAAACTCAACGAGAGACCAAGCATAGAAACCAGAGAACCGGATCTTGTTTTCCATGTAAAAATTCATCGAGATCAAGTGACCGTGTCGCTTGATAGCTCTGGTGTTCCGTTGAATAAGAGAGGGTATCGTCAACCGAGAGCCATCGCACCGCTAAATGAATGTCTCGCTGCAGGGATGCTCATGATCGCTGGTTATGAAGGAAAGCGAAACTTTGTAGATGGAATGTGCGGTAGCGGAACGATATGCATCGAAGCGGCGCTCATTGCCAATAAAATTGCTCCGGGACTTCTGCGTGAAGATTTTGCCTTTATGCACTGGAAGGATTTCGATTCTGAATTGTACGAAATCATTCACAATGCGACTGTCAATCGCATTAAAGACAGCGGCCTTCAAATCATGGGGTACGACCGGAGTATGTCCAGCGTGAAGCTTGCGCGAAAAGCGGCTGAATCGGCCGGTGTGGATGAAGCGATCAACTTTAGAATCACCGATTTCTTTGACGAAGATCCTCCCGAAGCTCCGGGGATTTTGGTGATGAATCCACCTTACGGTGAAAGGATAAAGATTCGTGAAATTGAAGTGATGTACAACGATATCGGAGATAAATTCAAACAGGCCTATCCTGGCTATCAAGCGTGGCTGCTTTCAGGGCACGAAGAGGCGATGAAGAGTGTAGGACTAAGAACCTTCGATACGCACCACCTCGTCAATGGAAAAATCGACTGTAGATTCTCTGGATACAGAATCTATTCTGGGAAGAAGTAGAAGGGCCTAAACCCATTGATTTTCGTAAGCCAAACGCACCGCCTCGGCCTTTGAACTCACCTTGAGCTTGGCGTAGATGTTTTGTACATGATTGCCCACGGTCTTCACACTAATGGAGAGATCATTGGCAATTTCTTTATAGCTCTTTGCTTTGGTGATCTCCTTGAGAATCTCTTCTTCTCAGCTAGCCCGGCAACTTCACGAAGTGCAGAGGATGTTCTTTGAGGATTATCATAGACAATTCCGTAAGAAGCCTTGAGTGTGAAATCAACCCAAGCGGTGTCTCTTTGCTCAACTGTCACAGACAGGAGCGAATCTAATTCTGCTTCTTGCCCCTCGACATATAGTGTTGTGAGCAGACTGAAGGCAAAAAAAATCCAAAACGTAAAATTTCGCATGGGAGCAATTTAGGGTATTTGCCCTATTCCAGAGCGGCAGTGCCCAAAATAACTTGCAACCAAAATTAAAATCTAAATAAAATGAAGAAATATTTACTCCTGGCTCTGGTAATGGCTTACACTTCTGCCACTGCCCAAAGTACCAACTACCAGTGGGCCAATAGCATTGGTTCTGCGAACGAAGAAGATGAGAGTATTCTCGTCGCCACTGATCAAGATGACAACACGTATTTTGCTTGTCAAACTCATGGAGCTGTTACTCTAGGAACGACTCAGTTCCCAGCACCCGATACAAACGGACGCGATATTGTACTCGGAAAGTACAACTGAAGTGGAGACCTATTGTGGTCTGGTAACATAGCCGGAGAGGGTGCTACTGGTACTGTGACTTTTGGAGACCTATTGGGTAGTATTCACGTGGACAACAATGGAGATTTGATCATAGCGGGAAACCTCGGTTCGAATGCTTCCATTTTAGGAACAGCTGTCAACAATTCTGACAATCGCAATTTCGTCTCAAAAATTAGTTCTGACGGTGATGTATTGTGGACCGTTATTGCCGATGATGACTTTGGAGGTGATCTATTCTTAGAACTTTCTACGAATAGTCAGAATGAGATATTCGTATGCGGCCAATCAGGACCAAGCGGCTCAGAGTGGTACGGAATAGGTGGTGTTTTGCTAAATGACGAACCGACCTTTACGGATAAAAATGAACCGGTTATCTCAAAAATCAGCCCCGATGGAAATGTACAGTGGGTGAAATTTTTGGAAACAAAGGGTCCAAATCAACTGGATTTTGATTCAAGTGACAACCTTATCGTTGCATCGCGTCAGGCAGTGGGAGCCGATGCCGGTTTCTACTTGTCAAAGTTTGAAGCGGAATCATTGAACCCTATTTGGGAGAGATACGCTGAAAACAACAATTCTGATCCACGAAGTAAAAATATTGGTTTTCATGTTCGACCAGATGACTCTATCATTCAGTTTATAAAGTCTCCCACAGATATCGATTTCGGAGATGGATTCTCTTCAACTTCGGCAGGTTTTAGCCCAATGGGTATGCTCGTAACCATCAACGCCGATGGAAGCACTGCATCAATCAACGAGATGACAAATTTGATCACGAACCCTGCTTTTGTAACCGCGACGTCATTGACGTTTAATTCACAATCTTTCTCAGCCATAGATGATGATTCGTTCCTGATCGGTGCAAATCTTCTTGGCGATCTCGACATAGCTTCTGGAGGAACCATCTCGCCTGACCCTTGGTATCTTGAAAACTTTGGAGATCCTCGAGATGCCTTGGTCATTCGCCTAGATGCCAACTTAAACCTCGAAGCTCACGCTACCAAAACAGGTACTGGTTGGCAGAGCGGAACGTCTCTTGCGGCATTATCAAATGGAGATGCAGTGCTCGGCGGTTTTTTCGAAAATGAAAGTTTTGCAGGCTTCACTGGCAACACCCAATTTGGCGACATTCCGCTAGCCTCAGCTGGCGACAGAGATTACTTTGTCACCAAAGTTACTCCGGGACTAGAATCTGGTTTGGCTACCGCTGATCTGGGTGACTTGAAGTTTTCGGTATATCCAAATCCAGCGACATCTTCCATCAACATTTCTCTAAATGAAGATCAACATAGAGCGGTGTTCGTTTCGTTAAATGACATCACAGGGCAAGAGGTGCTGAGAAAACAGCTCACCAATCCTTCTAGGTCTGTGCAGTTCGACCTGAGCCAACTTGAAAATGGTATTTACCTTCTAAACGTGCGATCGGGAGGTTTGATGGGCACCAAAAAAATCGTCCTCAACCGATAAAAAATTAACTAGCGAATTGACCTAAAAGCCGTCCGTTGATAATGCGGGCGGCTTGTTAATATTCCAATACTTCGTTAATAGCCGATTCTAAAACCGAACTGGCCAAAAACTGATGCTCCAGATTACCAGCAAACGGAACAGCCGTGTCTAAACTGGCGCAACGTTTAACTGGTGCGTCTAATGCTTCAAAGCAATTCTCATTGATCAACGAGGCAATCTCCCCTCCTATTCCACCAAAGAGGGTGTCCTCGTGAAGAATGAGTGCACGTCCTGTTTTCTTTATTGAGTTATAAATTGATTCGGTATCAAGAGGAACAAGAGTTCTCAGGTCAATCACTTCAATAGAAGATTTGCTTTTTTCGGCTTCCGCCAAAGCCCAATGAACTCCCATACCATAGGTCACTATGGTAAGATCGTTACCTTCTCTGACCACATTCGCTTTACCGAAAGGCAAATTGTAGTAGCCTTGAGGAACCTCAGCTTTTAAACTTCTATACAGCGCCTTGTGCTCGAAAAACATTACTGGATTCGGGTCTTCAAAGGCAGTGAGTAGAAGGCCCTTTGCATCCTCCGGAAAAGCAGGATAAACGACTTTCAAGCCTGGAATATGGGTAAACCAGGCCTCATTGCTCTGAGAATGGAAAGGTCCCGCTTGTACTCCAGCGCCAGTTGGCATCCTAACCACCACATCAGCATTTTGACCCCAGCGGTAATGAATTTTAGCAAGATTATTTACGATTTGATTGAAACCTTCGGTGACGAAATCAGCGAACTGCATTTCGACCATTGCCTTCATTCCTTTAATGGAAAGCCCAAGGCCTGAACCAATAATAGCGGCTTCACAAAGAGGCGTATTCCTCACTCGATCCTTTCCAAACTCATCAATAAAGCCCTCAGTAATTTTGAAAACACCTCCGTAATCTGCAATGTCCTGTCCCATCAAAACCAAATCGGGGTGCATGCGCATAGCTTCAGCCAAACCGTCAGAAACAGCATCGACCAATCTCATCTGCTTCTTTTCTCGTGAAGGAAAAATTTCTTTGTATTCGTAGGGCGCGTAGATGTCTTCAAGCTCTTTTTCCAATGATGCTTGGATATCGGGCTCAGCATAAGCCACTTTGAGTCCTTCAGCGATCTCTTGTTTTATCGCAGCCCTTTTTTGAGCAATAGCTTCTTCGGTAAGCACCCCGTTTTCTTTGAGGAAGTTTTCATAATTGGAAACAGGATCTTTGACCGCCCATTCATCCATGAGCTCTTTAGGCACGTACTTTGTTCCGGACGCTTCTTCGTGGCCGCGCATTCTGAAAGTAAGGCACTCCACCAAAACTGGCCGTGGATTTTTCCGAATATCCTCAGCGAGGTCTTTGATCGCTGTGTAAATATCTAAGACATTATTTCCTGCGAGTTGAAGAGTCTCCATGCCGTAACCAATTCCCTTGTCGATGAACTGCTTACACCGAAACTGTTCCGAAGAAGGGGTCGAAAGTCCGTAGCCATTATTTTCAACGACAAATAGCACAGGAAGATCCCAAACTGCAGCGGTATTAATGCTTTCGTGAAAATCGCCTTCACTTGCTCCACCGTCTCCAGTGAAGACCGCAGTAACTGCATTCTCTTTCTTGAGTTTATGCGCGAGGGCTATTCCATCAGCAACTCCCATCTGTGGACCTAAGTGAGAGATCATCCCAACTATCTTTTCCTCTTTTGCCCCAAAGTGAAAGGATCGATCCCGACCATTGGTATATCCCCTGGACTTCCCTTGGAACTGACAAAATAACCGATCCANTGGGAGTTGTCGCGTTGTAAAAACTCCCAAATTTCGNTGCATCGGCAAAATATACTCCTGTTCGTTCAGAGCCATAGTCACTCCTATACTGATGGCCTCTTGACCGATCCCTGAAAACCATTTGGAAATCTTGCCCTGCCGCAACAAACTGAGCATTTTTTCCTCGATCAATCGAGGCTTCAAAATATTGCAATAAATTTCGATTAATTTATTGTCTGGCAGATCTTTACGATCAAAGGTGGTTTGCCTGTCTGCGGCAGTGATCATAGGTAGAATATTTGATCAAAGGTAGATAAAAATGAAAGCCAAATAAATGCAAAAAGCCCACTCAAAACAAGCGGGCTTTTTGACTTGCTGTAGGCCGGTATCAGTCCACAATTAGTTTATCGGAAGTGAGAATATTTTGACCCAATTTCGCTTGAAGAATATACATTCCGTTAGCCAAATTTTGAAGATCTAAAGAGTAATTCGGAGAATAGCTATCGACTCTTTCTGAAATCAACAGTTTTCCTTGCATATCATAGACCTCAAGATTGATTAGCGCGTCCGAATCCAAAGTCGTCAAAGAAATCTGAATGGTAGATCCGTCCGAAGGATTGGGGAAAATGAGCATTTCGACTTCCTTATCAAGTTGTAAAGTATAATCCTCATCTTCAAATTCAATCAGTCCTGCTGGACCTTGTAGGGTGAACTCACATTCATTTCCATAGTCGCCTACTAGACCACCTGACGTTGCTCTTACGGCTACTTGATAAGTGTCTCCGGGTATCAGACCTGGCACAAAAGAAAGTTGTACGACTCTATTCGGTCTGTCAAATTCAATATCAGCAACACTTTGGGACTGATTTGTAAATCTGAATGTATACTGATCAACAGAACAGACTTCAACCGCTCTAAAGACTTGGTTTAAAGGGGTTGTTGCTCCACATGTAAAGAAATTGGGATTAATTTCTGTATTGGGCACAGAGTTATTCATACTAATCTCGCGGGTAAGGCTTGTAGTACTTTCATTTCCTTGGGCATCAGTAATAAAAACGCTTACTCCGTATGTCGTGCCTAGTTGTAATCCATCGACCAATTGCAATGGACAAATAGCACTGACAGAATTTGAGTTGTACACCAGTTGCTCAGTTCCATCATCAAATACCCATCGGTAATTGGTAGAGCCAAATATTCTTCTGGCTTTAACAAAATCGCACATATTGTAAAAACCATTTGCAAACTCTGATTGCAAAAACGAGACAGGTTCATTAGCGATTGAGATGGTGCAAGCATCGCCATAATCACCATCATTTGGCCCTTGGAACATGCGCGCTCTAACTCTCACAGAATATGAACGGCCGTACTGAAAGTTCTCAAACCAACCAATGTAGAAATTCGGATTCGCCCCATTTGGAGATACCACCTCGTAGGTTTGAAAAGGTGATTCCAACTCAGTAAATTCAAAAATGTAGGCTTCTAGGAGGAAGCTCGGGTCTGGAGTTAACGAACGTATGAGGCTATTGGCGATCAAATCCGTGGCACCACAATCTTGGGGCCTCAAACTGATGAAGGGAATATGAGCCACAGCTGTTGTAAATGCTGTAGTGGTCGGTGCAGAAACACCGGCATGATAAACTTTATAAAAATACTCTTGTCCTGGGGTAAGTTCATTGATCCAGAATAATTCTGTCTCACCGGCTGAGGCATCATTGATACATGCCAATTGGCTTCCACCACAGGCATCAAAAACTTCAATGGCAGGGTCAAAATCCCCGCTGGTCTGGACTCTAATATATTGAGTACTTGCCACCGCTACAAACGAGAAGTATGGATCTGGATTATTGCCAGGGCCACTACACTGATCTTCGAAAGAATAGGTTACGGAAGCCGTATTTCCAGAAACCTGAGAAGCACTGAATGTAGTTTGCGAAATAAGGACTGTTGAATTATCACAGTTATCTCCATTGGGACATGTGAAATCCAATCCGCCCTCTACGATTTCACAATCTGAAATGTCTTCGCTAGAAACGATAATCTCTACAGGAACTCCAATGCTAAAAGGACCTACTGATTGCACACCTGTAACATTCACTCCAGATATTGTTGCTACACCTGCATCGTTGGAGATGGTTAGCGAGGAACTATTTCCAAGGGATGTTATATCGACATCTACAGTGAAGGTTCCCCCTGGGCAATTATCAACGACGGTAAAGTCAGCCGTTGGCGGAGTGCAAGTGATACAAGACACTTGCCAATCCCAGCCCAAACCAAAATCGAAGCTACCATCCTGACAGCTGCCTGAAACGTCAGAACTCACAGTCAAGAAAATACTTCCAGTTGAAGCCTCTTGACTCAAACCTGCTAAATCTCCTCCATTGCTTCCTTGAAATAATATTGGTGCTGATCCATTGTCTCCATTTCTAATAATTATTTCATCGTTTCCATCTTCAAGGGTTCCGGAGATGAAATCAATTGTCAATGGCGAACCATCGGCAGAACTGTATAAGAATGAGTTGTTATCGTTGTTTTGGTAGCAATAATCTTGATCCAAAGTTATCCCGCAGGTAATCAAATTTTCGCAAGCGAGCCCTACATCTGTGACCTGCTGTGAAACATCGCAAGAATTATCCACATCGTGCTCAACGGTAATCGTCGGCGTAGTTCCTAAAGCGAAGGGGCCAACCGTTTGAATTCCTGCACTGGTCACTCCATTGATCGCAGCAGCACCTCCATCATTGATGATATTTACTGAGGTAGCATCTCCAAGATTTGAAATGAATACATCTACTTCAAATTGGTTATTTCCAATACACGTTTCGTTGAAAGCCACTGTAGGAGCCGTACAAGTTGTCACTCCATTGGCGCAAATGCTAAAGTCTCCTTGTATGTTGTTGTTTGTTTCCCAAAGCTGTATAAAAACAGTCGACCCAGGAGTCTCATTTAATGCTATCTCTGGATAAAATCCCGGCCCAGAGTTATCATCACAGGATATGAGAGTTAGAGCTCCGCAAGTACCTGAATATGCGGCTGCATTTATATTCAGAGCCGGAGGTGACACACCGGCGATTAGTGTTGTAGAAATGGTTACTTCCCCCGAAGGAGGTATTACCACGGAATACCACATATCTCCACCTGAGAAAAAGTCACAATCGGCGCCAATAGGAATTTGACCAGAATTTGTTAATCCTGTATTCGAAGCCGTTGAAAAAACACAGCCCCCAACGTTAACCGCAAGAACTTCAGCACTAGCACATTCATCGCCTTGCCCATAAAGATGTGTAGAGATTGATCCCACAAAGATTGTGAATGCAACCAAGAATAAATTCTTCATTTTAATTGAGTTTAAGGGTTTAAAGAATCACCTTGACGTACGCACTAAAAAGAAATAAGATTCAAAAAGAATCAAAAAGATTACCTCTAATTAAAGACAAAAAAAGCCCATCGATCTTCGAAGGGCTGTTCAAACTTGTTTAGGATATTGTTATTCGATAACTACACCAGTAGCTTCGAAGTTAATTCTGATCTCAGGCTCTGTGATAGCCGCAATTTCTTCCTCGGAAGCATTTGCATCCTCAGCATAATGTCTGAGGTAATCAACGCTTACTGTATCTGTAAAAGCAATTCCCTTTACAGTAGCGGTCTTACCTCCTACTCCTTCAGTTGGTACGAAGAAACCGTAGTCTTTAAATCTTACTCTCATCTCTTCTCCATTACCCATATCAAGAGTCATCCAACACCCTTTCTTTGGACAAGTCTCATTGATAGTTGCAGCCATCATCACTTCCATGGTGTCTTTTCCTTCCATCTGAATGTATAACTCAGTTGGTGAAATTGCTCCATTTGGATCAATAGTGTCGCCATAAAAATTCATCGCAACTGTTTCTACAACTACTTCTTCTGTAGAATCTTCAACCTCAGCATTTTGAGGAGTTTCGCTGCAGGCATAAAAGCCAAACAGCAACATAGCAAAAATTACTTTTCTCATGGTCTGTTTAATTTGGCGCAAAGATAGTTATCGCTTTACAATCTTAAACTCAGTTCGTCGATTAATCGCTCGATCTGTTTCGCTGTTATTTGGGACAAGTGGCTTCGATTCGCCAAACCCTTTAAACTGCATGCGGTCAGGATTTACTCTCTTCTCTTGGAGATATCCAAAAACTTCAAAAGCCCTGTCGGTACTCAGCGCTAAGTTCTCACCTTCATCCCCTACATCATCGGTATGCCCAAAAATGTCTACTCGATAATTTTGATTTTCATTTAAGTAGTCCGCAAACTCATCAAGCACGGCCTTAGAAGCTTCGTCTATCTCTGAAGAACCAGTGGCAAAGCGAATATCATTCATCCTATAGGTCTTACCCGAAACTAAGTTCTCCACTTGTATGTCTAAATCACGAACCGCTGTGGCAGTATCATCAATGGTAAATACTCTTGTATTAAAAGCGAGATCCTCCGACTGACTCTTCACGCTCACCACTACATCTTCTTCTTTTCTCAAGTTGATGACTGCGGCGTAGGTCCCGTCCAAATCGTCCACTTTAATCTCTTGTATTTTTTTTGTCTCGGCGTATTTGATTTCAATTTTCGCATCGGTTATCAAATCACCCTTCTCATTCTTCACATCACCTTTTAGAATTAAAACTTTTTCAGGACGGGCCTCATTCGGCACTTCGAAGGCGAATATGTCAAGCCCTTTGGCAGATGTGACGTTCGACGATGAAAACAAGGCTACCTTTCCGTCAGTGCTCACTACCAGACCGTGTTCATCTTGAGGTGAATTGACTGGATATCCCAAATTTTTAGGTTTTGACCATTTACCATCTTCTTCTTTGCTATAAAAAATATCATAGCCGCCAGCTCCCAAATGACCGTTGCTGGCAAAGTACATCGTTCGACTATCTGCATGAAGAAATGGACTCTTATCATTTCCTTTCGTGTTGATCTTCTCACCTAGTGATTTTGCGGCAGACCATACACCGGCAGCATCTCGCTCTGTATAATAAATGTCAATAGTCGGATTTCCTTCGTCGTCGGGTGTCGTATTCTCGCGAATGGTGGCAAAATAGAGTGTATTCCCATCCGCTGAAAGCGTTGGCTGCGCCTCCCAGCCCGATGGTGTATTTACCGCATCGCCCAAATTCTCTAGTCCAGACCAACTGTAAAATGTCTTGCCGAGATCATCAGTGCGCTGCTCGTAATTGGAAACGTAGATATCACAATTTTTATAGCCACCACTCATCGGTTTACAAACCGTAATAAACATCTCACGATTGTCTAATGAAAGGCTAACTCCTCCGTAATTGTCTCCAACATTGAATGGCGGCGCTAGCGGTTCTGCACCTGAATACTCTGCTGTGCCATCGACCTGAGTGGCCATCATAAATCGTTCGACATCTTTTGCGTACAAATCACCTTTGGCTTTTTCTTTCGACTTACGCGTGAAGAAGATCAACTCGTTGTCGGGTGAAAGCATCGGCAAGTATTCGCCGGCTTCGGTATTGATTTCTGCTAATCGACGTGGATTGTACTCCACTGGATTGGAATAGAAGTCATTGTAAAACCGGACCTCAGGCAGAACTGAAGCAATATCGCCTTCTTTCACCGTATGATCTCTTGATGTTTTGCCGACTCCAGTATCAAAAGTCAAAAATCCTTCGAAGTACTTCTGCGCATTGGTGTAATCCTGATTGGCGTAAGCGATAATTCCCGAGTAGTAATAGGCGTCTGCATGGAATTGAGGACAGGACGTAATCACTTCCGTGAAATTGCGATACGCTCGGTCGTAACCGGTGTTTTGCTCCATAGCTAAACCGTACTCGGCACGTGCTTTTCCAAACAGACATTCAATGCACTCAGGGTCAGATTCCAGAGATTTTCGGAATACATCGATCCTTTCGCGAAGTGTATACTTCGAATTAGTCGAGGCATCTTCCAGCAGCTTTGCCGCTTTTTTAGACTCCGTGGGACCACAGTTTTGGCTGTAGCCGAAAATCCCCATGGTTAAAAACACCCCAAAGAGGAGGAAATGAGTGATTCTAAACAACATGTTTCTTACTCTCCGCTTTTGATTTTATCGGCCTGCTTCTGGGCATCAGCCATAATCTTATCAGCCTGTTTTTGAGCTTCCTTCACCAAATCATTAGCTTTTCTATCAGCTTCCTGATTGATTTTATCCGCTGCTATTTTTGCTCCAGCTTTCGCCAAAGGATTCTTTGCGTCGTCCAATAATTTCTGAGCTTGCTTTTCGGCTTCTTTTCGGAGCTGATCTCCAGCCTTCTCAGCTTCCTTTACTAGCCGATCAGCTTGCTCTTGGGCGTCGGCCAAAATCTTATCGGCTTCCTTACCTAAATCTTCTTTGAGGTCTTCTATTTCTTCTTCGATCACTTCTTTGACAACTTCGGTAGCCTGTTCGGTCACCGATCCCTCACCGTCTTCCATTCCAGCGAACGCTGGGCTAATCGACGGGTTATGCAAATCTCCCTCAATATTTACATTCATATTAATGTATTCACCAAGTGACATGCTCCCGCCAAAAAATGCATTGGCTTGACCGAGAAGTCCTTCTGCCATTTTGTTAAGGTCACCCCCCAATTCTTCTCGAGGAATTTTCATTTTCATGAGGTAGTCGATCTTCTCATCAAAGCTAACCCAGCCGCTCACATTGGCGGTCATCGCATCGATCTTCACGTCAAATGGTGAAGTGGTCACTTTTCCGTCTTCAATGACGAAAGTAGTATTGAGATCTTGTATGTTTTGTTCTTTCAAACCAGGAGCCTTCATAGTATTAGAAAGCTTTTCTAAGAACTGACCACCTTTAAGCTTTACCTCATCGCTGGTCATGGTTCCCTCACCTTGCATCGTTTCGTAAATAGGCTCCATTTTCTGATCGAGGATTCCCATCACTTCCAGATCAGAACTAATTTTCCCCTTGGCATGCTTCGCGATTGGGGCAATCTTTTGAACTGTATTGAAGGTGTTGAATGCTTGATCGATTTCTATATCGCTAAGATCGTAAGCGAAATTGTATGATGGCTTTTCAAGGTTTTGGGTTGAATAGCTTCCGCTGATACCCATATTTCCTCCAAGCCCTTTTGCCGTAAGCTTATCCAAACTTGCTATAGCTTCTCGCAAAGTGATTTTTCCCTTGACGTCGGTGAGCACCAGTTCATTGTAAGTGATCTCCCCAATTGTGGCGTTTAGAACTAAATCCAAGTTCTCAGGAATTGGAACGACTCCAGATGGCGAGTCAGTAGCAGTCGTAGTTTCATCTTCTTCTACTTCAGCTTTATCCTCCTGACTTGCGGTTGATTCAGCCTCTTCACCAACGGACATGAATCGATTTACATCAATCTTATCCGCACTGAAATTCAAGGCTCCTTCAAGAGTGGTATCTTGAAGAGCATAGGCCACATAATTGCTAATGTAGCCATCCACCTCCATGTGGATTTCTTCGTAGACGAACTTAACCGTCTCCACATTTAATCGCTGAGGTGTGAAGTTCATTTTAGCGATTGGAAGCGCCACATCGACCTCGGAATCTTTATAAATGAATTCGTTCAATGAAGCGGCACCAGATGCCTCAAAATCGCTGAAGCGCTGATTTTCAATATCGCTAAGATTCCCATCAAGTTTGAAGTGAGCCGCCACATTTCCAGCCATGTCGAATTCCTCCTCCATTGGGATGACATCTTTAAAGCTGCCCAGATTCATATCGGCATCCACGCGTGTTTTGATATTTGTATCCGACATTGGATTGCGCAGAAAAAGCTCTGCATCTAAGGTGTTTGGCTCCGAAGCAGACTTCCCTATTTCCATGTAAAACGTGGGAATATCCACCGCAATTTTGTCTAGATCATTCCCTTCGGGACTCTCGACTTTAGCATCGATGGCAATATTCTCGATACTCTTCGGCAAGTCTGGATACTTGATGCTTCCATTGCCCACTTTCAATTCAGCCATAAAACCAGGCATGCTCTGCTCGTTGTAGGTTCCACGGACATAGCCATCTAACAACACTTCACCATTGGCATCTACTCCTTCTAGGTCTTGAGCAAAATAAGCCGGGATCAAACTCATAATGGATATAAGCTGAGCAGTTTCTGAATCGAAGGAAATGTCCAAATCAATATCATCGGCAGGCATTGATAAGTATCCATCAAAATTGAGAATGAGGGCGTTCACATCGAGTTCATTCTCCATAAATTCAATTTTCATATTGGCTAAGTCGACAGCCAAATCTGCGAACAAATCGGCCTTGAGTTCTTTAGCATAGCCGATACCGTCATAATCCAAGCTGAAAGCTTTGATATGTGTCTCGGTTTTCAAGGTGAAAACATCCTGAGAGAAGTCTCCTGTTCCGATATGATCAAGGTCATCAATGATCACTTTCATCGGGAGTGTCGTATCGTCGTAAATCACCATACCGCCTAAGATGCTGTACTCCTTTATGGAAAGGCTGACCGAGCCTGATTCCTCTGCAGTGGGTGTCTCCTCTTCAACCGTTGCATCATCTTCGGAAGGAATGGCAATGTCATAATTTG
>JAKVAV010000057.1 GCA_022448105.1 Flavobacteriales bacterium | reverse complement strand
TTGATGTTATTCCATCTAATGCGAAACTTGTCCTACCTTCTTGAAAATCACCGCGCTGAATCGCCTGATTGAGCCAAGCGCGTGAGAAATCGGAAATAACAAAACCGTCCCGATCGTAACCATAACCGCCATAAATAGATGCTGTATTAGAGTTAGCGAAATAATAGCCCAAATTCAGTCCAATGTAAAGCCCTTGGATACTATCTGGATCAACAGGTCCTTCTCCATCTTCATAATTGTAGACTTGGCTATTGGCCGAAAGGCTCAGAAGGAAAAGAACTAGAATTAGTAGAACAGATTTATTCATAAAGCTTGGATTTTACTTCATCTATTATTTCTTCCACCCAAAGGCTATACATTTCTCCTGAAGGGTGCAAATTATCTGGAGCTAGTAAACTGGGATTATTTTCGGCTAACCTGGAAATATTCGTGATATTGAAATACGATATTCCATAACTTTCAGTAATTTCTCTATTGGTATCATTGAATAGGTCTACTTCTTCTGATGCGTTTGGATAATTGTTGCCAAATGGAGTCACACCATAATCGGGAATGCTCAGCACAAACACATTGCTCGATTCGCCGGAAGCAAATTGAATGGCCGTTTGCAATAATTCTTCAAACTCCAATGCATAAACAGAGTCTGGCCTATTTTGGAATTGATTGTTTACACCTATGAGTAAGGAAACTATTGTGTATGAATCATCTAATTCAGCAGTATCTATTCCATTGATCAGCTGATCGGTTCTCCACCCTCCAAAAGCGACAATGTCCGGAGTGGTCCCTTCTAGTAAACTGTCTTCGTTCAATCTATCGACAAGCTGAATAGGGTAGGCTTTGCTACTGTCCTGTAGAGCTGTGCCTATGGTATAGCTATCTCCTAAAGCTAAGTATGAGTAGTGAATAGTATCTGCGGAAGATGTATCTGTTTGGTTTAAATCGGTAGGATTAGATTCCGAAGTGATGTAAGAGGAATCCTCCTCGTTACTACACGCCCACAAAAAAAAGACAAGGAGTACAAAAGCATAACTAATTGCTTTAGGTTTGGATAACTCCCACGTTATACCTCCTTTCTGCAGGTGCATTATTTGCTGCTTCAATACCCATTGCAATATGCTTCCTTGTTTCGGCCGGATCGATGATGGCATCAAGCCAAAGTCTGGAGGCGGCGTATTGCGGTTCTGTTTGCTCATCATATCGATTCTTTATTTTATCAAAAAGTTCCTTCTCTTCTTCCTTGGTAATTTCTTTTCCTTTTGCCTTTTGAGCAGCTACCTCAATGCTCAAGAGTACCTTGGCGGCCTGTTCTCCACCCATCACTGCGAGCCTTGCTGTTGGCCAACCTACGATCAAGCGTGGATCATATGCTTTCCCGCACATGGCGTAGTTACCGGCACCGTAGCTATTTCCCATCACAATTGTAAATTTGGGTACCACCGAGTTGCTCATGGCGTTGACCATCTTTGCACCATCTTTAATAATTCCCCCATGCTCGCTTCTACTTCCCACCATAAAACCGGTAACATCCTGCAAGAAAACCAACGGGATATTCTTTTGGTTGCAATTCATGATAAACCTTGCTGCCTTATCTGCCGAATCGCTGTAAATGACTCCGCCAAACTGCATTTCTCCTTTGGCACTTTTTACAATACTTCTTTGATTGGCCACTATGCCTACTGACCATCCGTCAATCCTTGCAAAAGCGCAAACAATGGTCTGGCCAAAACCCTCTTTGTACTCTGTGATCTTGCTTTCATCTACGAAGCATTTGATCACTTCACGAACATCGTAGGATTTACTTTTGTCTGCAGGGAAAATTCGATAGATCTCGGATAGAGATACCTTTGGCATTTGAGAGTCTGTTCTGTTGAAACCAGCTTTAGCATTGGTTTTGCCAATTTTATCCACCAAATCTCTAATGGTCGACAAGCATTCCTGGTCATCTTCAACTTTGTAATCGGTGACTCCAGAAATTTCGCTGTGTGTTGTTGCCCCGCCGAGTGTTTCATTGTCAATATCTTCGCCAATGGCTGCTTTTACGAGGTAAGATCCAGCAAGAAAAATGGTGCCCGTTTTATTTACAATAAGTGATTCATCACTCATGATGGGTAGATAAGCACCTCCAGCCACGCAACTCCCCATTACTGCTGCGATTTGAGGAATTCCTCGGCTCGACATGATGGCATTATTTCTAAAAATTCTTCCAAAGTGTTCTTTGTCAGGAAAGATTTCATCTTGCATCGGAAGAAAAACCCCAGCACTATCCACCAAGTAAATAATGGGAATGTGATTTTCCATGGCGATTTCCTGAGCCCGTAGGTTTTTCTTTCCAGTAATGGGAAACCAAGCTCCCGCCTTCACCGTCGCATCATTGGCCACTACAATGCATTGTCGGCCTCTGATGTAGCCCATTACCACTACTACACCTCCGGCAGGGCAGCCTCCATATTCCTCGTACATACCCTCACCTGCATAGGCTCCTATTTCTATTCTGTCGCTTCCATCATCTAGCAAAGCTTCAATACGTTCCCTTGCGGTGAGTTTACCCTTCGCATGTTGTTTTTCGATTTTTGATTTGCCTCCTCCCAAATGAATCTTCTCTAATTCTCTTCGAACTTTTGACACCATCAGGCGCATGGTATCTTCATTCTTGTTCAGTTCAAGTTCTCTCTTATCCGCCATTAGCGTATGCTGGTTTTTTCAGTGGTGGTCAAATATACGTTTTCAGCCTTTTAGAATTGTGAGCGCCGCGGGTCCCTCGTTAAATAGAAGGTCAATAACTGAAAGGTTCTGGACAAAATCGAATCGGTCAGAAAATACCTGTAGATATCCTCTGCAATCAAAGCCTCTTGGAAATTGATCAGGAGACTTAATAGGCAGCCTTAAGTCGTAAGCTACATCTTTCTCAACATATTCTTGAGATATTGTGAATTTCCCTTCCATTCTCAGCAGGCTACACCAAGTGATGATACTTTCATCAAAAAAGCTTTTCAAGGTTTTATGCTTGGCGTTAAGTAGCGAAGTGATTTTGGGGTAGTAATGATCGAAGAAAGGGGAGGAGCGATAGGCGGATTCAATAGCTCTTTTGTGAATCCGAACCCAATCCTTCTCGTAGTCGATCAGAACCTCAGCTGTTTGGATCTTTGTTCCCTTTTGACCGACCACATTTATGGTGAGGGCTTGTACCCCATTTGCCGCTAGAATGTGGTATCGGTTTCGAATGGTTTGTTTTACGTAGTTTTCCCCTGCATCAAAAGTTACACAGTAACCCCTCGCCATGGCCATAAATAGTCCAATTGGTGGAACCAGAGATAATGGGGAAATGACTTCTTTCGCACTATTCATCGCCAACCAGCGAGAATAATCTGCTCCACCTAATTCCTGTCTCAGGGTCCTTACTAAACCAAATGAAGACCGCCTTGCCCACGATGTGATCGAAAGGAACAAATCCCCAAAATCTAGAATCAGCAGAGTTATGCCGATTGTCTCCCATCAAGAAGTAGTAGTCTTGCTTGAAGGTATACGAACTAGTCTCTGAACCGTTAATGATGATTTTGCCTTCTACCACATCGAGATCATTGTTTTCGTAAACATCAATAGCTCTTCGGTATAAGGGTAGGTTTGTAAGGGTTAAATCGATGGTTTCACCAGCTTTCGGAATCCACAGAGGTCCAAAATTGTCTTCCGTCCAACTGTAGCTCGGATGGTTAGGGAAGATGTGTAAATCAGCTTGTGGTCTCTTAAGTTCTATTGCTACTGAGTCGACAGAAGACATGCCTTCGATAATTTCTTTCTCACGATCTGTCAAGGGCATTCGGTAGAATCGGTTCATGGCGTAAAACTGACGCTCAGATTCGGTGATGTAGATGTCATATTTCTCCTGCAAAACTTCTACAGATAAAGGCGACTTAGCATATACATCGTAGATGAATTGCACTCCTTCGGGTCTTCTGATTTGCTCACCATTAATGTGCACTCTTCGGTTAACCACAGAGATTTCTTCGCCTGGAAGTCCGAGGGTTCTTTTGATGTAGTTCTCCTTCTTATCAAGTGGTCTCACGGTGATACCGCCGGTTTCAGCCATTCTCCCTTGGCCGGTCAGAAACCTTTCCTTCATCATGTTTTCTCGACCAAATTGCCTTGAGAGCTGGTAATAGCTGCTCTCTTGAGCATTTACGACTACGGTATCTCCCTCGGGGAAATTAAAAACTGTCGCATCATATCTCTCTACCTCTCCTAGACCTGGTAATCTTAGATAAGGCAACTTTTGCCATTCTACATAAGATTTGGTGTTAATAAGCGGAATTGTGTGGTGCGTAAAGGGAAACGTGAGCGGAGTCATGGGTAGTCTGGGCCCGTAGCTGAGCTTACTTACAAATAGATAATCACCAACGAGCAGAGATTTTTCCATTGAAGGAGTAGGAATAGTGAATGCTTCGATTGTAAATGTTCTGATTATAGTAGCAGCTATTACTGCAAAAACGATGGCTTCCGCCCATTCTCTTCCTCTGCCTTTTTTCTCCTTTTTAAAATCCGGTAATCCAATGAACTTATGGTCATCTTTAAAAGCAATCATACCGATGGGTGCAAAAGGAAGGAAAATGGCCAGCAGGTAGTCCTTCATTGACCGCATACCAAAGGCCCTTACCAATTCTACATGCATAGCGCCAAGCAAAACAAAATTTACTCCAGGTACGATTAATATGATTATCCACCACCAAGGCTTATCGATGAGCCTTATCCAAACGATGAAATTGTAAATCGGTACAAATCCCGCCCATGATGGTTTTCCAGCCTTTTGGAATATTTTCCAGAGGCAAGCGAAGTAGGACAGAATTGTCAAGAAAAAAATGCTGTATGCTATTATCATAGTTGAATGAGGTTATTCATAGTGTAAATTCCAGGTTTTTGATTCACCAAAAACTCCGCTGCCATTAGCGCGCCGAGGGCAAAACCGTCTCTCGAGAAAGCTTCGTGTTTTATTTCAATTGAATCTATATCAGAGACAAACCTAACGACATGAGTTCCTTTCACATCTCCAACTCGATGTGAGGTTATTTCGATGGAGTCGTCCGGCGCCTCTTCGCTTTTTAAATGAGAACCAGAGTAATTTTGGTGTTCTAAAATCACTTCATTAGCTAAGGTTTGAGCCGTCCCGCTAGGTGCATCTTTCTTTCTAGTATGATGCCATTCTTCGATTTCTCCATTGTATTCAAAACTATTCATCACCCTCGCCAGTTCTCTCGTTAAGTGATGCGTGATGAAAACCCCAGGAGAGAAATTAGATGCATAGAAGAATTTGCCATTTAAGTTAGAAACAAGTTGACTTACCTTATTCATTTCGGAATACCAACCCGTTGTCCCAGTGACTAGGGGAATATTTTGGTGAAGGATGCTCGTAAAATTTAAGATAGCCGCATCCGGCTGAGTAAACTCAATGGCAACATCACAATCTGCTAGGCTCTCTATTTTTTGAGAGCTTTTTGAATTAATCTTGGCGACTATCAAATGCCCCTTTTCTTGAGCCATAGCCTCTATCTGTTTGCCCATGCGTCCGTATCCTATAAGTGCGATTTTCATGGAGACGATTCAAAGGTGGCGAAGTTACAATTTCAAGGATAATGTGACTCCAGTGATTGGTTGCCTTGTGGTGGTGACAAAAGGCTGGATATTCATTGACAAGTCCTCACCCACATCGAAATAGAATAAATGAGCATCAACGTTTGCATCAATAATATTGAGCACATAAATCGCTCCTATAGCGATGTAAGATAAGTCTCGCCAAGTTTTGTATTGAGAGATCAAGTCATCTAATTGACTGCTTGTAAAACCCGTATCGTTTATGGTGTTTGGATCATCATCGGTTTCGGCGATAAATGCATTTTTAAATAAATCAATTTGCTTGATATTGTCTTGCAAATACCAGCCCGCTACTGCAAAACCGCCGTAAATTATTGGAACCTTCCAATATTTTTTATTGTAAATCTGACCAAGTCCAGGGAGAACAGCCGACATGATCGTTGCTTTTTTAGGACTATGTAGCTTTATTAGAGCTTCAGAGTTCCTCTCAGCAGCTTCAGCTTCGCCCTCTAATTCGCCTCTCTCAAGATTAATATCCACGTCTGTTGAGTCGGATTGTGAATGAGCAACTTGAGCAATACTAAAAGACCAAACTACCGCGAATGCGCATAGTGTCGTCTTATTCTTCAAGAATCTGTACAATTCGCCGTAGTTGGTCATCTGACGCAAAGGTAATCTCAATTTTTCCTTTTCCTTTCTGGTCTCTTTTAATATCAACTTTTGTACCGAATCGATCCATCAAATCAGACTTGAACTTTTGTTGTTCAAATGATAGCGCAGCGCGCTTTGGACGAATAACCTTTTTCTTTGATTCTTTTCCGATCTCTTCAGTTTTTCTAACTGAAAGGCCTTGAGAGACAATTTCATCGAAAGCTCTGAGCATTTCTCGTTCTGTTCTAAAGGCTAGAAGTGCGCGAGCGTGCCCCATGGTAATTTGAGATTCTCGAAGTGCCATTTGAATTTTCGGTGGAAGCTTCAAAAGCCTGAGATAATTACTTACCGTAGCTCTCTTTTTCCCAACCCTTTGACTCATAGCTTCTTGGGTGAGATTACATTCTTCTATGAGCCGTTGATAAGAAATGGCAATCTCAATTGGGTCTAAATTCCTTCTTTGGATATTTTCAACCAGGGCCATTTCAAGCATTGCCTGATCGTTTGCTACTCTTATGTAAGCAGGTATATCGGCGAAACCAGCAATTTGCGATGCTCTAAATCTCCTTTCACCACTGATGAGTTGAAATCTGTCGTGCCCAAGTTTACGTACAGTAACGGGCTGTATTATTCCTAATTCTTGAATGGACTGCACCAGTTCCATCAGAGGCTCTTCTTCAAAAACCGTTCGCGGTTGAAAGGGATTTGCTTCAATAGCTTCGACAGGAAGCATCGCTACCGACCCTAGTACTCTCTCCGTACTTTCTGTGCTTACACCCGTTGTAATATCTGTCTCTACACTTTCGAGAAGTGCACTTAGCCCTTTTCCCAGCCCCCTTTTTTTACTCATCACTCAATCTCAATCAGTTTGTCTTCTGTTTTGATTTTTGTCAAATCGTTTTTTTGTAGAAGTTCTCTGGCCAAATTGAGATAGTTTATTGATCCTTTGCAAGAAGCATCGTGCATAATAATGGTTTCGCCATGGCTCGGCGCTTCTCCGAGCCGCGTATTCCTATGGATAATCGTATTGAAAACTAATTCTTGGAAGTGCATCTTCACTTCTTCCACCACTTGATTGGCAAGTCTTAACCTTGTATCAAACATCGTGAGAAGTATGCCCTCGATATCAAGGTCTGGATTAAGTCTAGATTGAACAATCTTAATGGTATTTAAGAGTTTTCCGAGGCCTTCTAGTGCAAAATACTCACATTGAACTGGAATAATGACTGAATCAGATGCGCTCAAGGCATTAACGGTAATCAATCCGAGGGAGGGTGAGCAATCGATGATGATAAAGTCGTACTCGTCTTTTAAACTCTCAAGCGCATGTTTCATCATTTTTTCCCTGTTAGGAAGACTGATCATTTCAATCTCTGCGCCCACGAGGTCTATGTGCGCCGGAATGAGGTCTAGGTTGGGATTTTCTGTTGATATGATGATGTCCTTTGGGTCTACCTCATTGATCAAGCATTCATAAATGCTCGTTTTAATCGTTTTTGGATCTATCCCAACACCGCTTGTGGCGTTTGCTTGTGGATCTGCATCTACGAGCAGTGTCTTATATTCTAGTACACCAAGACAAGCTGCCAGATTAATAGAAGAAGTGGTTTTGCCAACTCCTCCTTTTTGATTTGCAATTGAAATTATTTTTCCCATAATCAAAGTTCGATCGATTCTTCTATTTCCATTAAGACGAGATTTAATCCTGCCTCCGTAAATTTTCTTTTTGCTTCCTCCTTATCAATAGCAATGGGAGGAAAGGTGTCAAAATGCATACCAATCACATTTTGGGTGCCTACAAATTCGCTGGCAATAATTGCATCATCAACACCCATTGTAAAGTTGTCGCCAATAGGAAGTAAAGCCCAATCGACATTAAATTGTCTGGCAATTAACTGCATATCCATTGTAAGGGCTGTATCCCCAGCATAGTAAATACAACTATCCCCAAAATCCAGCACAAATCCCCCAGGGTTTCCCAGGTATGTACCGTCATCAAGTCCCGAACTGTGAACTGCGTTAACAAATTTTACTTTGCCAAATGGAAGTTGCACTGCCCCGCCGTGATTCACTGGGTGTGCATTATCAATTCCTTGCTTTCCTAGCCAAACATAGATTTCGTAATTGCAAACGACTTTAGCGCCACTCTGTTGTCCGATTTTGACAAGATCAGCAATGTGATCAAAATGACCATGCGATATGAAAATATAATCCGGATTAATGCTTTTGACATCAACATTTTTGGCTTTTTCATTCGGGGATATGAAAGGATCAAATAAAATCTTTGTCCCTTTGTAATCAAGAATAAAACAAGAATGACCGTAGTATGTTAGTGTCATGTTTTGGTACTGTGAAATTGGAAAATAAAACTACTCCTTTTTGCCATGGGGATGTCGGTTTTTAAGGCCTTATTTTGCACAGCATTTTGTTAATCTGAATTCGAAAATGATAACGGTAATTAGTTCCACTAATAGGGTGGATAGCAACTCCAAAATTGTTTCAAAAAATTTGATTCATTTGATTGAAAAACAAGGTTTTGATTCAGGTTTACTCTGTTTGGAAGATCTGCCTCGAGAGTTTGGTTTACCAAATGCATACGGTGTAATCCCAGAAAGTTTTAAACAGGATTGCAGTACATACATCGAGACTGTTGATAGATTTATTTTTGTGATTCCTGAATACAATGGCAGTTTCCCCGGAGTAGTCAAGCTATTTTTAGACACTCTCCCCCCCGAAATATGGGAAGGAAAGAAAGCGGCACTTGTAGGAGTAGCTTCTGGACGGGCCGGTAATTTGAGGGGGCTGGATCACTTTACTGCGGTGCTCAATTATTTGAAGGTAGAAGTATTGAGCAAAAAAATTCCCCTTTCTTCTATACACGAATGCATAGATGAAAGGGGAAAGATATCTTCCCAAGAGTACTTAACTCTTTTGGCTCAACAAATTACGAGCCTAGTCAAATTTTAAATTTCTTTCTCGAGATCGTCGAAAGAGACGTCAGTAAAAACCTGACTTGAATCTCCTTCCATTTCTGAGTTGACCTGAATGTCAGAATCAGATGATGTCTCTGACTCGTCCGCTGGGTCAATAAATGGATTATTTCCCGATCTGATATCCTTAATTTTGTCGATTGCCTCGTGTAACCCATCCTGGAATTTCTCAAAATCTTCTTTATAGAGAAATAGTTTGTGTTTTTCGTACGAAGGCTCTCCGTTTTTAAATTGCTTCTTACTTTCTGTGATAGTCAGGTATAAGTCGTTTCCTCTAGTAGACTTAACATCGAAAAAATAAGTCCTTTTTCCCGCTCTGACTGCTTTGGAGAAAATGTCATCTCTGATAGAATCTCCGTGCTCCATTGACATAGTTGTAGGTATTAGTGTAAATAGTGTAGTTGGACAAATATACAACTATAAAGCTTAATTAGTGGTCAATGGGCTCCTTCTCTTCAAGAAGTTGTTTTTGATAAAGTGCGTAATATTCGCCTTTCTTCGCAACTAACTGATGGTGAGTGCCCTGCTCGAGGATGATTCCTGAATCCAACACGATTATTTGATCAGCTGTCTTTACCGTAGAAATCCTATGACTAATCAATATGGTCGTTTTCCCATTCATGACCATTTGAAGATTATTTAGGATTTTTTCTTCCGTTTCAGTGTCCACCGCCGAAAGGCAGTCGTCAAAGATTAAAATTTGGGGTTTTCGAGCTATCGCTCGCGCAATACTTACTCTTTGTTTTTGACCTCCGGATAGATTTATTCCTCGCTCACCGAGCAGCGTTTCAAACTTGTCTGGAAAATCCTCAATATTATGTTCTACGTAGGCTTTTTGGGAGGCATCCCTGATGAGTTTGCTAGTCGCCACTTCACTATCTAAACCGAAGGCTATATTATTGGCAATCGTATCACTGAAAAGAAAGACATCTTGGGGGACGTAACCAATTGCGCACCTGAGGTCATTCAAGTTGATTTCCTCAATAGGCTGTTGATCTATGGTTATATGCCCAGAACTGGCGTCATATAGTCGGCATATGAGATTTGCAATGGTGCTCTTCCCCGATCCGGTTCGGCCAATGATGGCTAGTGTTGAGCCTTTTGGAACGGATAAGTTAATGTTTTTTAGAGCCTCTATGCCACTATCTGTATAGGAAAAAGAAACGTTTTCAAAGATGATATTTCCTGCGATTTTTGATGGCTCTGAGTTTTTATTAACGATCTCAGGAGCGGTGTGCAAGAACTCATTGATTCTCTCTTGGGAAGCCGCGGCTCTTTGCACCAGCGAGGTAACCCAGCCTACACTGGCAAATGGCCAAGTGAGCATATTGACATAAATGACAAATTCGGCAATGTTTCCGATGGTAATTTCACCCTGGATGGCCTTGATTCCGCCAACATAAATGGTGATTATGGTGCTCAAACCAATCAGCAGAATGATGGCTGGCATGAAGAGAGCGTCAACTTTAACTTGTCTTAAGGATAGTGACTTGTAGGTATTGCATTCTCTCGCGAAATTGTTTTGAATGAATTCCTGACGATTATATGCCTTTAGCACTCTGATACCAGAAAAAGCCTCTTGTGTGAGTGTCGAAAGCTTTGACTGCTGTCGCTGAACTTTCTCGCTTCGTTCATTCATGATCCTACTTACGTAATAAATGGAAACGGATAGAAGCGGTAAGGGCATCAAAACGTACAACGTTAATTCCACATTAACGGAAAGCATTGCGCCAATTGCTAGAATCGCCAGTACTACGAGATTTATTGAGTACATAATTGCCGGGCCTAAATACATGCGCACTTGGCTTACGTCCTCGCTGATTCGGTTCATTAAATCTCCAGTGTTGTTTCTTCTGTAGAAGCCAAGACTCAATTTCTGATAGTGATCATAAACCTCATTTTTCAAGTCAAACTCTATTAGCCTCGACATGACAATAATGGTCTGCCTTGTAAAAAAGAGAAATACTCCTTTTAACAAGGAAACAAATAAATAAAAGCCGGCCAGAAAGACCGAAAGCAGCGTAATTGCCGCGGCAATACCTTTCTTCGAAGATAGGTCTTGAAAGTCAGATGGGTCCAACCCCAGAATCTCTTGAGTGATGGCTACCGAGGGTGGAAGAGCTAACGAATAAGGCGCATCAATTTCCTTAGAGTAAACCTCTAGTGTCTGGGTGATGAGATCAAAAGCTTCGCGTATTAATCTTGGAGCGTAGATTCCAAAAAGGTTGGACGCGACGATAAAGAGCATGCCTAAAATCAGTTGCCATTTATATCGCCATAAGTACTTGTTAAGATGAGCTAAAGCTCTCATTTAAATTATTGAATTAACCCAGTAGAGATATGTTGAAATAACTTACTTTTGCCCTTGATATTGTGATGCAAAGCTACGGCTTCTTAGCGCTTTTAGAAAACACAAGAAATTACGCATAGTTCATTATTTCAAGGCCTGATTGAAGATGATTTTATTAAAAACAAATGCGATGAGGAAATTATTTCTGAAAAATCGATCGCCATGGTCTTGATGCTCACCCACCTAGAGAAGAATTAAAATTATCAAACCCTTATGTTGAATCGTCGACACATTCGCATCAAAATATTGCACATGCTTTATGCCATGTCTCAATCGGGCGGAAAAGCAATAGCTAAAACAGAAAAGGAGCTATTTCTCAGTATAGAGAAAATGTACGAAATGTATCTCTACTGTATGCTGGTAATGACTTATATCCGAGATGTTGCCGAGCAAAAGATGGAGGATAATAAAAAGAAGCGACTACCTACGGAAGAAGATCTTAACCCCAATACCCGATTTGTAAAAAATCGATTCCTAAGCCAACTGGACGCAAACAAAAGCTTGAAGACGGCATCAGAGAAGAAAAAGGTTTCTTGGACTGGTGAAGGAGAATTGATTAGAAAATTTTACCGTACTCTTCTGGATACGGAAGAATACAAAGAGTATATGTCCTCCCCTGAGGAAGGCTATTCTAATGACCGAGAAGTGGTGATTCGCTTCTTTAAAAGGCATCTCATAAATCAAGATGCTTTTCAATCCTTCTTTGATGAAAAGAGCATTTTCTGGGCGGATGATTTAGATATTGTTGCGTCGATGACCATTAAGACCTTTAAGTCGATTGATGAAGATTCTGATGAGTTTCTTCCGATCCTTTCGCTGTGGAAAGATCCTGAAGATGAAATAGAATTTGCTAAAAATTTGTTCAGAAAAACACTTGCTCAGAGTTCTGAACACGATAAACTCATCAAAGAGCACACAGAAAATTGGGAGCTCGAGAGAATAGCCCTTATGGACATGTTGCTCATGCGAATGGCATTGAGCGAAGCCCGAGAGTTCACACAAATACCGCTTAAAGTGACACTGAATGAGTACATTGAAATTTCGAAATACTACAGCACTCCAAAGAGCAGCACTTTTATAAATGGTGTACTCGACAAATTGTTTGATCAGCTAAAGACAAGCGGAGAAATAAAAAAAGTTGGACGAGGGTTGATTCAATGATGAACAGAACAATTTTAATTCTAACCATGGCTACCCTTTTGGTCCAATGCGGGGATGGAGGAAATGCTACAGGTCATGGCACCGAGGTTATCGATATTCCGATCAACGAAGACGGTGAATTGGACGAAGACAATATCGCAGTGCTCACATTTGAGGAAACAGTTCTCGAAATTGGAAAAATCAGTCAAGGTGAAGTCATTACCCATGATTTTGAATTTACCAATACGGGTAGCGCACCATTATTGATTGCTATGGTTGATGGATCTTGTGGATGTACAATACCGAAAAGCTGGCCGAAGGGGAAAATACAACCTGGCGAAGGCGGGGTAATCGAAGTTGAGTTCGATAGTGATGGCCTAACGGGGAAACAGGTGGTGAGTATTATAATTTCAGCCAATACATTCCCAGCTGCTACTCAGCTGGTCTTAAATACAGAAATCGTCGTCCCAGACAATATGAAGTAACATCAAATATCTGATATGGAACAAGGTGAAATAATCAACATTCTTTTTTGGGTAGGAATCATTGCGGTATTCTACTTTTTCATGATTCGTCCTCAGGCCAAAAGGGCCAAGGATGCGAAGAAATTTCGTGAAACATTAGGCAAGGGCACTAAAGTAGTCACTATTGGAGGAATTCACGGAAAGGTCATTGAAGTCCAGGACAAAACTGTTCTGATCGATACAATGACTGGTTCTAAGTTGAAAATCGAGAAGTCCGCCATTTCGCCAGATGGAGTAAGCGAAGAAGCCATTGCCAAGAAGTAAGTCTTGGCGCGTTGGGCTGACCGGTGGTATTGGTTCCGGAAAGTCAACGGTGGCAATTATTTTCAGGTCATTGGGCATTCCAGTGTTTGATTCTGATTCTGAGGCGAAAAGAATACTCTCGAGTGACCCAGGAGTCATTTTAAAAGTAAAGGAGCAGTTTGGTGCTCAAAGCTATAATCCTTCAGGACTGAATAGAGATCATCTAGCCAAAGTCGTGTTCAGCAAGCCCGCTGAGAGAGAAGCTTTAAATAGCATCGTTCATCCCGAGGTGGGAAGAGCATTTGACAAGTTTTGTTCTGATCACAAAGATGCGCCCTACGTGCTAAAAGAGGCAGCGATACTTATAGAATCTGGAGCCCACAAACATTTAGATTTCTTGATTTTGGTTACTGCTCCGGAAGAGCTTAGGATTTCTAGAGTTATGAATCGCGATAAGTCAGAAATTTCTCAGGTAATCGCCAGAATAAGAGCGCAATACACTGATGAAGATAAAAAACCTTTCGCCGATTATGAGATCCAAAATGATGAAAATGCTCATCTCATTCCTCAAGTTTTACGAATTCATAATGCCATTCTCGGTCAATAGTGATCTTTGAATAGTTATTTTTGCCCTCAATATCGTTTTAACATGAAAAGAAGTTTACTTTTTCTCTCATTTTTTAGCACTTATTTTGCTCATTCACAGGTTGTTCAGTCTGATGTTGATCAACTGGATTTTGGAACAGTAGTTTATGAAAATCCAACCACACAGTCGATAGAGCTCACGAATCTGACCGATGAGGAAGTCCAAATAGAGGAATTCTTATTTTTCAGCGTTTATGAAACTCTTCCCTTTGAGGTGATAAATGCACCTTCTAATATTCCAGCCAATGGATCTGTAACTGTGGATATTGAGTTTGACCCAGTTCACAATATTGATCACAATACAGAATTAATTATTCGGACATCCGGAAATAGAGGATCATTGTCAATAGATTTACGTGGAATCTGTGACTACGATAACGAGTATTACGAGGATACTCAAAATGAG
>JAKVAV010000056.1 GCA_022448105.1 Flavobacteriales bacterium | reverse complement strand
GTAGTTATACCATAGCTTTTCAGGTGCTTGCAGATAGCCGTCAGATCTTCAGCGTAAACTCCAAACTCTTTTACGTCTTGTTCTGACTGGCCTACTGCCACAAAATGTGAACGACTTCCGATGTCGATGCCCGCGGCATTGGGGTTGATGATTTCCATCTCCATTTTCTTTTTTCTTCCCATGGTTGAAAGATTTTAAAGGGTTCAACAAAAGTGACCCTGAGAAAATGTAGTTTTGGATTGAGAATTATTCTGAACGGGCTCTCCTAAAGGGGCACCACTGAAATTATCAACAAGCCTCTGAATCGCTACTTCAGGGGCTTTTTACATTTCAACCAGAATGAACGCACGGGCTCTTTTTCAAGCACCATTTCAAAAATCGGCCTTACACAGGGTCGCAATGAATTTACCCAGAATGAGTTGTCTCACGTTAGCAGGAGAAATTAATTAGCCCTGGCAGAAATTGATACCTTTTCTTCTTCTATTTCGGACGGGCTGATGTGGGGAATGGTATACAACTATGAACTAAAGAGCCAAAACATATCTTCATCATTGCCCAGACGTAAGGAAATTATTTTCTATAATAGCTTCTGTTGTATGATGTTTTTCTAGTGAAATAATAAGTGAATTAAAATTTTACGGCCTAATTTAATCTTTTCACACCAGGCATAATATATGCTCTGTCCAACACTTCTTTTTTCGGATAATACATCCTAAACGTCAATTCAAATTCCTCACCCGCTTGTGGGCTTGGTAGCCAATTAGAGCTGAATTTTTCAGGTTTTTCAGTTTGAATATATATATCCAGAGAGCCGTCTTCATTATAGGTCAAATCCTTCATACCTCCTAGATTATATCTGTCAATAGAATTGTCTACTAAAAATCCTTTTTTATCATACATTGTTAAAGACCAGAATCCATTTACAGGGGGCATATGATCAGCCTCAAAATGTAATATGTATTTATTTGATCCATTATAATTGTTACCATCAGAGTCTACTGCAGAGTTTGGGTATATAGCATCTACCGACTGATTTGCACCATACCCAATTTTAGTAACATAAGCTCTTAAGAAGTATTCTGTTCCGTATTCTCCTAATCCTGATGTAATTACATTCCATCCATTTTGAAGATTTTCAGATGGCGGATTTGCGGTCATCTTTGAAAATAATCCTTGGACGATTGCGGGAACTTTTTTTACCATTTCTTGTGTCTGAGAATTAAATTGATCCAATTGAAAGTTACCTCCAGGCTCAAATCCTATGGTTTTTAATTTCTTTAACAAAGGTTCATCAGTTATATAACCTGGGTTATTTAACATTAATGTCATAACTTCATTTAGATAGGAGGTAATATCTTTATTATCTACTTCATCCATTGGGACTTTTCCCAAATAGTCAGGGTTAATAATACCTTGAGGTTGTTTGTAGTTTTCGTTGTTGCGCTCTGAAAGAGGCCGAGCAATTAATTTAGATTGAAAATTTGCAATTTCAACTTTGCCATCTTCATTGTTTTTTACCGCCACTCTTCCTAACAACCAATTAAGATTTGTAGTTGATTTAATAACCATTAAATCGTCATCAATATCATCATCAAATTTTGGACCTACTAAAGCTATATTCATTTCACTTTGTCCTGTTGTTCTTGATCCAATGGACTTAATTACATCACCATGGGCATTTAATATTGGCATTAAATAATAACGTTCTGTAGCAGGAATATGGAGATATAGTGGACCTTTACCTAAATCTGCATATATAACACTGTAATAGGTGTCTAGATTTGGTCGTACTACTTCTGTAAAACCTGCTTTTGGAAATTCATGCATATTCCCCCACTGATTTATAGGACCTTTTCCCATACCGTTATCTGAAACTACATTTGAGGATATTTTATGCGTATAATCCATGGTCATCATTGGATACCCGTATATATAAGCCTGAGTGACAAGAGCTACTTTTATTGAGTCATCCTTTGAAATTTTATTTCTGTCTGAATTATTATTTTTTTCACTCTGACATGAGGCGAAGAATATCAAAAAAATAATGGTTGAAAATCTTATATTTTTCATAACTAATTTTTTTTAGTACTTAAATAATTTAGTTGTAAATTAAGGCGAAACATGTTAGATTTTGCTTCATCTTCTCCAAATAGAATGCCTCCATAATCCACATGTAAATAAATGAGCGGACTAAATTGATATCCTAATCCAAGAGTTGCTCCATAATTATTGAAAGCATTGCCATCTTTACTTCCATCCGTTGTTGTCTCTCCGCCAACTTGATATCTTCCATTTAAAGTGGCTCTAAGCTTTTTATCGAAATTATGTATAAAATGATTTTCAAATACAAACAAAGCGGCTTGAATTCTTTCTACAGTACTCGTTGATATTGGATTATTTAGAAGATCTTTATTTTTCGTAAAAAATCGGATACTTGGAAATAATTCAAGGTTGGTTGAAGAGTTGCCCTTAGACCAGACAGACATAGTAGTGGGTATTCCATACTCAAAAGTAGTTCTGTTTGTCCCAATATTTACCAATTCATCGTTGTCATATGAACCAGAATACCATATTCTAAAATAACTCATCATAGTAAAACTAACACCACCTTTCACATACTCTTCTAGACTAATTCCTCTACCATTTACCATCCCTATTTTCAAACCAATGAATCCATCGGATAATCCTTTTTTATCAAAAAATCTATCTTTGAGGAGGTCGGGTAAATCTAAGGTTGACGTTATTGAGGTTGGATTGATCATGGCGACCACCTCGGCATGTTGACCTTTAATTGAAAACACATTAAATAGTGTAATTGGAAGTGAATTAATTTCCAAATTTAAATTAGGGGTGAGTATATCACCATTCACAGATATGTTCTGACTTAAGTTTAGATATTTTAAATTGAGCCCCCACAATTTTTGTGGTTTCTTAAAGTGACTCTCAGGGCCATCGCCTTGAGCTTTTACGTGCGAATGGCAAGAGCAAAATGACACCAAAAGGACGAACAAATGAATTAATTTCATGCGAGAAACTTTTATAAAATTATTCAGGGCGAATTATATTTTAGTACATATTATAGTCGTTTAAATTATTTTAAAGCCTTGATTGCTTTATAAAAAGTATCAGGAAAATTCGAAAAATGTTTAGGATTTAACCAGTTTTTGGCTTTTCATTATTGGGTATTGGATGAAATGAAGCTAAGGACCAATTTTGAAATATATATTGACATTTCTTTTCAGGGGCCGTCATGTAATTCGCTGTAAATTGTAGCATAATCAATTGAATTAGTTGCATTCTATCTTTTGAATTGCTCAGTATGACATTTTTTACTATCTACTCCATTCTTCAAATTAGACGCAAAAAGTGGATTGGAATCTATCTAATGCTGATAACTTTAGTTTCATTCGTTTTGTTAGGTTGACCGTTTGTTTTTTTGAGTTTTAGTGAACTTGAAGGAATTGCTTTTTTCCTTTAATATACACTAAAAAATTGAAAAATGCTTCAGTTGGGTATCAAATTGGCTAAGACTACCAATACCTATGATAAAGTGTTGGTCTGCGTTTGTGTTCAACTTCAGCAGCAACGACAACAAAGACCAATACAAATTACGTATTGCCATTAATGGCTATAGTAAGGTTTTGCGTCAGTCGTGATTTTTACAGACATCCCCCGGCAACTCCACGTGTCAATCTGATTTAATTCAAAACATCCCTAATACTCTCGTCCTTCTTAAACACACTATTCGCAAAAGGGCAGAGCGGCATTATTTTAAAGTTCTCCGTTCTGGCTTTATCGACAATTGCGTTGAGCAACTCTCTTCCTAGGCTTTTTCCTTTGTATGCTTCATTTACTTCCGTGTGATCGATGATGATGAGCTCAGCTGAGGCCACTGAAAAAGTCATTTCTGCAATTCTATTTCCGCCTTCTTCGATGTAGGCCGCACCCTTGGTTTCTGCTTGTTCTATTTTGACTTCCATTCTCTTTTTTTCGCAAAATAGGAAGACGACTTATTCTGGATACCGTTCATCCGAATTTCCCTTTGAAATTTTTGGAATAGATACACTTGCGCTAATTTAGAGTCATGGACATCTTGAATCCTTTAGTTATTATTCCTCTCAGTGCTGGCCCCGTTTTTATCGCTGCCGGAATCATCTTGTATTTGAGGCCACCAAAGAAGATCAACCAGATTTATGGTTACCGCACCAAACGCTCTATGGCGAGTCAAGAGGCTTGGGATTATGCTCAAACCGCTTCGGGAAAGCAGTTGGTTTATCTCGGTCTGGCCTTTTTATCCACCTCTTTACTGGGAAAGCTGTTTCCCACTATAAATGAGCTCTGGGGAACTTTTATTTCTCTTGGTTTGATGATTGTCGGAACCATAACCCTCTTTCGGATAATGGAAAGATCGCTAAAACAAAAGTTTGGATAGAAAACCAGTGACTCAGAACTTCTTTTGACTCTTCGCATCAAAATAAGTCGTTCTTCCACCCACTTTCATTCTCGACAACGGTGGATTTGCTCTCTTCTCCGTTCGGTCAAACAGCAAATACTCCTTCGGATAGGTGTGGTATTGAGCCTTGTGATCGATAGCGACATGAAAGACTTTCTGCATCATTCCGTGTATTTGCTCCAATTGCTTCGTCTTCAAGTTTTGAGATTCTGACTCGGGATGGATGCCGCATTGAAACAAAATTTCGTCAGCGTAGATATTCCCAACACCTGCCACATTCTTTTGGTCCATCAATCGCGTTTTGATAGCGCCTTTCACGGAACTGAATATCTCTACAAAGTCTTTTTGCGAAATAGTCAGCGCATCCTGGCCGAAGTTTTTTCTTCGAAAGAACTCCTCTACATTATCTACGAGACCCACGCGACCAAATTTCCTAGGATTGACCCAGGCCAAGAAGCCATCATCGAATTCGAAGCTGACTCTTGTTCCTTTTGGCCTTGTTTCCGCCGTTTCGTACCTCTTGAGGTAGCCGGTCATACCGAAGTGGAGAAGGAGAAAAAGCTTTTTACTGGTTGACTCTCCGTAAACGTACTTTCCTCGTCTGCCAAGTGAAGTAATCCTTTGGCCGTAGAGGTTTTTAAAAGCTTCAGGTTCAGCAGAGACGATTCGGGGATCGTCTATTTTTATTTTCTTGATCTTCCGGTTAACTAAATGACAGTCGCCATATTGCTTGAACATCTCAACTTCGGGTAATTCGGGCATGGATTAATTTTCCCAAACTAACAGTTCAATAAATGCCTTGTTGACTAGTCCTCCAAATCTTTGAGGATCCCTTCCACATCTTTTTCGGTAGTGGTGAGAACCTTTCGGCAATTTTTGATCAAGACCGCAGCTCGTTTCACTTTAGAGCTCAGCTCATCAATAGAGATGCTATCATCCTCAATTTCGGCTATGATTTGCTCTAATTCAGCTAATTGGTCTTCGTAACTCTCTTTCTTAGCCATTCTTTTTCTTTTTAACTGTTGAAGTGAATTCACCCTTCGCTAAGACGGTTCTTACTTCGTCACCTTCTTTTATTTCCGCGGCCGAACTAATGCTCTTTCCTCCAACTTGGGTGATGGAATATCCTCTTTTCAAAACGTTTGCAGGGTCGAGCAATCTCGTCTTTGCCTCTAAGAAGTTAATTCTGGACAAATTGCTTGATAGCCTTTCCTTAGATGAGCCTTCAAGCACTCTAGATATTGAGTCGACTCGATTTGAATCATGACTTAATCTTGCTTGTGAAGCTTGTCCCAATTTCAAAAGGACTCGTAAATCCATTTTGCGGTTTTCTCGGTCGATTTGTTGTTCGCAGTTTTCTTTCAAGGAAGTACCCGATCTCTGAAGATGCTTATTGGCATCCTTGATCCTTTGATCTGTGGACAGCTTGAGCTTGACTCCAATCTGCTGGATCTGCGAAGATTCCAAAGGCAGAGTTTGGGACAAAAGCTTTGAGAGCACATCGGATGCCTTTTCCAAACGGTATTCGAATTCCGCGAACTTATCCACTAGAAACTGCGCCAAAGCAGTAGGAGTGATAAGGTTTTGATAGCTACAAATCTCGCTGATCGTAAGGTTCGTGCTGTGACCAATTCCTGTCAGCACGGGTATAGGGAAGATAGCAATCGCCTTCGCCAATTCGTATTGGTCGTAGCAGTCCATTCCCGTTTCACCACCGCCACCTCTTATGATGGCTACGGCCTCAAATTCAGCATTCCTTTTTTCAATTTTACTTAGGGCTGCCCGAATGCTTGCAACAGCCATATCTCCTTGCAATTTGGCTGGGAAAAGTTCGTGGCTGATGAGATGTCCGTAGTGATTTGAATCTAAGGTTTGGATAAAATCTCTCCACCCCTTGCTGGTTTCTACGGAGACGACCGCGAGTCTCTTAACAGGGTAAGGCAGAGTCGTTGTCTTGTTCTTTTCGAGTAGAGACTCGGCCTTCAATCTCTTGATCGCCTCTTCGCGCAGCCGAGCCATTTCTCCCAGGGTAAAAGATGCATCAATATCGGAGATGTAAAGAGACAGCCCGTACTTTGGATCAAAACTTACTCTACACAAGAGCAGTACTTCCATTCCATCCCCAAGCCGTTTCCCAGTTTGTTCTACAAAGTTTTGATCAATCTCTTCGTAAAGATTTCGGAACAGAAACCCCCTGATCTCGGCAACGATCTTTCCATTGTTCTTTTCAACGAGTTCCGGATAGCAATGACCGCTCTGAGGATAGTAGTTAAGCCGATTGATTTCCGCTTTGACCCAGTAAGATGATTTGTATGTTTTCTCAATTTGCTGCTTGATGTTCTCGGTCAAGTCTAAAAGACTATGCGCCTTTTTTAAAACGTTTCGACCTACTTGAGTCATCTTCTATTTCAGTCTTAATCTGTCAAGGATGGTTCCATTTACTGGCTTGGTAATCAGCTCTATCACCATTGGGTGCGACCGTGCTCGTGATTCATCATCAGGGTTAAATGTAGCGGAGAGTAGAATGATATGTGCAGTTCCAGATATGCTGGGATTGATTTTTGCATATCGCTCTAGGAATTGCCAAGCATTTATTTCAGGCATTTGTACATCTAGGAAAATATAATCGGGTACCCCAGATTCCCATTGGTATTGAGACTCAAAATGGTCAAGTGCTTGTTTTGGCTCTTCAAAAGTCATAATATTTCGAACGAAGTCATTCTTCCGCATCATGGTCTCAGTAACCAAGATCGAGATAGGATCGTCATCAATTATGTAAACACTGTTTAGCATTTTATAGGATGATTTCGTTGCGAATTTATCTTTTTACTCCTCAAAGAAAAGGTTTACTCTGGGAGATTGATAACTTGTTTATGTTAATCATTTTAGAAGTGATGGGTATATAACGAGGATGGGCGCGCGGTGTTCACGCCCTGAGGCCAATGCGCAAAACTGTCTGGATAGAATTTAAAAAATTGTGGCTGTACACCGCAGATCTGCCTATTATAAGATGAATTTTTTCGGATTGAGCGTAGATCCATTCTGATTATGAGGCGTGAGCTCAAATACAAACGCGAACACAACGAAAACCTTATTTTTTTGACTGTTTATGTTGATGCCTCACCATTTTTCGAAGTGGTATACATGTCTGTGTGCCGAATAAGCAAATAATGGTCGTGATGATAGCAGATAGGGTAGTGGTTGTATTCTTTGTTTTAGGCTAGTGCATTTGAGACGCATAAAGATATTTTACCCTGTGAGGAGCTCGGTCTTGCGACTTTTGAGAACTCTGGTATTTTTATTTTAAAAAGAAGTAAAACGAGCACTCTATAAGAGAGTTTTGGGTTAATTGTTGATAGTTCAATTTATCATACCAGTGTCCAACTTGCTGAGTGAAAATAGGATTCGAAAACTTTTCTCTGAATTACGCGGAACTCTTGCGACCTTCAATTGAGATCCGTAGCTCGACCACACTAATATGTACCAATGAAAACAAAGTTGAGTTCTATCGCAATGCTGAGCTCTTAAGTTTTACATCTTTGCATCCTCAAACCGAAATGAATAGGTGGAAATACTTGGATATGTTGGTGCTCTATTAATGGGCTTTACACTGGGATTACTCGGTGGAGGCGGTTCAATACTCACTGTGCCGATCTTGGTTTACCTTCTGGGTGTTAGTCCTGTACTTGCCACTGCCTATTCGTTATTTATAGTGGGAACAACCTCATTAGTGGGAAGCTACCAGTATCATACCCGCCAATTGATCAGCTACCGAACGGCCATTGTTTTTGGTATTCCATCAGTGATTACCGTTTATTTTACTCGTGCTTTTGTTGTACCGGCCATACCTGAAATGATAGCCAAAATCGGATCATTTACGTTGACTAAGGATATTTTCATAATGAGTCTTTTTGCAATCCTAATGGTGTTTGCAGCCATCGGGATGATCCGAAAATCTGGCCAAAACGAGGTGGAGTCCTCAAAGTCAGAAGAAATCTCTTTTAATTATCCCGCCATTTTATTAGAAGGTCTATTGGTAGGCCTACTTACGGGAATAGTTGGGGCAGGCGGGGGCTTTTTAATTATTCCAACACTTGTTATCTTCTCCAAACTCGATATGAAACTTGCCGTTGGGACTTCTCTTCTTATCATCTCATCGAAGAGCCTCATCGGGTTTCTTGGCGATATTGCACAATATCATATTGATTGGACCTTGCTTTCAGTCTTTACCTTCATAGCTATTGCTGGAATCTTCATAGGGAGCGCACTCTCAAAAAAGATCTCAGGAAGAAAATTGAAGGTCGGATTTGGAGTATTTGTACTTTTGATGGGAGGCTGCATACTTCTGAATGAATTGATATTAAGCTAAAAAACACCGCCATGTCTCTATTTTCATTGTTTCAAAACAAGTCCTCAGATCTGTCTCCAAATGAGTTCAGGGAAAAAATGAATTCTGATTTAAACTATACTCTTCTTGACGTACGGACTTCTGATGAATTTACAGAAGGTTCAATTGAAGGAGCTAAAAATCTGGATTTTTTCTCTGCTCGTTTTAAAGAAGAGGTTCTGAAACTTTCGAAGGACAAGAATTGCTACGTGTATTGCAAAAGCGGCATGCGAAGCGGAAAAGCTGTGAAGTTTTTGAACGAAAATGGATACACTGCCTTTAACTTGAAGGGAGGAATATCAGCTTGGAAATAGGAAACTCACTGATTTCTCAGTTTTCAGTGAGCAGTGAGCAGTGAGCATTTTGAGGTTTGAGCAATGTGAGGTGGATTGTTTCGTCTTTTCAGTTTGATCTGAGAGTCTTAATAGTAGAACCTAGTATCCGCAATATTTCTTCTATTTGATCGAGGAGTTCCTTTGATTTCTGCTTATCAATCCATTTGGTATCCCTTGGAGTCGAATCCAGTATCTAGTTTCCTTGGCTTCTTTAAAAGCGATACTAAGCTTGTGGTGAAAGTCTTTTTTATTGTATGCTCCTTGAGCTTCTTCTGCATTTGCACAAATAGATGTTCCACTTCTAATGAGCTGTTTAGACAGTATAAACTCCTTTTTATCAATTAACTCATCACCAAGCCTCACCACTTCGATTGCGAACTCGTATGACTTAGTCAACAGAATACTTTCTTTCATCTTAATTTATCTATTAAAATTTCTCCAAATCAATGATAATCAAACTCTTTGAAAAAGTGATCAACTAGAAAGACTTTACTAATAAATGAGAACTCACAACCCACTTTTCACTGCTCTCCGCTAACTGCTCACTGCCAACTAAAAACTGCTTACTGAGCACTGCTAACTGCTAAGACTAAATCAACTCCTCAACCTCCCCACCTGGCCCTTTGGGCGCTGGCATCCAATGCGTCACCGCATTAAAGTACTGATTGCTTTGCCCTTCGCCTAACCAAAAATGGGGGCCAAACTTTTCTCTTTTGGGATTTTCTAGACTGAAGAATTCTTCTGCAAATCGAAGAAAAATGACCGGGAGCAATTTCGATTGTCCGCTTTTACCAGGCAGGTAAACGATGTTCTTTGGAAGAAATGCGAGCACGCGCTGTCCGTCTTCGGGAAGTCTTTCTGAGGTAGGTATCCAATCCATTAGATCAAAGCTACTTCTTTCGAAAAATCATGCAATGTTGCCAAGGCAGATTCCCCATATTTCTCTCCAATTCAAATCCCGCGGCTTCAAACTCCTTTATGGCTTGCTTCTCTGTCATTTTGTGCACTTTTTTGATTGGTATCCAATCGTTTTCTCGGCGGTATTCGATAAGGTAAATTTGCCCGTCAGGTTTTAAGGCGCTCTTCATAGATTCCGCCATTTCTTTGGGAAAGGAAAATTCGTGATAGACATCCACCATTAGAATTTTGTCAATTGTATTCGCCGGGAGATTCGTAGACTGCTCACTGCCCTTCATGAGTTTTACATTTTCAATGCCGCGTTCTTCCATTCTGGATTTCATCACGTCGAGCATCTCCTGTTGGATATCAACCGCATAGACTTCACCCTCGGTGAGCCGAGGCGCCATTCGAAACACGTGATAACCCGAACCAGCTCCGATATCCGCGACCACATCGGTAGGTTCTAGTTTTAGGTTCTTGATGAGTTTGGAAACTTTCTCCTCTTGCTCACGCTCGGGACGTTCGAGCCAATCCATTCCGTGGAAGCCCATCACATAGGCAATCTCCCTGCCCATATACCACTTTCCAGTTCCGTAGGGGTCTCCGTTTTTGAAGGTGTAAACTGTGCCTTCAGTCTGACCTTGTAAAAGCTGGAATGAAAAGCAGATAATCGAGAGAATAAGAGTGAATCTCATGCGATAGTAACATATAAGAATAACTAAGTGTTGCTCAAACTTTATTAGACTTCTCGATTTATTGCGGAACAAGGATATCCTTAGATTATCGGAATAGTATTTTTAACAGAACTTTTTGGAGTCTCGAATGAATGATGTCTTTATGAGTTACTTTAAGCCAATCAAGTTTTTCTTTTTCCTCGTTAGTTTGGGAATTACAGGGATATGTTTTGGGCAGTATGGAACAGTCATTGTCGAACCTTTGACTTTATATGAAATTGACGATGGCTATTTGGAACATGACCATTTTGTTCAGGAAGGAAATGACATGATGGATTCCGCCCTAAATTTAAGCCTCGGTGATAGCACTTTGGTTATTACGAACACAAGCAATACGGGTTTTCATGGACATCAAATCAAATTTACCATTGATCGAAAATTAGAAATAGTAGATGTTCAATACAGTAGTTGGACGGATGACTTCATCAGCGGCGCTCATCATGAGCAATCGGTGCAGAATGTGATTTTGTCTTTGAATGATAATCCATTCAAGAATGAATATGTACAAGGAAGGTATGTGATCCATGCCAGGGATGATTTAATTATAGATGATAAAGAGCTCCTTGATCTTGGTTATTCTAATGAAAGTTCTCATCACACTCTAAAAGGAAAATTCAAATTTTATCCTGACTCACTATTGAAATTCACCAAGCGGCAAATCTTAATTCGACATCACCAGGAAATCGGTTTGTCTGATTCTACAGGTCTATATGCCATATCGCCTTTTGCGGCTAAGTTCAAAATGGGTTCTGACTCACTTCAAGAAATACTTAAATCTCTAACAGAGGGCTTTGACTTTACACCTTCCGATTTCATAGTGGTGGCAGAAATCGTTGTTGATAACGATGGAATAGTTGATAGAGAAAAAATTAGATTTGGAGATCAATTCAACACGAAAGAATTCAGGCAGATATTCTTAGATACCGAATCTATTTTTCATAATTGGATTCCAGGAATTCATGATGGGATGCCAGTTAAATCGAAAGCCTGGCTGACTTTGACTAAATCGTTTGACTAGGAAACTAGGCCGAGGTATCCTCCCAAATCTCCACATAATTCCCCTCAGGATCATTCGCCCAGGCAAACTTTCCCTCATCGTGAGCTTCTGGACCGCGGACTTCTACATTGTTCTCCGTAAGCTTTTCCAATGTTTCTTCCATGCTTTCAACGCGCAGATTGATGGTGAAAAATTTTCCGTCTACAAAAGGACGATGTTTGTTGTAAAGAATCGAAAATACCGAGTAGCTCTCTTCTTGTCCGTCTACTGATTTATAAGGAAACGATACATAATAGGCCTGATGATTTTCTGCATATTCATACTCCAAACCAAAGTTTGAAGAATACCATTCGGCCAAGTATTTTGGGTTTTCAGAATATAAAAAGATACCTCCGAGAGTTGTTTTCATTATAGGTGAATTTGAGTTAAAAAACTCTTACTGAACTCGACCAAAATACATATTTCTCTGTCCTTTCCCTCACGATAATGAATTCATATATTGACTGAAACTTGGTTGGTTCCTTTCAATTCCAGACTTTTGGCAAAGCAAAACTTCTAATCAATGCTAGGCTTAAAACTCCCTACAGACCCACGATGGGTAAATATTGTAGAAAAAAATATCGCAGATATTCTTACGGATCACGCTTGGTGCGAGCAAAAAGCTGCAAGTAGCGCAATCAGCCTCATCGTTCGCTTTCCTGAGTATCCCGATATGGTGAAGGAGTTTACGGCTCTAGCGAGAGAAGAGATGGAGCATTTTGCCATGGTTCACGAGAAAATCATCGAGAGAGGTTTGAAACTGGGTTTTGAGGAAAAGGATCCTTACGTAAAAGATTTGAGGTCATTCATCAAAAAAGGCGGAAACCGCCAAACGCAACTTGTGGAGTCACTACTCATGGCCGCTATGATCGAAGCTCGAAGTTGCGAGAGATTTAGATTGCTTTCAGAACAAATTAATGACGAAGATCTCCAAAAATTCTATCGTGGTTTAATGGCTAGTGAAGCCCGCCATTACACACTATTTTTAAGATACGCCCGCAAATATGGCGAAGGAGTAAATGTAAATAAGCGATGGGAACAGTTTCTCGAATACGAAGGCCAACTCATGGAGAAATATGGAAAGAGGGAAACCATGCACGGTTAATCGCTCTCTTTTATATCTTCTTTGAAGATCTCGAGCCACTCTTTCGGAATCTCAATTGTCTTTTGGGTTTGGTAGTCAAAACACACGGCGACTGATTTGCCCGTAGTGCATTCTAATTCATGCCCATTATGGTTTTTGTAAATGAGGTATGACACCTCGAAACTTTTCGTTCCAATTTTTGAGATCCAGAGCTTGATGAACGCATCATCAGTTAATAAAAGAGGTACTTTGTACTCCACTTCGTGTTTTGCGAGTAGGATTCCGTGTTTTGTCCAATTCCATTTTTGCCCAACTCGATCTTGAAACCAAAGTGACCTACCTTCTTCAAAATAAGTGATATAAACAGCATTATTGACATGGCCGTAGGTATCGAGGTCATTAAACCGGATATGAATAGGGTAAGCTTTGGTCATTATTTGGGCAAGTTTTTTAGGTGTCCAATTTACTGAATTCGGAGTTGTTGCTTTTAAATTCAGGTACGATTTCCTTCATCTCTTTTACCAACAGGTCATTGTCCTGTTCTTCGAAAAGATTCACTAACTTGATGATACTCTCATTCACTTCTTCGAATGAGTATGTTCTGACTTTGGCAATTTTAATCTGAGGATGATGAGTTTCAAGAGTACTCTCCTCACTGTTCAGAAGTTCTTCATAAAGCTTTTCGCCAGGACGCAGACCAGTAATTTTAATGGAAATGTCTTTATCCAATTCCAACCCACTGAGGTGAATCATTTGCTTGGCCAGATCGAGAATCTTGACGCTTTCACCCATGTCGAAAACGAAGATCTCACCGCCTTGACCAAAGGCGCCGGCCTCCAAAACTAGTTGGCATGCTTCGGGAATGGTCATGAAGTATCGGGTCACTTCGGGGTGAGTAACGGTAAGTGGGCCACCAGCTTCTATTTGCTTTTTGAAGAGAGGAATCACTGAGCCGTTTGATCCCAAAACGTTTCCAAAGCGAGTGGTAACAAATTTTGTTTCTCCTCGACCATTGCTGCTCTGGGCATAGATTTCTGCTATGCGCTTAGAGCCTCCCATTACGTTGGTGGGATTTACTGCTTTGTCGGTGCTGATGAAAACAAAGGTTTTTACTTCGTTTTCGATGGCAAGATCCACAAGAGTTTTCGAGCCAAAAACATTGGTGAGTACGGCCTCACTCGGATTCAATTCCATTAAAGGGACGTGTTTGTATGCTGCGGCGTGAAAGACGATGTCAGGCTTAAAGGTCTGAAATAGATTTTTGACTCTTTCCTTCCGGCAAATATCACCTATGACCATTTCCAATTTAATATAGGGATGGTTGCTACGAAGTTCATTTTCCAAATCGTAAATGGGCGACTCTGCCTGGTCAAGACAAACTACCAGCTTTGGCTTGTATTGAACGATTTGCCTTACCAGTCCACTTCCTATTGAGCCAGCGGCTCCAGTGACTAAAACTGTCTTTCCGGTGAGAGTGGCCTCCACTTTTCCATCTTTGAGCTTGATTACCTCTCGACCTAGAAGGTCATCTATTTTCACATCCTTGATCTGATTGAAGCTCAATTCGCCGTTGATCCATGAATTTACTGGTGGTACGTTGAGCACTTGGATATCCCTGGCGATGGATGCTTCAATTACTCTCCTGCGGTTTCTAACTTTCGGATTTTGAATGGAAATGATCAGGCTGGTCACCGAGTTTCTGAGCAATAACCCATCCAACTTGTCGGTGTGGTAAATGGTCACACCATCCATGCGCTTCCCTTGCTTTGAAGGATCGTCATCTACAAAGGCAATTACTCGATATCGAGTTTCTCCATCCCGATCAATTGTTCGCTTAGTGATTATTCCTGATTCCCCCGCGCCGTAAATCACCACTTGCTTCCTCTCGCTCCGCGGATTTTTGATCTCCACATAAGCCAATTTTACGCTCAGTCGGAAAGTGATCATCAAGATGGCGGCTAGAATTGCATCTATGATTATTATTGAAAACGGAAGAAAGTATGCTTCGTCCCATCCGTAGAATTTGATCATATTTAAAATGCAGAAAATCAGACTTCCAATGCAAATCACTTTAAGTATTCGTATAGTGTCTTCTGTTCCTGAGTATCGAATAATTCCCGCATAGGTTTTGCCTATCACAGACAGTAAAACCCTCACAATCATATAAATCGGAAAGGCGAAAACTAGAGGGGCAATTTCTTGTTCTGGGATGCTAAACTCAAACCGAAGTAAAAACGCCAGAAACAGGGATGCCATCACCAATACAGTGTCGATCAAAAAGATGATCCAGCGGGGCACATTTCTGGAAGGGAAGAGCATTATAACCGATCGATAAACCAGCCAAATATAAGAGAATTCAAACCGAGGTGAGCCAATACTAAATGTTACCTTTGCCCGCGAAAAATTGCAAAATGAAAAAGACTGCCTTATTTGATAAACACCTCGCTTTGGGAGCTAAAATGGTTCCATTTGCTGGGTACGAAATGCCTGTGCAATACACCGGAGTGAATGACGAGCATCGAACCGTTCGTGAAGCTGCAGGAGTATTTGACGTTTCTCACATGGGTGAGTTTTTCGTTACCGGCGAAAATGCGTTAGAGTTTCTTCAATGGGTTACTAGCAACGACGTATCTAAGCTGTTCCCTGGAAAGGTTCAGTACACCTGCCTTCCAAACGGTAAAGGAGGAATTGTAGATGACCTGCTCGTTTACTGCATTTCAGAAACAGAGTATTTACTCGTAGTGAATGCCAGTAATATCGAGAAGGATTGGGATTGGCTTCAAAGTCAAAACAAGGTAGGTGCTGAGTTGGAGAACGCGAGTGACCACTACTCACTCTTGGCAGTTCAAGGGCCTAAGGCGACGGAAGCTCTTCAAACACTTACCGATGTGAACCTTTCCGAAATGGGTTACTACACATTTACCGCTGATGCCATCGGTGGAGTAGAAGATGTGATCATCTCGGCTAC
>JAKVAV010000055.1 GCA_022448105.1 Flavobacteriales bacterium | reverse complement strand
TTAAAATGAACTGCATCCATATAGACGATCGGATACAGAGCTTTTAGTGGGCGATCTCGCCACTCTTGAATCTCCGGTAATACGCGATCTGTTATCTGTGAAATCTTCCCACTCGAGATGCTTATCCCATAAATCTTAGATAGCAGGCGACGAACATCTTCTACTGAATTACCTTGGGCATACAAGGCTATAATCTGGTCATCTAAACCACTGGTGAGCTCACGTTGACGCTTACCAATTACCTCGGGTTCGAAATCGCCGTTCCGATCTCTAGGAGTGGTAATCTCTAAGGGACCTAAATCGGTCAATACTTTCTTCTGCGTCTTTCCATTGCGCTTATTGGTCCGTGAACTGGCTTGTTCTTCTTCCATGAAGCAAGACATCTCTCCTTCTAACAAGGTGTCAACCATGCTTTGAAGTAGCTCACTGAAAGGACTATCCGATCCAAAAACCGCCTCTTTCTTATACAAACGGTCCTTCATGCGCTTGTAGAGCTCTGAATCCGGATCGATTACAATAGGCTTGTCTGATTTTTTCTTTTTCATTCCATATCTAAGTTAAGTAGACACAGTTGAATGAACAGTCTCTTCTCTGGGTATGTGTCAGACTGAACATGCCATCCGCCTGAGGCGGACTATCCGCGTAAGCGGCCTAACCACTAATTCAGTGAAAACCCTGACCCAACTTCCTTACCTAACAATTATTTTTGACCCAAACAGTAGAACCATGCGCAAACTCACATTCTCACTCTCACTCTCACTCTCACTCTCATTCTTATTCTTCCTTTTCCTCTCGACGGATTCTTTTGCTCAGAAGGAATGGGAAATCGCTCGAGGGTATCAAGTACGTTTCACGACTCAAGGAGTGGAGGGAACCTTCACAGAATTGGATGGTGACATTGTGTTTTCGCCGGCTCAATTAGATGCCTCGAAGTTTGACATGACTTTGTACTCTCGAAGCATTGATACGGGGATATCGAAAAGAGATGATCAAGCGCGCGGAAAGAAGTGGTTGAACTCCTCATACTTTCCAGAAATCACCTTCATTTCCGATTCTATCGCCCAAACCGAAGCAGGTTTTGAAGTTTACGGTAAGGTGAACCTCTGCGGGGTGGAACGTCCGACAACCATCCCATTCAAGTTCAAAGAGAACGAAAAGGGCGCTGAGTTCTCTGGATACTTCTTTGTGAATCGAAAGGATTTTGGCATTGTAGGCACAACACTTGGGGCCATGGTTTCTGTGGGTGAGAATGTAAGGGTCGATTTGTGGGTTCCTGTTGTTGGGAAGGAGTGATGGGTAAGCTCACAAACAGACCTTGATCTGTTGTGCCCCGAAGCGAGGAACGAATCTCAGTGCACTTGAATTTTTCCCATTCCTATGGGCTGCCCGTCTTTCAGTACAGAATAGATGTACAGACCTGGGTTTGAGGCGTTCAAGTTGATTGAAGCTGCTGAACTATTGAATGTTTTTGTTTCGACGACTATACCTGTGAGGTTCATAATTCGAAGCTCATATTTTGCTGCCACCCCAAAGCTTCAATGGAAGATACCACTCGATGGGTTTGGATAAACATAGAAAGCGATTTTGTCTTCTATTTCGAGTTCACTTGTGCTTAACACAACCCACAACCCACAATCCGAATCACGGATGCCAGATGCCGGATTTACATCCCCACCCGATTGTTCTCCAAATCCTTCACAATCAACTGCGTCGTATTCGAGTTCAAGTCATATTGTTTAATGCGGAGTTCGAAGGAAGAAGTGAACTCAATGACCTTTTCGATGTGCTTTTTATAGTTCCGAATACCGACTTTTTTCGCGACCGCTTCGATATCTTTTCGGGTGATGTTCGTCGTTTTCTGATTGATTGAAATTTTGTGTGGAACAACGAAGCTTTGATACGGGTCAAACGGAAACGTCAAATCGTACGCTGGCGACAATGACCACTCGCCGGATTGGTCCATTAGGAAGGAGAAATTCTTGGTGTGATCATCTCGGTTCGATACCAGGATGTTGAAGGTCATTTGCATGAAGAGTTGCTCCGAGTTTTCATAGGGGAGGTCAAGGAATTCAATGATCTCAAACATGTTTTCGTAGGAGAATTCGGTGTTTCTTCCGTAGAACCCAGTCAAGGCATTCACTGTTTGTTGATGCACTCGTTGATGATTCACCCGGTCAAATCGCTTGCTCGCGAAATGGGCACGTCCACCTTCATGGATTAACCGAGATGGGGCGACGTTAATTCCAATATCAGCGGCGATTTGGTTGTACACGTATTCGACATAGTTCTTCTCTCGGTTCCAAATGTTGTGTTGGTCGTGTTCTAGCTTCACGACGTAATAATCCACCTCTTGGTTATGGATAATGTCTCCGGCGAAGAGTTGTTCGTCAGGCGTAATGGCCGCGAGGATTTTCGCTTGTGCCCCCCCAACAGATGAACCGATGGTGAGAATGTTCTTGAGGGCTTCCGGGTTATGGAGGTAATCTTTGTGCTCGTATTTCCTCTTGATGATTTTATCAGAAATGACGGCGAGTTCTTCCAGGTCGATGTTGCCCGTGAGCGTTGGGATGTCTTTTCCTTGGTGGTATTCCAAGGCTCCGATTCCTCTGCTCCCAACATAAAGCAGTCGTTCAATCGGATTCATTTCAGATTGATCTATGTTGAGTTGTTCAAGCCATTCTTTGAATACTACGTTTCCGAAGGCATCAGGCAAGGAGTCGTTGAAGGTAGGGATGAGGCCAAGGAAGAAGTCATGATAATTATTCCCGTAAAGCATTTCATCTTTCTCCGGATGAATAATGGGAGCGATGTTGATCGGAGATTTCAGGTATTCCTCATCTGCTTCAAACAGGGCAGTGTTATTCTGGGCGTCCCAATAGAGGTAGCCAATGACGGTATCCCAGAGCGTAATTTTAGCCGCACTCATTTATTCTCCTTCTTATACATTTCCTTCGGCGAAATCGAAGAGGTGTTGAGGATCTCCAAGAGTTTATCGGTCTTCTTGAAGGTTTTCAGAATTTTCACAAACACTAGCAACGACGTACCTCTTCCAGCTTCAATATCAATAATGAGTTTCCTACTCACGCCAACCCGATCCGCCAAGTGTTGCTGGCTGAGGCCTTTGCTTTTTCGAAGGAGTTTCAACTTCACTCCGAGCTCAATCATGATCTCGCCATCGAGTTTATTTAGAAACTGCATGGTGTAACGATTTGGTTACTAAAGTAGTTAAAAAACGATTTATGTAACTATACGGTTACACATTGTGTTTTACTATAAATGTAATGAATAAGTTACAAAATTGTTGTTTTAGTGATGAAGTGTAACGTAAATCACACATTTTTTGAACATGTTTAGGATGGTTAGGATGGTTAGGATGGTTAGCGTGGTTAGGATGGTTAGCGTGGTTAGGATGTTTAGGATGTTTAGGATGGTTTGCGTGGTTAGGGGCACGCATGTTAATCAAGCGCAGCGAATATTCACAGGAGCCGATTCCATTTGTCCAGTTTCATCTACCCATGATAGGATGAATGTTCCTTTTAGGTGTTGTGGAAGGTTGAAAGATCGTCGATTGATTCCAGATGAAAGTAGAAGCTGATCGCTTGTCCAGAACAATTCACCCAAGGTAGAAATCAAGCGGAATTGACCACTCGTATGTTGCGTGAGTTCAATTGATATGTTTACCTCTGAGGTGGTTGGGTTGGGGTAAACCTGCAGAGCTTGTGTCTGATGTAGGTCAAATTCTGAAACGTTCGTCCAGCAGTCAGCATCTAAACAACCGAATTCGTCAAGTAACGCTGCCCATATTTGCCTGGACGGATTAATAGGGGATTCTTCGAGAAAACACCTCAGCGTTGGCTTCACAAGACCCCTTCAAGTCATCGATGCAGATGACCAAAATGTTATCAATTCCCCGACGCTTTATATCCATTGTTGTATCCAGTTTTCATTCCTTATTAGCTTGAAATATTTTTTCAAATGCGTCATAAACTGCAATATGTAGGACGTCTCCGTGTGTCTTATCCTCTAATAGATTATAAAATATTTTTGTATTCGGTTTTTGCTCCTTTTTGAGCTTATCATACAATTCCTTTGCAGTGCGTTCCATTACTTCCCCTTCTTTTCCACCAGCGATGTAAACTGATTTGGTTGAGATATAGGATGTCGATTGAAAGTCTAATAGTCTTTCATCATCCCACCACAAACTAGGGCTTACAATGATGTAATTGTCGAACAGGTGGGGTTTTTTGAATAGAATTTCTGTTGTTAATAGTCCACCTAATGATTGTCCAATAATCGTTCTTATTTCGGTCGTTCTGAATGTTGCATTAATAAATGGTTGAAGCTCTTTTTCTAAGAATGATATAAATTCTTCTGATTGTCCAGAGGTCGGAAATTCTTCCTGGTCAATCTTATTCTTAGAAGGATGAGTGAAATCTCTTCTTCTATCAACATTCCCAATTCCGACAACAATTGATTCAGGAATCATATTTATCCAAGGAAAAGAACCAAATTGAACAATTCCAGATATATGGATAAAATCTTCGTCCCTAGATCCGTCCAATAGATAAATCACAGGATACGTTTTTGAACTATCTGCCGAATAATTTAAAGGCAAATAAATATTTAATTCTCTTGTCTCTTCTAAGACTTTTGAATTAATAAAAATTGTTTTTCCAATGGAAAATTCGTTCTCGCTTATTTTTTTTGGTAATTCTTGTCCGAGCAGTATGTTAGTTAGGAATAACAGTGTTAAGCTTAAAATTGGATGTTTCATATCAGGTTTTAGATTGGCTACAACGAACTTTAGCATAAACATCATCCATGTGTGCGATAGGGTACAGAGTTTTTAGTGGGCGATCTCTCCATTCTTGAATCTCCAGTAATACATGATTTGTTATCTGCGAAATCTTCCCACTCAAGATACTTATTCCATAGATATTAGATAGCACGACGAACATCTTCTGCCGAATTACCTTGGACGCATAAGGCTAAAATCTGATCATCTAAATCACTAGTGAGCTCTCGTTAACGCTTTCCAATTATCTCGGGTTTGAAATCTCCGTTTCGATCTCTGGGTGTAGTGACCTCTAGTGCGTCTAATTCGGTCAGTACTTTCTTCTGAGTCTTTCCATTTCGCTTGTTACGGCTGGAACTTACTTGCTCCTCATCCATAAAGGAGTCCATCTCGCCTTCTAACATCGTGTCAATCATACCTTGAAGAAGCTCACTGAGTGGATTATCTTCTTCGAAAAGACGTCGCTTTTTATATATATGGTCTTTCATTCTTTGATAAAGCACTGAATCTGTTGTGATTAAGCTCGGATTCGCTGTCTTTTTCTTTCTCATCCAATATCTAAATTAAGTTGACAAAGTTGAATGAACAGTCTCAGAAAGGGCTGATAAACCCCACAATTCCCTTCCTTTGCATTTCCCTTCAAGAAGGCCCCCATACTCAAATACAAATGCTTCAAACCCGTTTCTTCCTCCTTCTAGTCCTCCTCCGTCCTTTGGCTGCGAACAGCCAGGAAGAAAACGGCATCATCCGTCTATGGAATCGAGTGTTTAACGATACCACGCATACGGCAAAGCCGAAGTTTATCGCCTACCCGGTGGTGGCTTTCACGCCAGAGACGAGTTGGGAGTTTGGGGCGAGTGCATTGTATGTCTACAATCCGAAGAGGAACCTGGAGAACCGATTGAGTGAGATCTCGATTTTCAGCTTTGTGACCTTGAAGAACCAATACGGCCTGTACCTAGATCACGCGATCTACACCGATCAAAACGACTACTTTCTACTTGGGAAATTCAGGGTCAGTCAGTTTCCTTTGTTGTACCATGGTGTCGGTATCGATACACCCGAAGATCCGATTGCTCGGATTGATGGATTTTCGATCACGTTACGAGAACGGGTGTTGAGGAAGATCAAGGAGAACTTCTATGCCGGCGTGGAGCTGGACTTAAACCACTTTTCCTCGGCTGAGGTTTTTGAACCCTCGTTGGATTTCATAGACCCTGCTGGGCTTTCTGGATTCACCAATTTCGGAATAGGTCTCGGCCTGGTCTACGATGAACGTTACAACGTTCTCAACCCACGTGAAGGTCTTTTTGCGGAAGGCGGATTTCTGCACTACAGCCAAGATTTGGTGAGCGATTACAACTTCACGAACTACTTTTTGGATGTCCGCTACTACCACCCAACATTGAAAAACCAAGTCCTCGCCGGACAACTACTGATCAACGCTGCAGACGCATCCAGCGGTAGTGAGGTGCCATTCAATCAACTCTCGTTAATGGGAGGAGAAAACCTCATGCGTGGTTACTACCTTGGAAGGTACAGAGACCGCATGCTCATCGCCTCTCAATTAGAATACCGCTTCTTACCCTTCCCCTTCAGCAGACGCTTCGGCGGAACCATCTTCGGAGGGGTAGGAGCTATCAGTCCGAACGTTGACAACCTCAACCTCGATAAATTCCGCGCCTCCGGTGGCCTCGGCCTCCGCTTCCTCCTCTTCCCAGGCAAGGATATTTACACCCGTTTTGACGTAGCAGCCACGAATGAGGGCGTGGGGTATTATTTGTTTATTGGAGAGGCGTTTTAGATTTTCTTTAGAGTGTCTGATGAGTTAATTGTCTAATTAACAACGACCAAACAACCAACCAAGAATCAAACTTTATGGACCTCAAACTCTCCCTTGTTGCATGTAGCTGCATGCTCACCATTGCAATCAATGCGCAACAACTCGTTCCGAATAATAGCTTCGAAGAATATAGCTCTTTACCTGATGCGCAAGGGCAGTGGGATCGCTGTACAGAGTGAACCAACACTGGCGTCACTTCTGTCAACGGTTTTTTTGGAGACCCAGATTACTTGCATGTAGAGGGTGGTTTTCCAGCGCAGTTTACGAATACACTCCCCGCTTTTGTTAATTCTCATACGGGTGATGCTATAATGTCATTTCTCGGCTATCACGATCCTGCAGTAGGCGCAACAGATATTCGCGAATATCTCAGCGTGGAATTTAGTGAACCCATGAATGTTGGAACCGAATTCGAAATCTCATTTTGGATTGCCAATGGAGAATCATCGATTGGCCATTTCTATCAGTGCGATGGAATTGGAGTGGTGTTGTCAGGTCAGGCACTACAACAAGAAGGCACTTCCTACATCGACCGTGAACCTCAAGTGGAGATTGAAGTGGAGTTCTTCAGCAATGAATGGGCGCAACAAACCTTCACCTATGAAGCAGATTCCGCCTATACGCATTTAACTATCGGTAACTTTCATTCTGACGAAGAAACCAGTGTTTCGATCGCTCTAGACGGGCCATTACCTTTTGCAGGTGCTTACTACTTCATTGATGATGTTTCTGTAGTTCCTTGCTCGGCAGTAGAAGGAGATTTTATGGCAACGGTGTGGTAGACATACATGATCTAATGGAGATTTTGGCGAATCTCGGATGTCAGGGCTCAGAATGTGAAACAGACTTGAACGAGGATGGTATTGTTCGTGTTTTTGATCTCCTCATTCTCCTTGGGTTGTTGTGACGATGGAACAGTGGATCTAGGGAATTGTTACCTGAGTGCAGAGAATTCCTCTGGTTATCCCTTCGTAAGACATTTCGATTTGACCCTTTTTTATGGAGTTGGGGACATCGTTCTTGATGTATAGAGCGTTAACCTCGATAAGTTGCTTTCTTCAGGCAAAATCAGCCCAATTAGCACTGAGGGCTTGGTTTTAAAATCAGTCTGTAACTTACTGAATAACAAATTTTCGCTATCGATACAAGCAGACTCTGACGACACGGCCAATACCATCACTTGTAAGTCGGTCATTATCTAAGTTATGGGCTTAAAGTTGAAATCACTTCGTTCATTTATATCTTCATGAAAAACTTCTTTTTCGATCTCAAGAGGCTTTTCGTAAGTTGCTGTTAGTATGTGAATGGGGCGCGTTTTAGTTGAAATGAGCACGTTATTGATACTGACCACAAATGAATCATACAGCCCCTTTATTACCTATTTCATACATTGTTTCAATAGAACAAAGCGCAGATCGGTTGTCTTGTATTAATTACTAGTGGTATATGTATTCCTATATTTATAAATAGCATATTACTATTAAACACTAAAAAGCAAAAGAATGAACAAAATAATTACGCTCTTTGCTTTACTTATTACAGTAGCATTAAAAGTTCAAGCTCAAGATAGTAGTCAGGGAGTTGACGCGTCAAACCCGACAAACCTTTATACCCAGATCAACACTCAGTTAGAGTACACGTCAAATGAAGATGGGTGTAATCTGTACGGTTTCAGGGGAAATATTCAATATACGTTTAATCCCAATAATCTTGTTCTGGCAGAACTTCCTGTTTTATACCATGATGCAATGTCATCTTTTGGATTGAGCGACGTTCGTGTGCGTTATTTTTCAGTAGTACACAGAGTAATGACACCTGAAAAGTTCAGTGTTATTGCGCCATTTGTAGATGTCACTTTACCTACGGGTAGTTTTGAAGATGGTTTGGGACGAAGTAGTTTTGTACTTTCTGCCGGCGCTATTTATGGGTTTGCACTTTCAGAGAAGGTGCTGCTATTTCCTGGGTTAAGCGTTGTGCATATCACAAAGCCCATTACAGATTTAATCCCGGAAAGTATAAAATTTTCTAGTACTGGTTTGGTCGCACAAGCCAACGCAAGCATCAGTTTTAATGATAGTTGGTTTCTATTTGTAAACCCCACTGTAACCGTATTGAATACAGAAGGCAACTGGAGCGATATCTGGTCTGGAGAATTCAATCTTAACCATATGATTGTGCCGAATAAGTTAAAGGCTAACATAGGTTACTTTCCCAATTTTACGAATGAGATAAACACCGTACGAATAGGTGCAACATTTTTCCTGTAAGGTCATTACAAACACGATTAATTACAATCATTCGTAAATGAACCTCTGCAGACAATAACGTTATTCGTCACATGGAGCTCCGAAGAATCCAAGGAAAATGAGCATATCGGCTGTGTTTACGGCATCATCTCCAGTCAAATCTGCATCGCAGTCTTGTTCACAGCCGTGCTGTTGAAGAAGCGCAAGTAAATCGGCAACATCTCTGCATTCATCACCGTTAAGATCACCGACACAATAGCCACATGAATCGTACTCACATGTTCCATCGTCAACACTTGCACTGGCATTTTAGTTGCACGCGGTTGGATCTGTGCAACCTGCAATATCTGTGACGCCACAATTTCCATTAGTCAAGTACCGAGCTAAAAATTCGACCCCAGTCTCTCCGGAGGTGGTATTTATGGAAACTGCTGGGATGTCTGCTTTAACTTCTGAAATACCAGCCGCTAAAGCAGCATTGTAAATTTCTCTACCGTGAAATGAATGGTGGAATAGGTCCTCGCTTGGATGAACAGCACCGGATTGGCTGCTGATGTATATCGGAGGGTCATCACCAGATAGGTGGAAAAGTTGGTCTACATCCTGTCGATACTGAATCAAGTCAGGATCAACTAAAATCTGAGGGATAGAATCATAACCTCCATAAAAGTTAGAACCTCTTTCAAATCCCATTAGGTTCTCCATATCATCGAGGGTGTAGTTAGTACCGTTACCATCAAAGTTGTGGAATACTTGTGTTTCCCACTTATACATATCGAGTGTGGCTTGTGAACCATATAAGTCTACTGCGCAAACTCTTGTTGATTCTTGTAAAACAGGATCCATTGCATTTGGATCTGCCATATCAGAACGCGTTCCTAACCAGTAGCTCGTACTTGCTCCAGCTGACCGCCCTTGCAAAGCGATTGCAGTAGGATCAATCTTCAATTCATCGGAATGATAACGTATGAATTGTAGTGCTCGCTTTGCATCATTCAAACATTTAATCACACCCTCATCATCTGGTCCAGTATTGTTAATTAGACGATATCCAACACTGGCAAAAGCGATTCCGTTTTCAAGAAAATATTTGATGTCCAGTATTCGTTCGACACTGGCAAGTACAATATCCGGCGTATTGGCAATGTAGCCTCCACCATGAATGAAAATCACCAAAGGGAAAGTACCTGTGGTATCTGGAAGAAATAGGTGAAATACTTGCTTTTCTAAGTCTAGACTGTCATAACTGATATCTAGCGCATAGACTGGATTGGGACTATTAACATTATAGTTTGCAGGAATAGGGCTGAATTCTGGATTAATTTGTGCGTAACCTGATGATGTGAAACAAAACAGAAGGGATACAACTAAATTTAGTTTTATTGACTTTTTCATGGTCTAAATGCAGCAGTTAAGCGTTTTCTTTGGTTTAGCTTCGGCCAGTGGTCGGTAAAAGGATCGTGTCCCTAAGAGTCTGCACTAAATACTTCATTGAGAAATGTCTGGCACAGCCTTGCACAACTTAAGATAATGAAATTCTTGGATATAGGAGGGTTGTCCTGGCAGGTAAACTTTTCACGAACAGTGAATATGTGCATTGAGAGAATGATTGACCTTGGTGCAAATGACCAGTGATTGCAGACACCCTAGTATTAAAGGCAGCATTGATTGATACCTAGGTTAAGATTTGTTCTTGTCTTTGGTGTATAGATCCAGGAGTTTTGTCGTCCAAAGAATCATGTCTTCTTTCATTGTTGTAATAATTGAAGTATTCCGCGAGCTTCAGATACAAATTCATTCCATCTGAGGGAGGGTTGAGATATGGCTTTTCATATTTCACACTTCTGCAAAGTCTTTCGATAAAAGCGTTATCTGTTGCTCTTCCTTTTCCGTCCATACTTCGTCTGATATCTTGACCCAAGACATACCAGCAAATTCTTCTGCTGTGAACTGACTTCCTTGGTCTGTATTGATGATTTAGGGTTTCCCATGCACATTGATTGCTTCTTCCAAAGCTTCTTTGCACCAGGCAGCGTCCATGCTGTCTGAGACACTCCAGTTGAGGACATTTCTGCTGTGTAGATCAATGATAGCAACCAAATACATATAACCGGTTGTGATCGGGATATAAGTGATGTCAGTAGCGCACACTTGATTTGGGTGATTGATTTCAAGGTTACGTAGTAGGTAAGGATATACCTTGTGCTATCTCAAGGGGCTTTTTGTACATTACTTTCAGGTCGTGCATGGGTCTTGTTTTATTGGTTCTGCCTCCTTTAAGGTACTGAATAACAGTTAATTGATCGGCCCTTTGTTGCCTTTTTTAATTCACAATTTCAATAGCACAACGCATTGAATGGAGTCTTCTAGTTAGAATCGTTCCTAATTTGTAAAGAGCACTACCAAACTTAAAAACTTTGAAGACTATTTTTTTGCTTGACTCACGTTTCGACGGACTTATACGTCTTATGATTATATAGAGAGACTGGCTCAAAGTCAGAAGTTGAATATCTAATAACGCGTTGTGCTATTAACTCCAGGCATGCTTAATGTGGTTTAACGGCCTTCCTTTTTCAAGGTTAACTTTCTGAAGAACAGCGATTGCGGCGAGTTTTGAAGCCATTCGAACCAAAAATCCTCCAAAGGTCTTGGCGTAGTTAAGCTTGATCCTAAATTGATCACAAAGTTGAGCGAACTGAACTTCAATTCGTCTTCGCTTTTTTCCATTTTCAGGATGGGGAGCTTCTTTCTCTTTTTGATTCGATTTGTAAGGCACTTCCAGATTGATGTCATAATGGGTAAATAAGTCGGTCTGTACTTGCTTGGATATATATCCACGGTCTCCAAGAATGGTCTTATATCGACAATACTCTTCTGGCTCTAGATCTTTTAGAAAGTTGATATCGTGTACATTGGCGGGAGTAATTTGCATATCCTGAAACACTCCGTATTCGTTGGTTAGTAGATGGAGTTTGTAACCGATATAATAGCGCCGATCTACGGCAGAATATCCCTTTCTCGGAGCGCTGAGCGGATCTTCTTTGCAAATCTTAAAGCTACGCTCACGACTGTTCTTTACAATTGGACAAGGCATAGAGTCCACGATAATAATATCGGATGAAACGTCCATCGTCATTGAGATCCGCTTAGTTAACTCCACAATGAATGGTTGTAACAACCTTCTCCTTCTATTGAACCTGCTTCGGTCTATGAGCTCTGGAAATCGACTTTTGAAATCAGTCCGTAACTTGCTGAACAACAGGTTCTCGCTGTCAATACAAGCAGACTCTGACGATACAGCTAATGCAATCACTTGCAGGTCTGTCATCTTCGAAGGTCTGGGCTTGAAGTTGAAATCACCTCGCTCATTTACATCTTCATGGAAAACTTCTTCTGCGATCTCAAGGGTCTTTTCGTACATTGCTCTCAGGTCGTGCATGGGTCTGTTACTTTTTGATTTAAGCACCTTTAAGATACTGACCATCAATCAAGTGCACGACCCCTTTTTGCTTTTTTAATTCACAATTTCAATAGCACAACGCGTTTATCTAATAAAATGTGATGAAAAGTGCTTTTTGTAAACCAATTTGGAATCTAATTTCTTCTGTTCTGATCGTAGGTTTTACCATTTATAGTCTTGACACTTCAGGCCAGTCTACTTTTTTCTCTACATACTCTTATTGGGAACCGGCAGGATGGCTCGAGATAGCAGATGAACCAGGAAGATGTGTAAGAGAAACTTCGGACGGGAACTATCTATTACTTGGTTTATCTGATGGAAAAATAATATACACTAAAATCGATCAATCAGGACAGCATTTGTGGAGTAAGGAAATCGGTTATATGGATGAAATGTTGTATGGTGAACAGTTCATAGAATTAGATAATGGTGATATTTTATTTGCCGGAACTACATATAATGCATTTGACGGCCATAGAACTGTTTTAATTCGATGTGATTCGGTAGGAGATATCATCTGGAGCAAGATCTTCCCTGGGTCAATAGGCACGATCGTTTTCACATTGACAGAATTACAGAATTCCAACGTTCTTGTTGCTGGTCAGGGGTCCAGATTTTTCATCATAAATGATCAAGGTGAAGTTGTGAGTCCTTTTGGCTTGCGAAGATTGGGTGGGTTTTACAATGGTTTTACCAATTCGATAACTACTTCCGATGGAGGGGTGCTTCTTGTCGGGTCAGCAGAATTTGACTCAATGCAAATGACAGCGGCAAAGCTTGAAGAAAACGGAGATGTAGAATGGTATTATCACTTCGGAGGGGATGGTTTCGACGTTGCGGGAGGGTGCGTTGAGACACAAGATAACGGTTTCTTGATTTCTGGATATACAAATTCTTACGGGAGCACTCCATCTGGACTATATGATAATATTCTATTAAAGTTAAATAGTGAAGGTGAGGTGATGTGGTGCAAAGCCTACGGTACTCAAGCAGATGAGTATACCAGAGGGCTTGCTTACACCAATGATTTAGGAGTCGTTATGGTGGGCTGGACTGGAGAAGCGTTTAGCATGGATTTACAGATGATGAAGGTTAATTTACTAGGTGACCTTTTGTGGACAAGAACCTACGACTACGGAGAAATGGACGGTGCCAGCTTTGTAGAAAAAACTAGTGATAATGGGTTTATTCTAACTGGAGGTGGGATAAATACCTTTCCTTGGACTGGGGATCACTATGTCACAAAGACTGATTCTTCTGGACTGATTTCGAATGGGTGTCATGACTCACCACAATATGATACTTTCGATATTGAGATCCCAAGGTTCGAGGATACCTATATTCAAGACACCCCATTTGTCAATGAGAATTTAGTCGTTTCCGTCCAAGATGTTTGTCCAGAGATTGAAATTGTATGTGGAGAAACATATTCCTTTGGGTTGGATGATCAAGAAGTTTGTATAGGTCAAACTGTTGAGTTAGTCATCGAGGAAAGTTTTCCAGCGGAATATACGTTTCAATGGTATTTTGAAGGTGAACCTATCGAAGGAGAGACGTCATCTTCGTTTGCAATAGAGAATATAACAGAAACGGAAGAAGGTACGTACACAATACAGGTGGTTTCCGGACTATGTGAGTCGATCATGATGTCTTCGGAGGTTTCAATAATTGATTGTACCTGTCTGACACCCACTTTTGAGATTAGCGTCACAGAAGCTCCGGCATGTTGCGGGGAATCCGTTGAATTGTACTTTCTCGGAATTGATTCGTTGTTTTCTTCTGAATCTTCTTTTTTGTGGTCAATAGGGCAAAGTGAAGTCGTTAGTGGAGCTATTTTTAATGATTCTATTGAACTGGTCTTGAATAGTTGTGGCGAATTCAACGAGATATCATTAACCGTTACAAATCCTGAATGTGTCCCAAGTACAGAAGTAATTGACATTTGGGTGCCGAGCGAATTAGAGGTGTCTGTTGAAATTGGCGAGGATTGTGGTCAATGCGAGGGAATTGCTGACGTGAATGTGAACGGAGGGACTCCCGATTACGAAGTGATTTTTGGTGATGGGCTCCCGCTAGAATCGAATTTTGTTGAAAATTTGTGTGGCGGAGAATATTGGGTGCAAGTTGTGGATTCGATGGGGTGTTCTAATACTCAAGAGTTCACTATTCTCAACATTGACTTTCCCGACGTGAGTGTCACATCTGAAGTAATTCTATGCCAAGAGTCAGTTGTCAATATTACTGTTGATGAGCTGCCTGGAATGAGCTACAGCTGGTCAAATGGAGAAGAAGGTAGTGTCATTGAAGTTTCTGAATCAGATGAATTGGTTCTCACATTAATTTATGAAACATGCGAAGATGAATATTTGGTGCATGTGAACGAGGTTTCTTTGCCAGAGATCACAATTGATAATGAAGGTGATTTATGCAACGCTTCCTTTATCATTTTATCTGCCGAAAGTGAAGGTGATGTTTATTGGCTAGATAATGAAGAGTCTGGTGGTGAATTATTAGTATATGATGAAGGTGTCTACACTGTTATTGCTCAAAATGAATTTGGGTGTGAAAGCAGAGAAAACGTTGAAGTACTAATCGATTGCGATCCGGAAGTGTTCGTTCCGAACGCGTTTACACCAAATAATGATGGAGTGAATGAGGTTTTCGAAGTTATTAGTTCTCAGACTTTGGAAGACTTTCACTTGACAGTTTTCAATCGATGGGGGCAAAAAGTATTTGATTCTTTTGATCAAAATGTGCCTTGGATCGGAAATTTTGACAACGGGGAATACTATGTTCAGGATGGAGTTTATTCCTGGCAACTCTCCTATTCATCTCAAAGAAGTAGCAAACCTGAAATTCACCATTTTTTGAATGGTTCGGTCACACTTCTGCGCTAAGAGGTTAATCTGGTTGTCAACATTTAAGATTTGGATACGTCGAATGTAGAAGGTCCAATACAGAATGTGGGGAATGCATTATAATAGGTGTTGTAGAACATTTGAATTAATTAAAATAACATGAAAACACTTTTACTAGTTACACTATGTTTAGTCACTTTTAACGCGTTGTGCTATTGAAATTGTGAATTAAAAAAGCAAAAAGGGGTCGTGCACTTTATTGATGGTCAGTATCTTAAAGGTGCTAAAAACAATAAAACAAGACCCATGTAAGCTTCCCTAAAATTTGGACAGTTTAAAAGTATAGTAACTTTAAGCTGGAAATTATGAAAAAGAGCAAGTTTAGTCCTAGCCAGATTGTGAAGATTTTACAGAGCTATGAAAGCGGGAAGCCTGCCGTTGAGTTATGTCGGGAACATGGTATAAGCCAAGCAACGCTTTACAACTGGAAGAAGCGTTATGGCGGAATGGAAGCCACGGATTTGAAGCGATTAAAGGCGTTAGAAGCTGAGAACCAACGATTAAAGCGCATGTATGCTGAGTTAGCGTTGGATCATCAGATGGCGAAGGAGATCATCGAAAAAAGCTATAAAGCCCTGCGAGAAGCGCGTTATTGCAAGGAGTCTGCCCCAATACGGCATCAGTAGGGCGTGCCGTGTAATGAATGTATCGAGGTCGGTGATGTACTATGAGTCGATTATGGATGATGGTCCTATAGAAGAGGCATTGCGACAAAAAGCAGAAGAGCATCCTGAAGAAGGTTTCTGGAAGGTCTTTTCTCGTTTACGTTTAGAAGGTCATACGTGGAACCA
>JAKVAV010000054.1 GCA_022448105.1 Flavobacteriales bacterium | reverse complement strand
CTCCTCAAAATGAGAGGTAAGCTTGGTCTTTTCGCCAATGTTCGTCCAACAATTACTTTTCCTTCTCTATTGGATAAATCGCCTCTAAATAGAGAAAGAATTGAAGGGACTGATTTGGTTTTCTTTAGAGAATTGACCGGAGGTATTTACTTCGGTGAAAGAGGGAGGAAGGACGACGGTACTACCGCTTTTGATACCTGTACTTACACCAAAGCAGAAATTACCCGATTAGCTAAGATGGGTTTTGAGGCGGCCATGTCCCGATCAAAAAGACTCTGCTGCGTGGATAAGGCCAATGTTTTAGAGTCTTCACGACTTTGGAGAGAAACCGTTCAAGGAATGGAAAATGACTATCCACAAGTTGAAGTGTCTTATGAGTTTGTTGATGCGGTGGCAATGAGGCTGGTACAGTGGCCTAGCGATTATGATGTGCTAATTACTGAAAATCTTTTTGGCGATATACTCACCGATGAAGCCTCTGTAATCTCGGGATCAATGGGGTTGATGCCCTCAGCTTCACTAGGAGATAATGTTTCTCTTTTTGAGCCCATTCACGGTTCTTTTCCAGAAGCTGCCGGAAAAGATATTGCAAATCCTCTAGCAACTGTGCTTTCTGCGGCAATGATGTTCGACATGGCTTTTGGTTTGAAAGAAGAAGCTGAGGCGATTCGTTCTGTTGTAAATAGATCTATAGAAGAGGGTATTGTTACCAAAGACCTTTCGGAGGGTAGTAGGTCGTGCAGCACCACCGAAGTTGGAGACTGGTTGGCGGCTAACCTTTAAAAATATATCACTTTTAGAACTGGGAAGGCCATTGCTTTTAATTCGATTAAAGCCGAATAGTATTATTCGGACAGAAGTAAGATTGATTGTTACTCTATTGTTTTGCTTTCCTCTCAATTTCAAGTCTAAAAGTCAGGTTATTGCTTTAGACGAAACCGCATAGCGAGAATCAAATTATTCTGATGACTTCCTCTTGTGAATTCTCCAAGTATACGCTAAATATTGAGACGTAAAAAGAGCTGCGTGTAAAGGCAGAATGCTCTTCTGAGGAAAAAATTAAATTTGGTGAAGCACAGATTCTGAAGATGCGCTCAGGAGATATGCAAGGAAATCATCGACCTTATCGAGTAAATCAAAACGTCATGGTTCAATGTGGATAAAGGGAAGACTCTTTAAAGTAGATCTCCTAGAGCATAGTGCTCTCATGCCATAGAAAGCAGCCTTGGTTTTGGTGAAAAAACTCTTCGTTTAGGGAAATGCGCTGAGAATTACTGAAAATGTTTTAGGCAGTGGGAACCCAACAAAACCTGAGAAAAAACGCTGTTTACATAGCAGCCGTCTTTGGGAGGGGTAGATGCCCTCTTGGGACTTTAAGTTTGCTATTTTTTCGAGATGATTCTCTGCGAATTCAAGGGAAAAAATGGATCGATCCTAGATTCTTATTTGGTCTCATAGTGGAGTTCTTTCTCAGAAATTAACCCTGTTGCTCAAATTTACGCTCAAACGATATTGGGCGCTACTGACTTATTTCCTTCGCCCCAATAGGAATTTCAGCATGTAGGTATATATGACTATTGGTCGTACCGGAAACACGTTCATAAATATCTATAAACCCATAATAGTAGCGCACTCCAATGGACATTCCCATATCTTTTAGCAACCTATAGCTCACTCCGCCAACGACGCCAACATCAAATCGGTTAAGATGGTCTACGTTATCCTCTTCAATTAAAGTAGTAAGATTTCCATCTGAAGATTCAAATCTGACATTAGCATTTCTGATTAATCCCAATTGAGGTCCTAATTCTAAATGGATTCTGTTCTCAAATTTATATTTAGCAAGCACAGGTAAATACCAATAGCTCAGCTCTTGCCCGTAATCTCCAGAACTTTCATGTGGAGTAGCCCCTATGGTTACTAAGTCCCCATCGGTTAGATTGTTCAAGCCTTGTGCTGATTTGAGCATCAACCCTGTGTTTAGCCAAAAATTATTCTTAATCCTAATGTCGAAATAGAACCCCAAATTCAGCCCTCCTCTTTGATCGCTCGATTCTAAACTCGAAATCTCTGACCAGCTAATCCCACCGTCGATTCCAAATTCAAGATTCGGAGAATTGAGCTTATCTCCAAACAAGAGAGAAATTAATATTTGCGAATGAGCATGTGTCCCGAAAAAGAGAAAGAGGAAAAGAAAGCACGTTTTTTTCATATGGCTAAATATAGGACTTGTAGAATTGGATAAACTGCTGATCCATGAAATTTTGCGATTCGTTTATCGACGGATAATGCGAAAAGTATTTGGTTATTATCCTGACAAAAAATCGAAATTGGTTGGTAATGGTGCTTGGTATATCGAAAGTAGTACCGGTAGGTGACCAGACCAAAAAGGCTTATAAAAGCTTGGTTTTTTTTAATAAAAAGGTCTTTCAGTAAACGAGGTCGTCTCTCTTTAACTTTCTGCCGCATTGATAGTTTCTCAATGCTCATCATAAATTCATTTTTAAACAATTTTTCTGTCGTTAATGATACTTTCTTCTGAAAGAGCATCAGATCATTCATTGGAATTAATGGATTTGTATGAGCGTCTGATTATTCGTATCATTGCGATATTAAAATAATATCAATATGAGATCTGAGAATTTAATCAAAGTCACCAATGGATATACCATGTTGTTTGTATCAGTCCTATTTATTGGAATGTCGATCACTTTCTTCCTGATGTTGGGCGCACTATCATTGTTAGTGGGTGTACCTATTATTTTCCTTCTTCTCAAAGGATTTTTTATTGTTAATCCAAATGGTTCTAAAGTTTTGGTGCTTTTTGGGGCTTACAAGGGTACCGTGAAGGATAATGGTTTTTTCTGGGCAAATCCATTTTATTCGAAGAGAAGTATTTCTCTTCGGGCCAGAAATTTTGATAGCGATCGAGTGAAGGTAAATGATCAAATTGGCAATCCAATTATGATCAACGTCATTTTGGTTTGGCAGGTGCAGGATACCTACAAGTCTGCTTTTGATGTGGACAATTATGAAGAGTTTGTTCGTGTGCAAACAGACGCTGCGGTTCGCAAGCTAGCGGGTTCTTATCCGTACGATAATTTTGATGATGCTCAAGCGGAGTTGACTTTACGATCAGGAATGGATGAGGTAAATGAGGCTTTGGAAAATGAGATTACAGAACGTCTGGTAATAGCCGGAATAAAGGTGATGGAGGCACGGATTGGTTATCTTGCTTATGCTCCTGAAATCGCAAGTGCTATGCTCAAAAGGCAACAGGCTGTGGCGATCGTTGCAGCCAGAAAGAAGATTGTAGAAGGAGCTGTGGGAATGGTAGAAGATGCTTTATTTAAACTGTCCGAGGATGAGATAGTTAACTTTGATGAGGATAAAAAGGCTTCAATGGTAAGTAATTTAATGGTTGTGCTGTGCGGTGATAAAGAGGTAATTCCTGTGGTAAATACAGGGACGCTAAATGCTTAACTGGTGAGTAAAAGAAAGTCGTTTGTACTTAGAATAGATCCAGAATTATTTAAGTCCATAGAGAAGTGGGCGGATGATGAGTTTCGCAGCGTCAATGGGCAGTTGGAATGGATTATTCATAAGAGTCTAAAGGACGCGAAGAGACTCAGAAAAAAAGGTGCAACTGATACGAAGAAAGAGTAGGTATTTTCTATTCAAGATGAATGTTGGTTTCTGATATTATAATTGATCATTTCGGGGCCTTTAATAAGTCTGGGTGCTCTGCATTTTCGAAAACCACCAGATATAACCGTAGCAAGAAATCGGTAGTATAAAAGCAAATTTAAATCCTACAATATCAGTTAGACCCCCAAATGCCGGTGAGATCAAGGCACCTCCAAAGATTGCGGTACAGAGAAGTCCGGATATTCTTGGTTTGAGATCACCTTGACCTTCAAGAGTTAAAGTGAAGATTGTGGGGAACATGATGCTATTGAAAAATCCAACGAAGAGTATAGCTAACATTGAGAAAAGTCCACTTGTACTCATCGATAAAACGATCATTGTGATGGCGAAAATGGCAAAGCTTCCAAGTACTTTTTTTGGCAAGAAAATTCGTGTCAAATAGCTACCGACAAACCGTCCGAGCATTGCGCCGCCCCAATAGATGAAAACAAAACTTCCCACGACAGCTTTACCGTCAATTTCCATCAAATCACTTCCGGTAAAAATGGAAGCGATTGAGTTCATGAAGGTGCTGTTTCTGATGGGTTCAACTAGGTTCATATCGAGAAAGTAGTTGACCAAATAACTTCCTATTGCCACTTCGGCGCCTACATAGAGAAATATTCCAAAAGAGCCTTTTAGAACTACTTTGTTTTTCAGTACTTCTAAATAACTACCCTGTGTTGACTCACTTATAATTTTAGGAAGTTTTATGAATAAAAAGAAAACGGCAAGAACACCGATTGCTCCAGCTAACCATAAAAATGGATTCTGAACAGCTGCCGCTTCACCGATAAAATACTCCATTTGATCAGCCTCGCTAAGGCCATTAATTTCTTCTTGACTTTTGATCGTATCACTCAAGAGAAAAGCCGCTCCAGCAATAGGTGCCAAGGTTGTTCCAAAGCTGTTAAAAGCTTGTGCAAGATTCAGTCTGCTTGCTGCGCCAGACTCTTCACCTAGGGCAGCAACATAGGGATTAGCAGCGACCTGTAAAACTGTAATTCCTCCCGCTAAAGTGAAATAAGCCAGCATAAAAAGCCCGAAAATTCTTTGACCAGCAGCAGGGTAGAAGAGAAGACAGGCTGCGGTCATTGTGGTCAGCCCAATCACGATACCCTTTTGGTAGCCAATCCTCGAGAGGATATTTCCAGCAGGAATCGATAAAACTAGATAAGCTAGAAAAAATGCGAATTGAACCAGTCCAGCCTGAAAATAAGTGAGTTCAAAAACGTCCTTAAGCCGTGGGATGAGACTGTCAACAAGAACCGTAATAAATCCCCAGAGAAAGAATAGGGAAGTGACGATAGCGAATGGTATCGCATACTTATTTGATTTCAACTCTCCTCGGCTTTAATATGATAATCTGACTCGATCCTTTGATTGACACCTCCTCGGTATTCCATGCGTGAAAAGTGCTGATGAATGGAATAGCTACCTGTTTCACCGGCTTTGTTCATGGCAATATAGCAGACTTGAAAATCTTTGACACTCTCAGCTTTTCTCACGGTTCGCATTACTGCCTCTTCGCAAGCTTTCTGGGGACTCATACCATTTCGCATAAGCTCTACTATCAGGAAGCTTCCCACTTGCTTTAAGATTTCTTCACCGAGACCAGTTCCAGCGGCTCCTCCCACTTCATTGTCAATGTAGAGACCGCTTCCAATAATTGGGGAATCACCTACTCTACCTTTCATCTTGTAGGCTAGACCTGATGTGGTGCAAGCTCCGGCAATGTCACCGTTTTTATCCATTGTGAGCATTCCTATAGTGTCATGGTTTTCGATGTTGATGATCGGTTTGTACTCTGATTCCTTGAGCCACTCTTCGTAGTCTTCTTTGGACTCAGGGGTAAGAAGTTCTTCCTTTTGAAATTCTTGTTCGTAGGCAAATTGCTCGGCACCATCGCCAGCTAGAATGACGTGCGGTGTTTCTTCCATCACTTTGCGAGCTAGAGCTGCCACATTTGTAATGTTTTGTACGTAAACTACGCTTCCTGCATTCCCATTTGAATCCATCACACAGGCATCAAGCGTCACGTTGCCTTCACGGTCCGGTCTACCGCCTTTTCCTACGCTGTTATTGGCAATGTTTTCTTCTTCATGAGAAACACCTTTGATTGCAGCATCCAGTGCACTTTCTCCTGCATCTAATGCTTCGCCAGCTATTCGATTACCATCTTTAAATCCCCAAGTACAAATGGCAATCGAACCACTGGGTTTTGAGGTGGCGGTCTGATCTGTCTGCTCGGAAATTTCAGGAGCGCAACCAACTACGGCCAAGCCAATTCCCAACTGTCCGGTGGACCTTAAAAATTTTCTTCGTTTCATCAGTCAATAGTTATTTCGTCAACAAATACCCAGGAAGTTCCATCATATGGATAACCTAAATGCCATTCGGGCAGAGGTCCTAAAGTCTTAGCCGTTAGTCTGACTAATCGCAGATCTTTTCCCTTCAGATCAGCGACAATGGTTAGGGTAGAAATTTCTTCATTGGGCTCTGCGGAATTTAGTTTGATATCCTTTACCGTTTCCCAATTTTCTCCCTCTGCTGATACTTCCATCTTGACAGAAGTTGGATAAAAGATCCAGCTCTTTTGATCCTGTAAAAAAGCTGTTTCGATCGAGTACACTGATCGGACTTCCCCCAAATCCACCGTGGCAATTACATCTTGATTTTGATATCCTTGCCATAAGCCAGTCCGGAAATCTGCTGTCCCTCGAATACCATCGATTAAAGCATCTTGGCCACCTGCGCTGTATTCGTTGGCATATTTACTGTCAAGATCAATCGTGATACTAGGGTCAATCTTGAAAAATTCTGTTTTCAAACGTACACTTTCGATATTCTGCCTTTTGGCAAAAACAGTCATTTCGCCACCTTCGGAAATCTCAAAAGGACCAGCGTAAATTTCTACTTCTTCCTCATTCCATTGATAGAATAGCTCCGTATTGGGGTCAATATGACCAAGTTCAATGGATGTGGAGTGTCTGAAGGCAGTCATACCACCTGAGATAAATGGTGGAGTGAGGATGAGGTGGTCGTCTATTTTTGTACTCGGAATATCGCCGTCAGATGAAGCCCAATCTGTAGGTTCTGCTGAAAGTTCAAAAACCAGACTACCACCAGCCATGATCTCGTCGTGTTTAAGATAGCTGCGGCTGAGGTCTTTTCCATTAAGTGTGGCGGACTTGATGTATTTATTTCCTAATCCGTAATCATTAGCCACAATGGTGAATTGGTTCCCGTTCTCAAGTTTCACGGTAGCCTTTTCCATGAGAGGGGTTCCAATGATGTAGTGATTACTTCCCGGAGTAACGGGATAGAATCCCAAAGCCGAGAACACATACCAAGCGCTCATTTGACCGCAGTCTTCATTTCCTGAAATCCCATCAGGAGCGTTGGAGTAAAGAGTCGTTAAGATCTCGTGAACTTTTTCCTGCGTTTTAAAAGGCTTATTGACAAAGTTGTAGAGAAAAGCCATGTGGTGACTCGGCTCATTTCCATGAGCGTACTGCCCAATGAGTCCGGTTATATCAGCTTGATGTCGACCCGCAGTTTCTCGCTCGGCGGAGAACATTTTGTCGAGATGTGCTTCGTAGTTATCCTTTCCGCCCATGAGCGCGATGTGCCCTGCGATGTCTTGTGGCACATAGAAACTGTACTGCCAAGCATTCGCTTCCGTGTAATTGAAGTTTACTTCATATGGATCGAAGGGCCCGAACCAGGTATTGCGAAAGCGCCCTCGCATAAATCCTGTCGAAGGATCATAGAGATTTTTGTAATACTGAGCTCTTCGAGTAAAGCTCTCATATTCCTCATTCTTTCCCATCGCTTTGGCTACTTCAGCTATACACCAATCATCGTAGGCGTATTCCAAAGTCTTTGATACCGACTCACTTTCTTCCTCTACCGGAATAAAACCTACTTTTTTATAGCTCTCTAATCCGAGATGGTTTTGCTCGGCAGAGTGCACCATAGCTTCGAAAGCTAGGTCCTCATTGTAGCCTTTAATTTCTTTCAAATACGCATCGGCAATCACAGGTATACTGTGGTAACCAATCATGCAACCGGTGTAACAAGCAGAGAGGTCCCAAATCGGAATTATTCCTCCTTCTTGATACTTGGCAAGCATGGTGTTTACAAAGTCATTTGTTCTTTCTTGTTCGATGATCGTGAAGAGTGGGTGAGTGGCTCGGTATGTGTCCCAGAGAGAAAAGACCGTGTAGTAATCAAAGCTATCCGTGTGGTAAACTTTGAGATCAATTCCTCGGTATCGGCCGTCAATATCGTGATAGAGATTTGGGGCAATCATGGTGTGGTACAGCGAAGTGTAGAAGGTCTTTTTTCGATCTAAATCTGATTCCTCGATCGCAATTTTTGACAGCTGTTCATTCCAAGTTGCAGTTGCTTGATTTTTGACTTCATTAAAGGTCAAATCACCCATTTCAGCTCTCATGTTGTTCTTGGCTCCAGACTCATCTACGGCAGAGATTCCCATTTTGACAATCACTGGTTCGTTGTTCGGGTTGTCGAGAATCAGCGCTGCTTTAGTAGGTTCCGAATCCGCATTGTACACGATGCGAGATAGCGGATGTGAGAGTTCCATGAAGAAGAAAACTCTTTGGTCGCTCGCCCATGCTTCTGAGTGCCGGTGTCCCGAAAGGGTCGTCGTGGAGACTTGATTTATTTCATGATTCAGCAGCTTATCTCGGTGCTCCAAGTCGAGGATGATGACTTGGTTTTCCGAAGAGGGAAATTGATAGCGATGTATTCCCGCTCTAGCCGTTGTGGTAAGCTCCACATCAATGTCTGTGTCATCAAGCCTAACTTGGTAATATCCAGCCTTTGCTTCTTCGTTTTTGTGAGAAAAAGCAGATGAGTATCCGTCTTTTCCATCTGCACCGTTATTGAATTGAACAGCCTTGGTCGGCATAAGTAAGATGTCGCCGTAATCACTAACTCCTGTTCCGCTAAGGTGAGTGTGGGAGAAACCATAAATCACTGAGTCGCTGTAATGATAACCCCCGCAACCGTCCCAGCCATCAAGCCGCGTATCAGGACTTAGTTGAACCATTCCAAAAGGCATGGTCGCACCAGGAAAGGTATGGCCATGACCTCCAGTTCCGATAAATGGATTGACAAATTGGGTGTAATCTTCAGCTTTTGAGATTGGGATAATATCTTGGGCTTGCTCGGGAGTACTACAAGAAATAATGCTTGCTAAAACGAGCACGTAGAATAAGCGGTAGTGCATTGGCGAAAGATAGGAAAAGGCCTAAATCTGGTTGAACAATTTGGAGGTTATTGCCTTGGCTTATATTTTGAATAACTCTTCGATTCCCAACCTCTTCGCACCATGTAGTTAATGAGATAAATCCGAAGTTCAGCTAGATTTCTAAGAAAGTGTCTGTTAACTTGACAACCAAACGAGAATTTCAGAAGTTATAATTCCTGAAATTATGGCGCAACCTTAAGTTCGTTACATACAATCATAAATTCCGAATTCAATGAAATCAACCTCTATTTATCAAATTTTCTACAAGAGCATACTCCCTATTGTTGGAGCTTTATTAATGAGTGCAACGCTCAGTGCCCAAGCGGTTATAAGAGTTAAACAAGTCGATACCGATGCCGACCAAATCGAAATCATTAACCTAGGAGATCAAGCCGATAACATTGGGAGCTTTTGGCTTTGCCTTGGACCAGGCTCTTACGTGCAGATTAATAATGCAACCAGCGACAATACGAATCTAGACCCTGGTGAGAGCCTGGTGGTAAACTACAATGTAGACGCCACCGCAGATGGATTCAGTCTCTTTTCTACTCCTAGCTTCAGCTCCACTAATCCAGAGATCCTAATTGATTATGTGCAGTGGGGCGCAGCTGGCCAGCCAAGGGTGGGGCAGGCTGTTACTGCAGGTCGATGGGACGATGCCGATAATTTTGTGACTGGGAGTTCACCATATGTCTTCACAGGAGCAGCTACAGATTTTGGCTCAACGTTTTGGAATGCCGGGAGTCCAGTTACCGTGAGTATCCTCCAACTTGCTTGCGGAGGAGAAGTCTTGCAAGTGACGGGTTCTGAAGCTGGCCCGACAGCAGGCGGAAACGCTACTGATGAAAGGCGCACTATTTATGCCTTTCAACCAGATGGAGCCGGTGGAGTACCCACATATACAGGGGGAGCGTGGCCTTATGTCATTGTCCCAAATGGTTTTACCGCTGACCCTTTTATTTCGGCAAACATCACCGTGGGGGCCAACGATATCCTCTTGATCAATGGTTGGCCGGCTTACCAGTATGTTCTAGATCAAAATGACCAAGCCGCCAACGGAACATTTGGTCCTTGGTTTTATTTTGAAACTGACGGAGAGCTTAGCCAAGATGCTTGTCCTCCTGCTTGTGCGAATCCTTTTCCAGCAGTTGACGAGGTAAGTCTCATGACCTCTGTAGGGGGAAGCAATGTTGCTACCTCTTGGGATGCAGTTCTCGGCCAAATCGGATGTCAGATCCAGGTGCGTTTTGCCGGAGGAAATATCCTTGGTTCTCAAATTATTGGTGGTGCGAATGCTAGTTCATTCAATATTCCCGGTTCAGTTCTTCAACTTGGAACGGACTATGAATGGAGAGTGAGGTGCGGATGTTCCCAATCTCCACTGGTGGCTGGCCCATTTTCTTCATGGCAACCGTTCACGACTCCAGGCTCTGCGGTTATTGCAGTCTCGCCAAACCCAACTGAGGGGCAGTCTTTTGCTACATTCAGCGTAGCTGAAGAAGGACAAGCAACCGTCGAAGTTTACGACCTGAGTGGAAGAATGGTAGGTGTCATTTTTAATGGTATGGCCCAGCCAAATAATCATTATAGATTTGAGTTTGATGGATCATCTCTTCCTAACGGAATCTACATTTATCGATTGACAACGGAGAGAGAAGTTCAAACAGAGAGGGTCCTTATTTCAAAATGATAACTCGTTTCTCAGAGACTAAGCCAGATGTTATGGTCGGGCTTATTTGTTGAATAAGAAGCTCTCACCAAGCCCAGATACTAATGGCTGGAGTGGATCGTCTATCAAATAATTAATCCCACCAATTTTATTAAAAAGCCGCTGGGAAACCAGTGGCTTTTTCTTTCTTTGAATACCTAAGAATTCAATATGATCCACGGAACTCATAATGCGCTGGATGACCCTCGCAATCAGGAAGTCAAAATATACGTAAGCGGGGAACTACTTCCGCGAAATGAAGCTAAAATTTCGGTTTTTGATAGCGGTTATCTCGTCGGTGACGGAGTCTGGGAAGGGATTCGACTTCATCACGGAAATTTGGTCTTTATCAATGATCACTTGGACCGGCTCTGGCAAGGAGCCTCGACTATCGGAATGAACTTACCTTTTTCAAGAGAAGAGCTGGTCGATAAAATAAGAACGACGCTGGATGCCAACCAAATGGTCGATGGAGTCCACGTGCGAGTGATGGTAACACGTGGCATCAAGAAAACTCCTTCTCAAGATCCAAGACTCACCATATCTGAACCCAATTTGGTGATCATCGCCGAACACAAAACGGCCTCCGAAGAAACCAGACTAAAAGGAATTACTCTCTTCACTTCAACCATCCGTCGTGGTTCTCCCGATTATCTAGATCCACGATTGAATTGCCATAGCAAACTCCACGAAGTTCAGGCACTCATTCAAGCTCTCGAAGCTGGTGCGGATGAAGCTTTGATGCTCGATATCCACGGCTTTGTTTCGACTTGTAATGCTACCAATTTTTTTATTGTAAGGAACGAAGAAGTCTGGACGTCGACTGGTCAATATTGTATGAACGGAATTACCCGTGGGAAAGTGATTGAAGTTTGTGAAACAGTGGGAATTCCTTGCCTCCAGAAGGACTTTTCGCTCTTTGATGTATATGGTGCCGACGAGGCTTTTGTCACAGGAACTTTCGGTGGATTGACGCCAGTTACTAAAGTAGATGGTCGAGTCATTAGCGAAGGAACTTATGGACCGATGACTCAAAGGCTCCATCAATTGTATCAAGAACTCATTAAAGAAGCGGTGCGCCATGACTGATCAAACGAAAAGGATCTGCCTCTGGTCGGGGCCGCGAAATGTCTCCACCGCGTTAATGTATTCCTTCGCTCAACGCAGCGATACCAAAGTCTTTGACGAACCGCTTTACGCTCATTACCTCCGTCACAGCGATGCCCATGAATACCATCCCGGAGCCGAAGATATTCTCGCAACAATGGAAAATGACGGAGAGAAAGTGATAGAAACGATGATGGCAAATTATGAAAAGCCTGTGTTGTTCTTTAAACACATGACGCACCATCTGCTTGACATCAATCTTGACTTTCTTTCGGACTGTACCAATGTGATTTTGACACGTGAGCCAAGAGCTATGTTGGTTTCTTTTGATAAGGTCATTCCCAATCCGACCATGCAAGATGTGGGCTACGAAGCCCATCTTAAGCTTAAGGAGCATCTAGAAGGAATAGGGCAGAGAGCTATCGTTTTGGACTCAAAAGAGATTTTGATGAATCCGAGACAAGCATTATCTAGGTTTTGTGGAGAGATTGGAATTCCTTTTGAAGAATCCATGCTCTCATGGGAGGTCGGTCCAATTCCTGAAGATGGCATCTGGGCGGAGTACTGGTATGCTAATGTTCACAAGTCCAACGGATTTCAACTGTATGTTGAAAGGGAGATTGATTTTCCAGAAAGGTTGGAGCCGTTGCTGGAAGAGTGTCAAAAGATCTACCAGAAATTGGTCAATCGAGAATAAAAAGCACGAAGATCAATCTTCGTGCTTTTTCTCAATGAGATAAATCCTCTATTTCGTGAAATGCTTCGTTGCCATTCCTTCTTCCGTTTGAATATTTATTGAGAAGAAACCTGAAGGAAGATCCGAAATGTCAAAACGTGTTTCTTTTGCAACTTCTTGATTGTACTCTTTTATCATCGCACCTCTGACATCATAAATGCGAAGAACGGCCTGGCCAGTGCTGTTGCTGCCCAAATCTAGAGTGATGAAGTCAACGGCGGGCACAGGGTAAAGACTAACACCTTTAAGATTATTGAAGTTTGTAATGGATAACGGAATGTCGCTTATGAACCTAGAGAAATTACCCACTTCTACTCCTTCCAGCGATTGTGTTCCGGTTAAGAAAATGGGAAGTGGTAGCCCATCAACAACCCAAGCAAATGATTCGATGACGCTATTTGTCACGAAAGGCTCACCAATACCAAAATCAAGAGAAGTCTGAGTATTTTCTACCGTATGGATACGCAATACATTATTGAAGGTGCCTCCGGGTGTTACTATTGTTCCGTAAGCATCTACTTCAGCTACAAAATCTGACTCTCCTTCGGTGATAAACCCACCCGAATTATTGGTGAAAACCGCCATATCTGTATACGTGTCCAGATAGCTCATCGGGGTGATAAGATCTTGCCGAGAATCTGAATAGGGCTGTGATCCTGAACCTTGAATCTCTAGTCCTAAGGTGTAAACTCCATCAGAAGTAAAGTCGTAGTATAGGTAATTTGTGCCAGCAGGATCGGGAATCACTCCTACGATATCTGCCTCTGGGTAATCTGCCGCAAAAGGTGTGTTTTGAGGAAGATCGAAACCACCAGTGATAGATTGGTTTACTCCGAGATTTGAAAAATCCCAAAACTGGTTGGCTCCAGCAGGACCTTCGGGAACACCATTACTCACGTTAAAGGTTGGTGTGAGGCTTAGTAATTCATCAGTTAGAGGAAAAGTAAGTGTAGGTTGCGCCGTTAAGCAAACTGCAGACATAACTCCACATAAGAGTAGTAGTTTTTTCATAGTTAAGAATTTTAGGGTAGGACGATCTTGTCGTCTCAGGTTTGTTTCAATTACAAATATATCAGAGTTCTCCCAAGTGCAAGAATAGTAATTTCTTAAAGTAAAATCAATCTGATCCCCTTTAAATTTTGCCTATTCAAAACCCCGAGTTAAATCCGGATAGAGCTCTTCGTTTCCGATGACCTTCTTTTCTTCTGGCACACTTATTACCTGGCAATTTCCAATCAAGATTCTAGAAAAATTCCACGCTGGAGGAAAATCTGAATCCCCTTTGTAAAATTCGTATTGCACTCTAAAATCTCCTTTAAAGTGAAAGTCAGTGGCTGGTTGATTTACCATAAGTTCAGCTGCTACTTCAAATTCGAGAAGATCGCTTGAGAGCTTTGATTCACCCGTTTCGAAAGAGAGAATTTCTTTGGCAGACTCCACATTTAGCTTGTGAACTGTCTCGTAACACGGAATCAAAACACCGTTGAAGTTGAAATCAACAAAAAGTGTTTTAAGCTCATCTTCCGTTGGAGTTGGAACCGCCGATCTCACCGAGTCACTGTAGACCTGCTTTTGATCCTTGGTCATTCTTTCAAAGTCAGATTCACTTCCACCACGAGCTACAAAATCATTTGCCAAAGCAGCTATCCCGATTATTATCACAAATCCAATTAATCCAATGATGGAATAATACAGCCCTTTAGCAAAGACGTTTCTAAAAGGCGTCCTTTTTGGCGTAGTCAACTGCCCGATAAGCATCGACGCTAGGAAGATGATAATAAGTCCAATAAAGAAAAAACGCATGGCAAAAGCTTTGCCTAAAAATACGGGATTTAATTCTTTGCTCCCTTAATTACTTTAACCCGTCCTTCGCCGTTTTCTGCGATTACGTTGACGATGTAGAGTCCATTTTCGAGGGTAGATAAGTCTAGGTGAATTTGCCCTTGATTCAAAACGGAGTTGCCATCTACTTTTTTACCGTCCATACTGTAAATCTCGAGTCGGTTTACTTCAATTTCTGCATCGTAGTTCAATGTGATGATTCCTGAGGTTGGGTTCGGAAAAGCCTCCAGATCAAAGTCCACTTGATCTGCTGTACTCAAAGGATATGCATAAACCGTCTCTACTGTATTGGTCACAATCGGCTCGTTAAAGTCAAAGTAGATGTAAGCGGTATTCTCAATGGTTTCGCCTTCGCTGAAAGATGAAATAGGATTCATGGTGTACCGCACATGACCAATACTAGCGTCAAAGTCGGTAGTGCTATCTGGGAGGAAGATTTGATCAAATTCAAAGTAGAGCACATTGCCTTCACGAGAGATTTCCATGTTGTGCAAAGTGGAAATAATCTGCAATGAGTTCATGTCCAGATTAGCATCGATGGTATCGGCGATTACCACTCGTTCAGCATAGAATGTCCCGGTGTTTTGGAAGCGGATGGTGTATTTAAGCGGACTGTTTGTTGACATGAATTCGTCCGTGATGATTTCTGTGCTCACTTGCTTGTCGTTGGGATCGTAAGATCCAACTACTTCGACGGATGAAGTGAAGGTATTATTTGCTTCGTTTGGATCAGTGTCAGAAACGCTTGCTGAAATTGTCGCTTCTAAGATGCTGCCTAAGCTCACCGTATCGTCGAGGAGAATGGTTAGTTGAAATTCAAATGGTGAGAATGGGCATACTTGATCAATCTCAATAGTTGCGGTATTCTCAGTGATAGCTAAATCATCATTTGCAGAACCAACAATCTCCACATATTCTGGAAATTCAAGGTCAACGGTGATTAAATCATTTTCGCAGATGGTTCCGACATTACTGACTTGAACTGAATAATCCGCCTCAAAACCAGGACGGTTTGGCTCCAGCGAGATCAGATCAACAGCCACATCTGAAATAATTTCAGTTGGCGTAATGGGAATCAGAATTCCTTCCAAGTGGTCATTTTCCATCAAGGAAATATCTACTGAAGAACCTTCGTAGTATTCTGGAGCATTGAGAATTTCCAGAGTTCCAGTGCCCGTTTCAGAACAGTTCCAGAAATCCCCGTACCCTCCAGAATAGAATTGATTACCGCTGATCGAATTTTCAATCAAAGCGTATGGAAAACCTGGCTCTGGTCCATTTTGTATTCCATTTTCATTAAAGTCGTAAAATGCTTTTCCTTCTACCGAAGCGATGCATGGAACACCATTCAATGAGAGGCATATTCCAAAAACCATCCCGTCGTCAAACCCTAAATTGTCGGTAACGGTCAATGTCCAGTCACCAGCCATTGGTTCCCCAATCAAAACAGAAAGTGGGTCAGCTGGAAGATATATTCCGCGAGGTCCTCCGTTCTTCGAATTGACAATTTCCGCATTGGCTTGATCTATGAAAACTACACTCAACCCGAAACTTCCTGAGAGACCATTTGGGTAATTAACGAGGTTAACAATAGTCCCATTGGGATGCGCAAGGTTGATATTTAGATCTCCGTTAAAAGTGTGGCTTATATCAAAAAAACACTTAACGACTCTACAAATTCGCCTTCATCAGGAACATTAAATGTTACCTCATAATCCTCTCCTTCACCATCTGGTAAAACTTGAAAGGGTTGAAAGAGGCTATCAGAATTAAAACCAGATTCCCCAGTTAAGCTATGAGCACTCATGTAAAACTTGGTAGAGTCCGAGAAAATTCCAGGTTCACATTCAAGTCGTAGAACTGCTGTGAAGTGTCTACTTTGGGTGTCAAAATTCTCATTTGACAGGTCTACTTCAACTATGTTCGTTCCAGTTGTTGCATTGTTAATTATGGTTCTGTCTTTAAATGGAAAATCCAATCCATCCAGACCATAATCTCCTCTTATTTGAAGTTCATATGGAGCATCAATCTCCGATTCAAAAATTATAGTGAAGGTAGTATCTCCGCCACTCACCCAATTTATCAATTGAGGTGCATCGCACTGAGTATATGCGTTTGAGGATAGAGGGAGCGCTAAAAATGAAAGGTAAATCTGTTTCATAG
>JAKVAV010000053.1 GCA_022448105.1 Flavobacteriales bacterium | reverse complement strand
TCTGAGGAGAAGGTAAGAGCTGATGACTTCGATTATTTCGAGAGTCTTTCTGGGGCTGAATTTGGAACATCTGTGGTTGATTTTGGTGATATTAATTCAGATGGAAAGAATGAACTCATCGTCGGCGCACCTGGAATTGAAGGAGGAAAATTATTTACACTCATCAGCCAATCTGGTAATTACCGATTGGAAGAGCTCGGCCTGCCGATAGAGGTTCTAAATAATTCTGATAGGCTTGGAGATTATCTGGTTTTTAACAGTGGCGTGCTATATGCATCGTCTATGCATGGAACTGGAGAAATACACCAATTGGGCATAGACATTTATGAGGGCGCGATACTCCTTGAAACAATTGGCATAAACCACCCACTTTTAGCAAATAAGCTCGACGAGGGAGATCAGTTTGGTAGCGGTCTTTCCATGACTGATATCAATCAGGATGGAAAAATGGATTTCCTATGTGGAGCACCGGGAGATGACGATCAGGACATAAATTTTGGAGCAGTCTATTTGCTTCTTGGAGGAGAAACAGAACTAGTCGCTGAAGTAAAAAAACTATCCCGACTCGAAGGAGATTTCGGGGGATTTTTGAATGTGGATGATGAATTTGGTTCAAGCGTAAGAGCTATCGGTGATCTCGACGAAAACGGAGCGATAGATCTCGCCGTGGGAGCACCCGGAGATGATGACGGTGGCACCAATATTGGCTCGGTATGGATTCTCTTTATGCATCCAGATGGCTGGGTCATCAACGAGAAAAAAATAAACCGTTTTGAAGGAAACTTCACCTTCGACTTAGATACAGAGGACAGATTAGCCGCACGAATCGCCACCGTGGGAGATTTAAACAATGATGGTACAATTGATATCGTTGTAAGTGCCGAGGGAGATGACGATGGCAACACTAATTCAGGAGCTGCTTATGTCCTTTTCATTGAGCAATGTCCCGCTCCCAGTGGTGATTTTGGTTTTGAGGTCAATGGCCCCGCAGTGTCCTTTTCTGCAGAGGGCGGGCAAGGATATAGCTATATCTGGAACTTTGATGATGGGGGGTTCAGCGAGCAGCAAAACCCCACACATACCTACCAAAGTACAGGAACCTACATGGTATGTCTAGCCATTAACAATGATTGTGGTGGAGATAACTTTTGCAAAAACGTGCAGGTCTCGAGCATTCTGTCGACATCTGAGCTCGACTCCGAAAACATTGTAATCTACCCCAATCCAGCCACGGATAGACTACAGCTCAAAGGAATAAAAACCGGTACTCAGTACCGAATAATCGACATTACCGGAAAAACTGTCGATTCAGGTCAGATAACCAACTCATCTCTTAATGTGTTTGATTTAAAAGAAGGCATTTATATGATTGATCTAAATTCCGCAGGTAACCGATTGGTAAAAAAGTTCCAGGTGGTTCGATAAATGTTCATCGAATCAGGGTGAGATTCCCGATCAGTTCGTTTGGAATTGCCAAACCATCAACTTTCTGCTCATACGTGATGATATAAACATACACGTTTTCACTGGCGAAATATTTAGTGTTTGGAGATTCCGCCCGCCAGGGTTCATTGGGATCATTGGTTCTGAAAACCTCGGTACCCCAACGATTAAAAATAGTCATTGTGTAATTACTGACGTCACAATCGATGACTGGCTTGAAGTTATCATTCAGGCCGTCACCGTCCGGTGTAAATACATTTGGTACCCAAACTGGGCACAAACAGCTTTCTATATCAATGAATAAGGTGTCAAAGTAAGTATAGCAACCGTCAGAAAAAGAGAAAATCAGAACCTCTGGTTCCTTCGCTGTGTAGGCAAGACCATGCAGGGTATCTGAAAACGTATAGGGTCCATATTGAGGAGGGAAATTAATAGTTCTTTGTCCCTCAGAGCAAAGATCAACAGCAGGAAAGGTAAAGACCTCAGCCGGGGCAAATGGCATTGAGTTTACCTGAAAATTAAAATCCTGAATACAGGTTCCAGTAGGATCTGAAACGATTACTGAATAGGTACCAGATTCTGCAACAGAAATGAAAGAACTGTTTGCCCCACTTTCCCATTCATAATTGTATTCCGACGAGTTAAATCCTATGTCCACTGTGTCTGTTCCTTCGCACAGCATTTGAAAATTCCCAAAACTACCGGGGCTAAACTCGGTTTCTGTAACCACGACAACCTCCTCCAAGTTAGCACAACCGGATTGCCCAATAAAGACATAGGTACCACCTGCAAAAATCTGTGCCTCCAGAATTGCTTCACCATCTCCATTTACCACATCAAAGTTCAGCGAACTGAAATCCAATTCAATTACCTCTCCTTGACAGATGTCGTATGCATTGTCTACAAAAGATGTTGGCGCTACACTCACATTGACTTGAAAAGACTCATCTAGGTTACAACTCATAATGGCGCCTTCAATAACTACTTCAAATTGACCGGATACTGGAAAATCGAAATCTAACGGTGAACCGGTATACTGAACTGGTAAATCGGCCCCAACCGTGACATAAAACTCAGAATCATTTTCAATGCTGTCCCATGACTCTACATCGAACACTATGGACTCACCTTCACAGATGCTTCGGTCCGTTAAATCAAAGAGCTGAGGCGGATTGATCACAGTTATTTCAATCTCAAGCTGCTCCTGTGAGCAAGCAGAGTTAAAATCAAAAATGTAGTTCCCCACTTGGTTGGTTGTAAAAACATCTATCAAATCGCCGTTTTCGTCAGACACTTCCCATTCAGGATATAAAGAAGTATCAATGGTAAATTCTTCTCCATCACATAGGATAACTTCTGTTTCTATATCAGGAGTTTGAAGCTGATTTACTACAGATATACTTCCAGAAGCGCTGTAAACGCATCCATCTTGTGTAGTCAAGGTTAAAGTGTATTCTTGGGTGCCCGCTGCAGGAGCAAAGATGGTCACCTCTTCTGAGGTGTATGACGATCCATCTTCAAATTCCCATAAAAAATCTGCGTCATCAGAGATGTCTCCTTCTAAATCAAAAGATAAAGTAATGGGTTGGTTAACACATCCTGAGACATCTGGGACGGTAAGGGTACCTGCACAAGGTGCTTCTGATTCACATACTCCAGCAACTTCGTCTTCGGTTATTTCGCGCTCCCAGTAACAGAAATCATCGATGGCACCATCAAAAAAGTATGGAGGAATCAGCGAAATTGGATTACCACATTTTCTCCCCAGATTTCCTGGACCTGAAGAATATGCTATAGTCGTAGCATTACCAGTGTAGAATCCGTCCATAAGTACTCCGTCTATGTAGATATCTATATCTTGGTAACCTCGAATCACTGTGGCGAAACAATACCAAACATCTACTTCGATAGGAAAATCAGCACTCTTTCCATGTCGTGCAGCAGCATTAAAGCCACCATTACCATTGCCGAAACTAACCACTAAATTTCCCTGAGAAGAAAGTTGCATCCAAGCTCCGCTATGGGTGGTCTCTGAGTAATCTGTAGCAAAGATTATTTGCTCTCCACTAATCTCATCAAATCGGGCTTTAACCATAAAAGAGATCGGAAAATCAATCTCCAATTCTGGAATGTTTGGAAACAAAACCATAGAAGTATTCCCGTTTAAGGAAATAGCACTTAACGGATTTGCATTCTGATCCTCAATAAAGGTTACATCAACCGGTGTGCCGTCATAACCATTAGTCGAATAATCTAAACAATCAGCATTTAGATTGTAGTGAATCAGCAATCCATCCTCTATTTGAGCAAGGCAAATTTCTTGAACAACCAAATGGAAAAATATATAAACGAAGTATTTTTTCATGTCTCCAAAAATCCGAATATATCACACCAAATATAGCCAAGCAACATCCAAGATGAAAGGACGAAGTAACGATAAGAACAGGAAAAAAGATTTAACACAGTAATGATTTAGAGTAATTGGGATTAAAATTGGGAACCTTCCATATACTTCGGGTCACGCATAGCTTTGAGATAATCTCACGACTCTCAAAAAAATAGTACAAGTGATAAATAACATACATTAGCTGCAATCTATGTTTTACAAAGTTCAGGTACTTTTAACACGAAGGATATTAACAGCTTTAAATTAGATTGTAAACGCAGGATGGCTGGAGATGATTAAAGACTTAAAGCATACTCTCAAACAGACTTTTTTATATGGATTGAGCAACATCGCTATAAAGGCAGCTGGACTCATTTTGGTGCCGCTCTATACCAGTTCACTATCAAAATCTGAATATGGGGAGCTTGCCTTATTGGAAATTACAGCGCAATTTCTGGTTGGGGTAATCTCTTTACAGCTCCCATCAGCGCTTCTCAGATTTGGTGGTGTAGTGAATGACGCTAGCGAAATAAAGCAAATTTATTCTACTGCACTTTTTGGTGCACTTGCACTTTCGATCATGTTTGCAATGCTGGCGATCCCATCAATTCCAATTGCGAGTGAGCTAATTTTCGATTCAGATTCTTTTGAGGTTCATCTAAAATTTTTAGTGATCTCTGTGGTGCTGGAAATACTAGGTCTCTTACCTCTTCAGTTATTGAGGATAGCAGAAAAATCTACAGCCTACTTACTATTTGTTTCTATAAAATTGGTTGGATTAATTGGTTTCGTATTCTATTTTGTCGTCATAGAAAACGAAGGTGTACTAGGAGCGATAAAAGCAATAACTCTGGCCAATGCTATTTTTCTTTTGGTGACCATTCCGCTGCAGCTAAGAAATTCAAAATTCACCTTCGACCCAAAGCGAGGAAGACAAATGGCGAGGTATGGTGGGCCATTAATCTTTACCACTATATCTGCCTTATTACTGACAATTTCTGATAGATTAGTCATAAAAATATTTGGAAACTTCTCTGACGTTGGTATTTACACACTAGCTTATAAAGTCGGGAGCCTTTCAAACCTGCTGATCATCGCGAGCTTTTCATTAGGGTTTCTCCCAATTGCATTTAAGAAAAAGGGAGAACCGAATTTTGGTACTTTCTTTGGGAAGACCTTGACATTATACATCCTACTCACAACTGTTCTCACATTGGGAGTTTCCATTTTTGGCTATGAACTAATCCAACTTGCAAGCACAGGCAAACGGGATTATTGGACTGCAGCCACTTTAGTTCCTTTTATTGCGTATATGTTCATTTTCAAAGCATTTAACAATTACTTCTGCTATGTTTTTTTGCTTAATAAGCGAACAAAGTATCATGCGTGGGTGACAGTCTCTGGTGTTTTGATCAATATTGCATTGAACTTCATCTTTATAAAGAAATATGGAATTTATGGTGCAGTCGCGGCGACAGGCATAAGCTATTTGTTTATGGCGATAATGTCGTATCGATTTGCCTCACGCCAAATGATTGCCCAGTATGAATACAAAAGGGTGGCTGTAATTGTATTAAGCTCTTTCCTGTTAGCAATGATAACTTTGCTAACCAACCAACTCGAAATCTTCATAAAATTACCACTGAAGACTGTTTTATTCTTGGGTTATTTGGTCTCACTCTATCTATTTATTGCTACGCCAGAGGAAAAAAAAGTTGCTAGAAAAACCTTTGCCCTGCTAAAAACCAAAAATGGACTTCAAAAGCTACTTCAAGGCCTTCAAGAATCTTAAAATATGATTGTTAGTGGAAGAACCTGTTTTGTGCACAAATTCAATTTTTCATGAGAAAGCGCGTCGGTATTGTCCTATACAACGACATTACAATTGACAGTCGTGTTCTTAATGAAATTCATATTCTGAGTACTCGTTATGACCTCAAAATACTATCGGCAGGAACAAATCCGACCAACCCAAAGGTGGCCCAGCACTTGGATATTGAGTATGTCCCAATTCAGAGCATGTACTCAAGATTCAAGTTTATTTCTATCACTAGCAATTCGCTATTCGAGGATTTTTGGTCTAAGAGAATAGAGACTTTCATCATAGATCATGGACTCGACGCCATCCATGCCCACGATTTATACATGCTTTTACCTTCACTAAATGCTGCTGAAAAAAAGGGAGTCCCAGTAATTATTGACCTACACGAAAACTATCCGGCTGCATTCAAATCCTATACGTGGACAAGCCGATTCCCTAACAGATTTTTTGTAAACTATGATTATTGGACGCAAATTGAGAAAAGCTGCCTGAAAAGAGCAGATGGGGTTGTATTACTTAGCGAGAATTTCGAAAACGATCTAAAACAAAGATATTCGACCCTCACCACCTCAAATTTTGCTGTCTACCCCAATGTGCCCGACCTTGATTTTTTTGATTACAACACTGAAATCCTATCCAAAACAGATGATGTTTTCCGCATTTTCTATTTTGGAATGATCGGTTATAGCAGAGGTCTTCACGTAGCGAGCGAAGGTGTCCGAAAGCTTATTGATAAAGGTTATAAAATAGAGCTCCACATTGCTGGAAGAGTTCATAAAACAGATCAGAAATATTTTCACCAAAGTGTTTTGAAAAATTTTGTCAACTATCTTCCTTGGCTGGATATGAAGGATTTGGGACGGTATTTGTCCAAAATGGATGTAGGTATATCACCCATTTTCAAAAACCCACAACACGAATCGGGCATAGCCAATAAAGTTTTTCAGTACATGCTCTTTAGCAAGCCGATATTGGTTAGCAATTGTATTCCTCAGGAAGAGTTAGTGAATGAAGAGAATTGCGGATTAGTTCATGAAGATCAAAACCCAAATGAATTTGCTGAAAAAATTGAATGGTTAATAAAAAATCCTGAGCGCAGATTGAAAATGGGCATCCGTGGCAGAGAGGCTGTATTGAAGAAATACAACACTACAGTTATGGGGAAGAGGATTTTAACACTCTATAATCAAATTTTCTAGCTAACCGAAATTAGCCATTTTGTGTAGGGCCAACTTACCTCAAACCTTGAGTAGCTGCTCTGGTGAGAATTAATCCGCATGGATCCAGATCCCGATCTGACAGGTTCATCCACACAAAATGACTTCCCCTATCAAGTATGACGAAGCCCGCTTTCTCCTCATTATTGAGTTTCGATAAGCTAACAGCATTATTACTAAAATTCCAATTTCTTAAAAGCACAGCTCCCTTGGACTTGGCGTAAGTCACTAATCCTCTAAGAACCTTGATTCGAATGGAGTCTCCTACTTCTTTGCTAAACTTTACCTCCGAGATATAAGCGACTTTGTCTTTGGTGATGTTGAGTATGGCTTGACCAATGCACTGTTGATCTTGGGTAATTTTTAAATAATGTGGATCATGCAGATGTGGATTACTGGAGTATCTCCAATTTTGATACTCGCCGGTTTGATCTATTGCCATTGAACCATTGAGCATGTCTAGCTCACTTTTAATCCAATCAGCGATTCCCATTGGGCTCTCTATACGAACCAAATCCAGTGACGATTCTTTTGCACCTGTACCCAGGGCCATCTTCAGCCTTGACATAACGACAAGTCCAAAAATCTTCAACTTATCCTTGACTTTGTTCTTTGGATTAAGCTTGACCAAGTAATCAAAGGCTCCGCCAACATAAATGACTGCAAGAGATTGACTATTCGCAAATGGAATATCAAAGCCAATCTTTTTAAAGGCCTTTTCAACCGGTGTAAATCCCCAAATAACTTCGACACCCGCCTTACGACATTCTTGGATGAGCTTCTCATAAATATTTGCAAAAATCCTCTTGCCACGATACGTTGGATCTACTAGGGTATCTTCACTTTTTCCACTTAGAATTTTCCTCCCGTCCGAGTGGACCATATCAATTGGAATCACGCAGTTGGTTCCTACGACTTTGTTCCCATCGAGCGCTATGACGTACACCGATGGACCAGCAGGTGAATCGTGAAATTCCCAGCGAAACTCTTCTATGGATCGGTCTCTTTGATAGATTCGATTGTAAAAATCGTTGATGCTTTGGTAATCACCCTCCAAGGCTCTTCGATAAACTATCTCACTCATATCCTTCTAGAATCTCTGTGGCATTCACCGATGAATAATCTGATTCGTATAAATATGCTGCAACTTCTCTGTATGCCTGTAAATATTCTCCAAACTTGTATTCAGAGAAAAATGTATTGTGCCAAAGTAATGAGATTAAACTATTCTTTTTGTTTGCCTCCAGAAAATCAATAATCACTTTACCACTTTCAAAAGATGAAATCTTCATGTAATTTTTGAAGGTCATATCCATCACATGAAGGGGTACTTCAATAAAATCGTAGTATTGATGGTCAATAAAATCATATGGCCTAAACACATTTCCATAAGAATTGCGAAAGCCAAAATGCTCTGAAAATCCAAGGCTAGCATCCAGTTCTATTTTCGATTTTGATAATTTACTCCAGTCGGGGTATGGGTTAAATTTCAAAAAATGATACCGATTCGTTCTGAATTTGATAGAGCTCTTTTCAAGTTCGTCAGAAAATGAAGTCGTCAAAGTAGACTTGTGCAAACCGTTGTCAAAGGGCTCAGATTCCTCTATTTGATCTTGCCAAATTTTCACCTCGGATGGAGAATAATCTGCCTGAGAAATTCCGTATGTGTCTTTACCCTTGGCAGTTAACCAGAAAAAGGTTGATTTTAAGTCATACTCATCCTGCACCTTCCAAATCTGGTCAATATTATTCCATGTTGGCCGCTTAAACAACTCCGTAAATACTAGTTTAAAGAGATCGGCAAAACGCGCATTTCGAAATAACCAATTGCCATCCTGAAGCAAGGCACCTCTTATCGTATCGATATCGTGCGAGATAAAAATCCTCGAGTTCTTGGATGCATTCACAAGACCCTTCTCTCGAATGAAATTGTCTAAAAGCTCCCCAACAAGATCAATTTCGATATTCTCGTAATTGAACTGGTAACTGCAGTTAAACTTGAATCTGCCAAAATGGTCCAACTCGCTTTCATCAGGTAAATACTCTTGAAGACAGTTCACCATATAAAAGCAAGTGGCCGCATAGTCGATCTGCCCTCGATCGTTTTGGATCTCACATTCGCTTTTAAACACTTCTTTCCACGACAAACCTTGGAGAGAGCTGAGCTTGGAGTAAAAACTTAGAGCAATAGGCTCTGATTTAGAATGTAATGAATCCCAAATAGCCGACGCTTTTTCAGGGCTATGAACTTCCTTCAACTCGCCACATATTCGGTGCTTCAATAGTTCTAAGAAGAATTGAACGACGGGTTTATGATCACCTTCTGAGATGTAGTAATTCAAAGCGAAGAGTTAATTGACAGGAAGTAACAGTGTGTCAAGAATGTTCACAAAATCTTTAGCTCTCGATCTTCGAGAGTATTCAGATCGAATGTCTGAAGAAATCTGTTTTTGCTTCAAATCAGCAATATACTGTACAAGCTCGTCAGCATCTGTAAACGATTTACCAGCTTCAGCTTCTGCAATGTAGAATGGCGAATCTCCATCTACATCCCCCACATGAGCGATAGGTGTCCCTGACCCAAGATACTCGAAAAGCTTACCTGAAGTGCCTTTTTGGCCTTTCGGTAAAACATGCACTAAAAGATCAGCATTTACAATCAGCTGAATAACTTCAGTATGCTTAACGTAGCCCCTGAAATCAATGTTTTGATTGAGACCATATTGTACTATCTGTTTTTGAACCTCCGGCGAAATTGAACCTGCGATGATAAGTTTCCAGTCAAATTCTATTTTGGAGAGCGCTTGGAATAAAAGGGTAAAATCATAGCTTGCCGCCATGGTTCCAGTATACACTAGCGTAAATCGATCAAATCTCTGCTTTACTACTTCTTGGAAATCCTTGTCGTCAAACCCATTGGGCAAGAGGAGAACCTTTGACTTTTCATTCTCTTGCATCTTATCAGAAATTGTCTTTAGATTGGAAGGGCAAACTGTCAAAATTAAATCTGCATTAGTTAAAACTAAGCTTTCAAGAAGACTGTCTTTTCTCTTTGCCATCTTAGTATGCAAGAGCTGGTCGTAATAGTAAATATCTGTCCAAGGATCACGAAAATCAGCAATCCACTGTACTCCTTTTTGTCTCTTAAGCTGGAGACCGACTAGATGAGTGCTGTGAGGGGGACCAGTGGTTACTACTGTGTCAATCCCTTCTCGATCTATCATTTCCTTTGCAGCCTTTAAGGCGTAATTATTCCAACCTTTTCTCGCATCAGGTATGAAGAAATTCCCTCTAATCCATCGAAACAGCTTTGAAAAAATCGAGTCAGTTTCCACATTAGCAAAGCCGCTATACGGAACTTTCTTTTGCCCCATCATTCTTGAATAGATGCGAAGGGGTTCGAAGCTTTTAGTTCTAACCACTTTGATACGCTTATCAACCTCGGCGAGGAATGAGGAGTCAGAAAGTGGATAAGAAGCTTGATCTTCATCCACAGTAATAACAGATAGTTCTACTCCTAAATCATGGAGGTACTTCGACATCTTAAGCCAACGTTGAACTCCTGCTCCACTTGCTGGAGGCCAGTAATAGTTTATTAGCAGAACTTTTCTCACTTACCGGGTAAAATAAAACCCTCAGGACGCTGACAATGCACTATGTAATAGCGATCAGTAAAATATCTCAATGCAGGTCTTATACCTACTTTGCTATTATCAGGACTCTTCCATTTTTCCGAATCTATTATTTCCCAACCTGTTCTTTCCATGAGCATATCAAATTGCTTCGGTTCAAACTCGTGATAGTGTCTGTCCCAAGGATCAGACTGATTCCAATAAGCAGATGCAAACCATAATTTTAAGGGTACTGATGCAACCAAGTTCGGCACCCTTAAGAGCCTCAAAATATTAAATGGAGCGAGCATATGTTCGAAAATTTCAAAGGCTGTAACGCAATCTACATCGAGCGATAAATACTTTTCGAAATTTACATCCAAGTCTTCTCCATCCGTATTTATCACATCAAATCCTGCTCTCCTGAGTGCCAACCCCATGTTATTAGGGACCCCTAAATCAAGGATGCGCTTATTCTCCCCGATACTTCTTTTAAGGAACTTTATGGTTTCATTTTCCCTGTTTAACATCCCCTTCAATCAAATAATTCTTCATACACATCCTTCTCAGGAGTTTTGTAGTTTTTATAAACCGAAAAGACTAAGATCAAGCAAATAATAAGCCCTGCTATTGTACTTATAGTAGAAGCAGTAGCATACGTTTGGGGTTCGAACTTAAATTCGATGGTATGATTCCCTGCCGGAATGATCATTCCTCTAAGGGTATAATTTGCTCGAAAGTACTCTGCTGGTTCTCCATCGACGTAGGCGTTCCATCCTTCAGGGTAATAAATCTCAGAAAATATAGTGGCTTGAGGCACAGGTGAATCGTAGATATAGCTAATATAGTTTGGTAGGTGTTCCTGCACAGCGATCCGGGCATCAACGGTCTCTTCATAATCAAATCCTTCAACCATACTCTGGAAGTCAGCCCCTACAACCGCTTCAGTTTTTAGCTCTAACTCGTCTAAAGCCAAAATTTCCTCATCAGCAGTTGAAGCTGACTTGAGATACTCCACAAACCAGGCTGACCCAAAAGCATACTCGTTTTCAAAAGGTGGCGCCTCAGGGTTATAAACGATATATTTAGCGTTGAGCATATTGGAAATATCCATTTGCTGAATGGCACGATCCACAGAGTTCATATCTGGAGTGCCTTGAAGAGCTTGAGCTAAAGATTGGATCTCCTTGGCGATGTAAAAGTCATTTAACTCCATAATCCTTCTCAGTTTAGCTCCATGGTATCCACCAATAGAACTGTGAAAATATGAAGTTCGAGCATCTTGAAAAGGGTTGTTCATACTCAACACACGATAGTCCGTATTAAAGCGCAATGCGGCAAATTGTGCATTGGTAACTTTATCCTGTGCCGCCTTCTTAGAAGTCCCACGTGAGGTTGACCTAGTTTTTACTACTGCCTCATTTACAGCATCAGCTACCCTCGGATTCATATCTGTTTCTCGCTGCAGAATGTACGTATCGGCGGCCATAACCGGATAAGCACTTTCGGTTGCCTCAGCTTTTTGCCAAGCCAAATACCTTCCTTTGTCTTTTTCATTATTGACGTATCGCTTAGAGATAGGAAATAAGTCGGCAAGTACAAGAACTGCCAGTGCCACTATGAACACTTTTTGCTTAATCTTGCCTGAGGCAAACATCCAGAGGACCGCAGTAAGAAGAATTACGATTAGAAGAGACCTTATCGCATCAGCCACAAATAATTCAGCTCTGGCATCTTGAAGTGCTGAAACATATTGCAAAACCGCAGTGCCATTTTCGCCTTGCGAGATATTACTAAAAATCTCATTTTCTTGAGTACTCAGAAAATTGAAAAATACTTGCGGAACAGCAGCGAACGCGATTAATAGTAGGGTCAATCCTCCAGAAACAGCCAAGAAAAGCTTAGCCCTTTTCGACACAATCTCTGGATGCCGGTCCAACTGTCTTATAAACATAAAGCCAAGCATGGGAAAGACAAGACCGGTTATAGAAAGTAAAATGGTAACTGCTCTAAACTTGTTGTATCCAGGAATATAGTCGAGGAAAAAATTGGTAAGCCCCATGAAATTCTTACCCCAAGATAGGGCAATAGTTAGGATAGCCGTTGCGAGTAATGCCCATTTTAATCGACTATTAACGAAAAATAACCCAAGAACAAAAAGGAGGACTACGGCTGCCCCGACATATACCGGTCCACTGGTAAATGGCTGGTCTCCCCAATATGAGTTAGGGAATACCTGTGTGGCCTGATAACCTTGAGCCAGATCACGGTACTTTTGAGGGTCTTCTCTTTGCGTGTTTTGATCAATCAAAGCCCCTGAACTACCCCCCATAAAATTAGCTACGAGGAGGGTTAGCGTTTCATCAACGCCATAACTCCATTGGGTAACATAGTCACGTTCCAGTCCACCGTCAGTGGTATTCGCCTCATTAGAGCTTCCGCTTGGAGTAATGGTGAGATCGGTTGCTCCTCTGATGGAGTATTCTCCGTATTCATAAGTCGGCCAGAGATTATTTAAGTTAGCTGCAACCCCAAGCAGGGCGGCAATAAGCAATGTCGCTGAAGCCTGCAAAAATTGTTTAGCCTTCTGCTCTTGAAAAGCTCTAACGGCATAAACAATGACCATAAATAGGACGAGAAACCCGAGGTAGTATGTAATTTGAACATGATTTGCCTCTATCTCAAGCGCTACAAAGAGAGCCGCAATGGCACTACCAAAGAGAATTCGACCACGATAGGCCCATACGACCCCTGCTATAATTGGAGCCATGTATCCTATGGCGTGTGCTTTCGTATTGTGACCTGCTTGAAGAATGATAAAGTAGTAACTACCGAAAGCGAATGCTACTGCACCAATAGCTGCCAAAGAGGGTTTTAAGCGCAGTGCAATCATCAAAATGTAAAACCCAACGAGATAAAGAAAGAGATAGTTGGCCGGTCTGGGAAGGCCTAGCGAAACGACATCATCAATAATGGCGATAATATGATTGGGATGCTGCACAGAAATCTGGTAAGCAGGCATTCCCCCAAACATGGAGTTTGTCCATAGTGGATCTTCACCAAACATGGCTCTATACTCCACAATTTCTTGAGCCATCCCACGGAAGTGCGTCACATCTCCCTGATTCAATTGATATCCATTGAAAGCGGGATAAAAATAGATCGCACTAATTGCCACAAAGGACAATAAAGCCAACAAGTGTGGCAAAAAACGCTTTACAATCGGATGCTTCATAATCAATCTAGTTCTTCAAAATCTATGTAGTCGCCTTCACCTGAATCGCTTCGGCGCTTTCCTTTCTTTTTGTCGGTATACTCTACGGTAACATCGCCCTCCTTGCGATTATCCTCTCCCGCATATCTTCCACCTGAGCGAAAAGTCGTTTTACTACCATTCATGAGCGGCATTAGGAGACGCCCTAAAGTCCTAACCAAAAAGTAAATGGCAAGGATGATCAGTACGGTTCTGAATACTCCTGGAATACTTGCCTCTTCAATAATCATTGCTGGGCTAAAGATAAAAGATTCCTCTATCGGCTCAGGTAGAGATTTCGCTCGCTGTAAATCTTCCTAAAGAAAGGATCCATTAAAGTATCAATGAAACGTATGGCCTCGCCAGTAGATTTCATTTCAGGGCCCAGTTCCTTATTAACATTTGGGAATTTCTCGAATGAGAAAACTGGAATTTTGATGGCATAACCATTTTTGTTTGGTTTGAAGTCAAAATCTGTCACTTTCTTCTCTCCCAGCATTACCATTGTAGCATATTTCACATAGGGCTCACCATAGGCTTTTGCAATAAACGGAACCGTTCTAGAAGCTCTTGGATTGGCCTCAATTACGTAAACAATGTCGTCCTTTATAGCAAACTGAATATTAATCAAACCAACAGTCTTCAGGGCAATGGCAATCTTCTTTGTGATCGCTTCAATTTGTTCTATGATCAAATCTCCCAAATTGTATGGAGGAAGAACGGCGTAAGAATCTCCTGAATGAATTCCTGCAGGTTCAATATGCTGCATCACACCAATGATATAGACATTCTCACCATCACAAATTGCATCCGCCTCGGCTTCGATTGCACCACTTAGAAAATGGTCAAGAAGAATTTTATTGTCTGGCATATCGCGAAGAATATTCACGACGTGCGTCTCAAGCTCCTCTTTATTGATGACAATCTTCATTTGCTGGCCACCCAAAACGTAGGACGGACGAACGAGAAGTGGAAATCCTAGATCATCAGCCAATTCTAAAGATTGCTCGGCATTGTCTACTACACCAAACTTCGGGTAAGGAACATCGTGATCTTTCAACAATGTCGAAAAACTACCTCTATCCTCAGCTAGATCAAGTGCTTCGTAGCTCGTACCGATCACTTGAATTCCGTAACGATCTAATTTCTCTGCGAGCTTCAAGGCAGTTTGCCCACCAAGCTGAACGATGACACCCACGGGCTTTTCGTGCAAGATGATGTCGTAGATATGTTCCCAGAAAACCGGTTCAAAGTATAATTTATCAGCGGTGTCAAAATCGGTGGACACAGTTTCTGGATTACAGTTGATCATGATAGTTTCATAACCACATTCCTTCGCAGCTAGGACTCCATGAACACAGCAGTAGTCAAACTCGATTCCCTGTCCAATTCTATTCGGACCCGAACCTAATACAACAATCTTCTTCTTATCACTTACGCTTGACTCATTCTCATCCTCAAAGGTGCTATAGTAGTAAGGCGTCTTAGCCTCAAACTCTGCTGCACAAGTATCTACGAGCTTGTAAACCCGACTAATCCCCAGATCGTTTCTCTTATTGAAAACCTCACTTTCGAGGCATCTTAAGAGATGGGCTACCTGACGGTCTGCATAACCTTTTTGTTTCGCTTCAAAAAGTAAATTTTTGGGTAGATTTTCTACAGTGTGCTGCTCAATCTTTGCTTCCAGCAAAATGAGATCCTCAATCTGCTTTAAAAACCAGTAGTCTATCTTGGTTTTCTCATGGATAGTCCTGAAAGGGATTCCTAGTTTAATGGCATCATAGATATGGAACAGCCTATTCCAACTTGGGTGCTCTAAACTGTGAAGAATTTTATCCTGATCTTTCAATTCACGACCATCTGCTCCAAGTCCGTTTCTTTTTATTTCTAGAGATTGACAAGCCTTCTGAAGAGCTTCTTGAAAGCTTCTTCCTATTCCCATCACCTCACCCACGGCTTTCATTTGGAGACCAAGCTCTCGATCAGACCCTTTGAATTTATCAAAATTCCAACGAGGAATTTTAACGATGACGTAGTCTAGCGTTGGCTCAAAAAACGCAGAAGTCGTCTTGGTGATTTGATTCTTAAGCTCATCCAGGTGGTAACCAATAGCCAGCTTAGCGGCAATCTTAGCGATCGGGTAACCCGTGGCCTTAGATGCCAAGGCTGATGATCGAGATACCCGAGGGTTAATCTCGATAGCAATAATCTCTTCTTTCTCATCTGGACTCACGGCAAACTGCACGTTACAACCTCCGGCGAAATTCCCAATGGACCTCATCATTTTGAAGGCCATATCCCGCATTCGCTGATAAGTACGATCACTAAGAGTCATTGCCGGAGCAACGGTAATGCTGTCTCCGGTATGTATTCCCATGGGGTCCATATTTTCAACAGAGCAAATAATCACCACATTATCGTTGGCATCGCGAAGCAGCTCTAGCTCAAACTCTTTCCAACCCAAGAGAGCCTTGTCGATCATCACTTCGTGAATTGGAGAAGCGTGCAGACCTCTAGTAAGCAGACTATCAAAGTTCTCTTGATCATAAACAATTCCTGCACCAGCTCCACCGAGCGTGTAGCTCGATCGAATACAAAGCGGAAAACCAAACTTTTGCGCAATCTCTTTTCCTTCGAGGAATGAATTGGCAGTAGCCTGAGGTGCCATCGGTACATCAATAGAGCCCATTAGCTTTCTAAAAGCTTCTCGATTCTCGGTGACATCAATTGCATTGATGTCAACGCCAATCATCTTGACACCAAACTTCTCCCAAATACCGAGCTCATCACACTTTATGGCTAGGTTTAGAGCAGTTTGCCCTCCCATAGTGGGCAAGACAGCATCAATATTATGCTTCTCGAGAATTGCTTCGATCGACTCCGGTTCAAGCGGCTTGAGATAGATATTATCCGCCACCACTTCATCGGTCATGATGGTAGCAGGATTAGAGTTGATTAAAGTCACTTCAATCCCCTCTTCTCTCAGGGAACGGGAAGCCTGTGATCCCGAATAGTCAAACTCGCAAGCTTGCCCAATGATAATGGGACCACTACCAATGATCAGTACCGATCTGATACTTCTATCTCGCGGCATAGTATAAGCGTCTTAAAAGGTGGAAAGAAAACGAATAGAAAAGCTGAATTCAGGCGAAAGGTGTTCTGCGATGTGCCTAGAAAATACTCCATTTACGGCGCGAAAATAATTGAATTTTCCCGTCTCAGACGCATAACAAATCAACAGTTGGAAAGAAGTTATT
>JAKVAV010000052.1 GCA_022448105.1 Flavobacteriales bacterium | reverse complement strand
ATCTTAGAAAGTCCTATAACACTTCCATTCGATTTGTAGGCGACGTGGGCTCTACCAACAATCGGCACAAAATGATGCTCACAAAATGACTTTACGGTAATGTCCTTTTCAACAAGCATCTCCTTATATGAATACTTATTTTCAAAAAGTGCCACCTTGGGCTTGTTTATGGGGTCAAGCCCCCGAAAGACTTCTTCGACATACATTTTGGCAACACGAGCGGGTGTTCCCTTAAGACTGTCATCGGTCAAATCTAGTCCTAGAGTCTTCATTATTTGCTCAAAGTGATGAGCTATTTTGGCCTTCTTTTCTTCGTTGGTCAAGTCAAAAGCGTCAGACCTCATGGGGGTTTCTAAAGAAGTCATCACATGCTCGTCACCTATTACCTCGTTGAGGTCTAAGGTATCATCCTTCACATTCAACGAAATTCCGTTCAGTTTCATACAAGGTGATTTTTAAATCTAATTTTTGGTCAAGCTTATCGCGCAAAATATTCCATATAACCGCGGCAATATTCTCAGCTGTAGGATTTAAGGTCTTAAACTCATCTGTTTGAAGGTTTAAGTTTTTGTGGTCAAACCTTTCTTCTACTTCTTCTTTGATGAGATCTTTTAGCAGCTTCATATCTACAACGTATCCTGTTTGCGGGTCTATTTCACCTTTCACACTCACGATCAGATCGTAGTTGTGCCCGTGGAAGTATTCATTATTGCATTTTCCAAAGACCGCCTCATTTTTTGAAGCCTCCCATTCGGGGTGATGCAGTCTGTGGGCAGCATTAAAATGCGCCTTCCTTGAAACAGTAATTTTCACGAAAAACTAGGTTTGATTTAAATTGGACATTTTAACACACGCCTGCCGCGATTGTTTCTACACCCTTTTTAACATTCTGAAATACAGAGACATTCGCTCAAAAAGCATCTTAAACCAAGGTGTGAACAACTCTGGATTCTCAGCTATTTCGCTGCGAATATTTTCAATGGAAGCGAAGCGATAATCCTTTACTTCTTCTGGGTTGGGACTAAATCCACCATTGTAGACGGCAAAATAAACCTCATCATACTCATGCTCGATTAGACCATTGCCTAATTCAGCGCGATACTTAAAATCAAAAGCTTTTTCTACTACAGAATAAAAGCCCATTTCTTGGTCCATCTTGCGTTTCAAGGCGTCTACTTGCTTTTCCCCAGGTTTTGGGTGGGAACAGACGGCATTCGTCCAAAGCCCTCCGCAATGATATTTCTCATCCGCTCTTTGGTGCAAGAGCATTTTTCCTTCTTCATTAAAGACAAAAATGGAAAAGGCTCTATGAAGTTCGCCTTTTATATGGGCCTCCATCTTCTCCATTGTACCGATTTGTCTGTTGGATGAATCTACAAGAATTACTTCTTCGCTCATTAAAGTAAGTTGAAGCTATGACGCAAGTAACTGCCAAAAAAGAGAGCAAATTTACGCTTATTGCTAATTCGAATCCGATTGGTTAAGATATCTTCTGTGCTTTTACCTTTAATTTTTTTGAAGAGCTTGTAGTAATAAACGTAGGCCACAAAAACTCCAAAACGAGCGTCTTTGGGAAGTCTCTTGATGCCTTCGTAGCCTAAAGCAAAGTCTTTCTCGATGTCTGTCTCAATCTCAATTCGCTCATGCTCACCAAACTGTTGTAAATCTACTCCCGGGAAATAAGTTCTTCCTAATGATTTATAATCTGCATGCAAATCTCTTAGGAAATTGATTTTTTGAAAAGCCGAACCCAATTTCATGGCAAAGGGTTTAAGCTCGTCATATCTTTTCTGATCTCCCCTCAAAAAAACACTCAAACACATTAAACCAACTACTTCAGCCGAACCTAGAATGTAAGTATCGTATTCTTCTTTGGTATATGAATCTTTATAGAGATCCATTTCCATGCTGATTAGAAACGTCTCAATACAGTCTAAATCGACATTATACTCATGTACAACCTGCTGAAAACTATTAAGAATAGGGTTAAGACTTATCCCTTCCTCTATGGCTCTGTAGGTGTCGTTCTTAAATCGATCAAGTAGATTTTTCTTGTCATAACCGTGAAATGTATCTACTATTTCGTCAGCAAATCTCACAAAACCATAAATGGAGTATATGGGGTTTCTCAAATCATTTGCAAGAAATCTGATTCCTAGCGAAAAGGATGTACTGTAAGACTTAGTCGTAAGCTTACTGCATTTTACGGATACGTCGTCGAACAATTGCTTCATGGTCGGTGCTAGCCCGCCTTCATCACCTCTTTGGCCACAACGGCACCAGATATAAGCGAAGGAGGTACCCCAGGGCCAGGAACGGTTAGTTGCCCAGTGTAGTAGAGATTTTTCACCCGCTTGTTTTTCAGAGATGGCTTCAGCAAAGCTGTTTGGTTTAGTGTGTTGGCAAGACCATAGGCATTGCCTTTGAAAGAATTGTAGTCTTTGATGAAATCGCTGCATGCGAAATCACGCCTGTAAATAACATGGTCGCGAATACTTTGTTCGAAAGTATCTTCCATCCTCCTCATTACCAGATCATAATACCGGTCTTTAATCTTCTGATCGTCCATTAAACCAGGCGCCGTCGGTATCAAAATGAAAATGTTTTCACACCCTTTGGGTGCCACACTTGGATCGGTTACCGAGGTAGCTGAAACATAAAATAACGGCTCTTCTGGCCATTCGGGATTATCGTAAATCTGTGACGCGTGCTTGCTAAAGTTGGTATCAAAAAATAGGTTGTGGTGGAGTATTCCATCCAACTTCTTGTTTAGCCCAACATAAAAGAGAAGACTCGAAGGTGCCATTGTTCTCTTGTCCCAATATTGTTCTGTATAGTTTCTCGATTTAGGAGATAACATTTTCGTCTCAGTGTGGTGATAATCCGCGCCTGAGACAACGTAGTTGCCCTTATGGATCTCTCCAGATTCGAGCTTAATTCCAATCGCCCTCCCATTCTCAATAATGATCTCCTCCGCATTGGCATTGAGGTGGAATTTAACCCCTTTTTCCTTGGCTAAAGAAACCATTGCCTCCACAATTTTATGCATTCCACCCATCGGGTACCACGTACCCAAAGAAATGTCCGCATAGTTCATCAAGCTATATAGAGCGGGGGTTTTAGAAGGTTTCGCTCCAAGAAAGAGAACGGGAAATTCTAAAAGCTCAATGAGGTAAGGATTCTTAAAGTACTTTCTGACATGGGAGGAGAGCGAGTTGAGGAGCTGCAAGCGAAAGGCTCCTTTAATGACTCGCATGTCGGCAAATTCTAAGAGGCTCTGACCGGGTTTGTACACGAGATCGTTTATTCCAACTTCGTACTTGTAGGCCGCTTCATCCAGAAACTTCCTTAAGTTTTTGCTGCTTCCGGGTTCGTACTTGTCAAAAAGCTCATACATGCCTTCCATCGATGCAGGAAGATCCATGGCGTGGTCTTTGGCAAAGTATACTCGGTAAGAAGGGTCTAAACGAATCAAATCGTAATATTCCTTTACCGATTTTCCAAACTTATTAAAGTATTGTTCAAAAACGTCTGGCATCCAGTACCAACTCGGACCCATATCGAACGTGAACCCATCTTGTGAAAACTTTCGAGCTCTCCCCCCCAGTGAATCATTCTTCTCAAAAACCTCGACTTGATAGCCTTCGTGAGCCAAGTGGGTTGCAACAGAAAGTCCGGCAAAGCCGGACCCAATTACAACAACTTTATGTTTCATTATATCACTTGTAGTCGGATAGCGCTAGCATCAGCTTCTTGCGTGCTAGAAATATACGACTTTTGATGGTTCCTATGGGCAGATTGAGTTTTTCAGCTATTTCCTTGTATTTAAAGCCTCTATTGTACATCTGGAAAGGGACTCTATACTCATCTTCGAGCTTATCTATTTGCCGTTTTATTTGATCATGCGACATCACACTTTCTGGATTTGTATCCCCTTTAGTGGTGGTGGCTGTGTTGATGTAATACTGCTCGTCGGTTTTATCAATAATGGTATTAGCACGAACGGCCTTTCTATAATTATTGATAAAAGTATTTCTCATGATGGTGTACAACCATGCTTTAAGATTGGTCCTCTCTTGAAACTTATCCCTATATGTCAGGGCTTTAAGGTAAGTCTCTTGCAAGAGATCGTTTGCAGCTTCATCATCATTCGTAAACCCGTACGCAAACGACTTCAGTGACTTCTGGTAGGTGATCAGTAACTTATCAAAATCGTAGTTGCTCATGGCAGATAGTGTTTAATTTTGTTTAACAAATGTAGCAATTGATTAAACAAAAACAAGTTTTGAACACTGTTAATATCTCTGATTTTTGATCTTTTTTAATTTTTATCGTAGATAAGTTGCTGTGGTTGAGGTAATTAGTTTTAAGAAAATCTGTTTAAGATTTCACGAGTATCGTTAAACAAAAACTATAGCTCTTCCAGAAAGTTCTTGAATTCACCAAGAGATTGATTGAAAATTAATCGGTCACTTTTGATGATATCTTCCTGATTTTCAATTCTATTGGTAAGTATAACCTTTTTTGTAGGAAAAACTTCTAGCACCTCTTGCATAAGTTTGTTTAACCCCTCAGTAGAACTGATACTCAAGGTTGCGGTTATTATGAAATCCGAGGGATTGTGGTTATAAACCTTTACAACATCACTTAATGGAACTGACTGCCCCAAGTAAATAACTTTGTGGCCCGCCTTTTGGATCAAATAACTGTAGAACAGAAGACCAAGCTCGTGCAGCTCTCCTTCAGGCAAAAAGAGAAGGAATTTTTTCGCATCGTCTTTAATCATCATTCCTTGGCCATCAATGGCCACAATGAGTTTTTGGCGAATAAGATTACTGATGAAATGCTCCTGAGCTGGATTGATTGCTCCTGCTTGCCAAAGTATTCCAACTTTTTTAAAAAATGGATAAATAATATTCAGTATCGTTTGTTCAAACCCGAGGCGTAGTGTGCAATTGGCCAAAATTTTCTCAAACCTTAACTCATCAACCTCGACCATGGCTATGACCAAACTCTCAATTTGCAGGTTTTCTTCGACTTCTTCTGAAGAGATTTCGATTACTTTTTCATGGAGCTCCTCAGCAGTCAGTCCAACAATCTTAGATATTTTAATCCCATAATTATTTAGAATTGAAATATTCAAGATTTTTTTCAGCTCATCGTTGGTGTAGTAACGAATATTTGTTTCGGTGCGGCTAGGCTCAATTATTCCATAGCGCTTTTCCCATATGCGCAGGGTATGCGCTTTTATGCCAGTAATGCGTTCTATATCTTTTATGGAATATTTGCCCATCGCAATTCTACCTACACTTGACGATGTTAAACACTATTAGGAGTCGCAATGTTTAGCACTATCAGCTCTTGGCTAAACAAAAATAGAAAAGCTAAAGTACATATGCAGAAAATGTATTTTATTTTAGTCCATATCCTCTTTAATTTTCATTGTGTACTTATCCGAAAAAATCAAGCTCCTACCAAAGAAACCCGGCGTGTATCAATTTAAAGATGGAGAGGGGAAAATCATTTATGTAGGCAAAGCGAAGAGCCTCAGGAGCAGGGTCAGCTCATACTTCATGAAACAAGGGGGGCATTCGGGTAGGACGAGGGTAATGATCAAAAAAATCAAGGACTTCTCATTCATTGTAGTCGAATCTGAATTGGACGCCTTACTTCTTGAAAACAATCTTATCAAAAAGTACAGCCCTCGCTATAACGTTGCGCTTAAGGACGACAAAACCTTCCCCTGGCTTTGTATAAAGAATGAAAGGTTTCCAAGTATCTTTCCGACTCGAACAAAGGTCAACGATGGCTCAGAGTACTTTGGTCCGTATGCCTCTGTAAAAACCATGAAGACTCTTTTGAGGCTAATTAGGGGGATTTACAAGATTCGAACCTGTCGCTACGATCTTTCTGAATCCAATATCACTAGAGGTCGGTTTAAAGTCTGTCTTGAATATCATCTCGGCAACTGTTTGGGGCCCTGCGAGGGTCGTCAGACAGAAAAAGAGTATATGTCTCAAATCAAGGATATTAGAGAAATTATTAAGGGCAATGTCTCTGGAGTAATCGGCCATCTCGAGAAGAGAATGGAGTATTACTCAGAAAGGCTAGAATTTGAATTAGCTCAGGATACCAAGAATAAGATCGATCAACTCAACACGTACAGAAGTAAAAGTACGATTGTGAATCCAACGATTGGTAATGTAGATGTTTTTGGCTTAGTGACCGATCTTCAAAGCGGCTATGTCAACTACATGAAAGTTGTGGCCGGGTCTATAGTTCAATGCCACACCATCACCTTTAAGAAACAACTTGAGGAAAGCGATGAAGAGTTGATTACTCAAGCCATTGCAGAAATAAAAACTGTCTACGATTCATTAAGCAAAAACTTAATCCTTCCCGTAGCACCAAATGTTAATCTAGAGGACCATCGCATCACAATTCCTCAAAGAGGCGATAAAAAAAAACTACTAGCTCTTTCCGAGAGAAACGCGAAGTACTACATGATCGATCGACACAAGCAAAGTAAGTTTACTGACCCCGAAAAGCATACGGAAAGAGTTATGGAGCAAATGAGAAAAGACCTTCGCTTAAAAGAGGCTCCCATTCACATCGAATGCTTTGATAATTCGAACTTCCACGGCACAAACGCAGTAGCTGCATGCGTTGTCTTTAGAAACGGTAGACCAAGTAAAAAAGAGTATCGCCATTTCAATATAAAAACCGTTCAGGGTCCAGATGACTTTGCGAGCATGAAAGAAGTTGTTTACAGGCGCTACAAAAGAATGCTGGATCAAAAAGAAAAACTTCCGCAATTAATTGTTGTCGACGGTGGAAAAGGGCAGCTTAGTTCTGCGCTAGAGAGCATAGACAGGCTTGGTATTAGAGGAAAGGTAGCTGTTGTGGGGATCGCTAAGAGGCTGGAGGAAGTTTTCTATCCCGGAGACACTGTGCCGCTCTATGTCGATAAAGCCAGTGAGACGCTTAAAATTTTACAGCACGCACGAAACGAAGCTCACCGATTTGGAATTAATCACCACCGAAATAAGAGAAGTAAATCGGCGCTTCAGACTGAACTAACGGACATTCCTGGCATAGGAGAGACAACTGCCCTGCAACTACTAAAGCGCTTCACGTCAGTAAAAAGAATCAAAGAAGCTAGACTAGAAGATCTTACCGCAGAAATCGGACCCAGTAAGGCAAAAGTGGTAAGAACTTGGTTTGATGCTTAAGGGGCTAATCGGTCAGCTAAAATTCTAACCTCTACCACAGGGGAAATTTTCTGATAAATAATGTTGTAAATCGCCTCTGCGATGGGCATATCAACTTCCATTTTTCGATTGATCTCGTGTACGCTCTTCGTTGCGTAGTATCCCTCCGCGACCATTTCCATTTCAAGCTGTGCAGATTTTACTGAATAGCCTTTACCAAGCATAAACCCGAATGATCGATTTCGAGAAAACTTGGAATAGCCAGTGACTAGAAGGTCTCCTAAATAAGCCGGTTCCTTTACGTCACGGTGAAAAGGGTTGATCTTATCCAGAAAACGCTCCATTTCAATGGCCGCGGCAGACATTAAAATAGCTTGAAAATTATCTCCGTAACCAAGTCCTCCGCAGACTCCCGAGGCGATGGCGTAGATGTTCTTCAAAACCGAAGCAATCTCAGCACCGAAAGTGTCTTCACTCGTCGTCGTTTTCATGAACCTAGCCGAAAGCATTTCTGCCATCATTTTGGCGTTCGAACCGTTCATGCAGGCGAGAGTCAAATACGACAGCCTTTCCATTGCCACTTCCTCGGCATGACAAGGGCCGCAGATAACACCTATGTTATCATAAGGAACTCCAAATTCTTTCTTGAAGTATCTCGCTGGAATTGACTCGACCTCAGGAATAATCCCTTTGATTGCCGAAAAGACAATTTTGTCTTTAAAATCATCGGGGCCAAGCTCTTTCAATGAATTGTGAAGAAAGGCTGAGGGTATAGCGACGATAAGCACATCCGATGCTCGGACGACCTCCAGAAGATTTGTAGAAAGGGTAATTCTGTCCACATCAAATTGCACCGCCCTGAGATAGTTCGGATTGTGTCGGAATTTTTGAAGNTGGCTAACGGCATCTTCATTTCTCATCCACCAATTGATATGGCTGTTCTTTTCGGAGAGGACTTTTGCAAGCGCTGTGGCCCACGAGCCACCACCTATTACACCAATACGTTTGTCGTTTCCCATTATGCAGTCGGATAAAGATATGAATGTTCTTAGATTCGGAGTTGAATTAAAATTGGCTAATGGTATCACTCAAAAATCTCTTTTTTCTCGTCCTTTCCGGAGCACTCGTTTTTTCTTGTGGCACCCCTAAAAATGATCCTGTCGAGCAAAGTCCGTTTGCCGATCCCGTGGTCGTTGAAATGTACGACGCAGCCGCTAAAGGCGATACTGCTTACATCGCAAAATTTGCCGACGCCAAAGAAGCAATTTATAGAATGATTTATGCCAGGCTTATGGCCTCCATCCAGCCCAATACAGCTCCAGAAGCCTTAGAGGATCTTTTGATAGATCCCATTCCGTATGTGAGACTTTACTCAGCTTTTGCCGTTGGACAGATCGGAAATCAGAAGTCCTTGCCCGCTCTTGAGAAGGCCTTAAATAAAACAACCATTCCCGAGATTAAGGCTGAGCTTCTTGAAGCCATTGGCAAATGTGCTAACGGCAATGCCATGGAATATTTGCTCGCTCACAATCCTAACACGGCCATTGAAGAAGGCGGAAAAATGTGGGGTTTTTATCAAGGCATGCTTCTGGGGCACCTTAAAGAAGATCATCTTAAAGTGGTGGTGGCTCACCTTGAATCAAACGAAGAAGAAACTAGGTTAGCTGCAGCCAACATATTATCAAGGCAAAAATCATTTGATCTAGATACGTACTCCGATGAAATCTTAGCGGTGGCGCTTAATGAAGCTTCAAACGAAGTAAAAGCGGCTCTTGGAAACGCCCTTTCAAAAACGGATAAAGCACGAGAGTTTTCCGAAAACAGCTTGGTAAATAGTGACGACCCCTTAATCCGAAACGTAGCCCTAAAAGCGCTTCCAAATCCCGAAGACCATCTCGCAACGCTAGAAAATGTTCTTATCAGTGAATCACCATGGGAAGCGATGATCGCTGTTTCTCGTTTGTCTGAACTTTCAGATTATGAACCCTCCACTTCTATTGTTGCTGCAGCTCGAACAACAGAAATTCCTGAAGTGAGAGCCTTCATTGCCGGAGCTCTGTTCAAATCCAGCCCAGAAGCTGGTTCGGAGTTTTATAAGGAATCATGGACCTACTTTGATAATGATGTAAAACGATCGGTCCTCTTATCGGTTTGGGCTCAAATTCCGTCTGGGATTGATACCCTGAAGCAATACCTCTTTCTCGATAACCCACTCGGAACAGGCGCAACTATGGCCTACCTAGAGGGGGTAAGAGTTTTCCCAGAATGGAAAACTTATTTCTTGGCCTTTGCAGATCGAGCTCTAAGTGAAGGGCTGCTTGCTCAAACCCATCTTTTTGTCGGAGCAATTGCCGAAAGTGACGAAGAAACTTTGATCAGCGCGGAACAGCTTGAAACAGCCTTAGAAAACTTCAACAGCCCCAATTTAGTCGAAGGCTACATTGCGATCAGCAATCTTCTTAAGCAGAAATTTGACAAGGATGTTGCCGAAATGGAGATCCAGTATCAGAAAAATGATTGGGGGTTTTTTAGAAACCTTGGGCTCAAGCCAAAAATAGTTGTTTATTCAGGTGCTGAGATTATAGAGATCGCACTGATACCAGAAGATGCTCCTGTGAGCTGCACGCGTATTGCAAAATTAGCGGCTGACGGTTTCTATGACGGAACTTACTTCCATAGAGTTGTTCCTGGTTTTGTGAGTCAAGGAGGAGGGCCACGAGGAGACGGCTTCGGTAGCGGTAAAGACCTTTTGAGATCTGAATTTTCTCCATTGAAATACGGCTCAGGAGTGGTTGGTCTGGCCTCCGCCGGGATGGATACGGAAAGTTGTCAATTTTTCTTTACTCACCAGCCTACCCCTCACCTAGACGGTCGATATACCATCATTGGTGCAACAGATGACGATCTATCCCGTTTAGAAACTGGAGCAAGAATAGACTCCGTGCGAATCAAACTAGGGATGTAACCAAATATCCTTAACCTTCGTTAAAGCCTCTGCCCCCTTATCCTATGCTTAAGGATAAACGCATGAACATTTCTGAACTTACTAAACTCTCCCCCTCTGAACTAAGGGTTGTAAGCAAGAAAAACCTCTTACTTTTTGGTGCATTTACCGCACTCGACTTAATCTTATTTTATTACAGCTTATTCCAAGATCAATGGGTGACCATGTTCCTATCGCTAGGTTTCTTCGTTGCTTGTTTGGCGATGTATGACAATTACGAGCTGACTCGGGATTTAGCTTTTGGGGCTACACCAGTTGAGTAACAATTGACTAAGCAATGAACACCTTCAGAGCATCTCCCTCTTTCGCCACATTTATCAAATTGTTGTTCCTGAGAGACTTCACGGTTTTGTCCCATTGCTTATTGCTCAGTTCTGACTGAGTCTTTAGCTCGATGAGATTCATTTCCTTGGCTTTGGTCAAAATCCCCATTACCACTTTCTCGTTATCATTTAGCTCAGGCCCTGCTTTCACGACCTTTTCCGGACGCATCTGAGGGAAAAACAACACTTCTTGGATCGACACGTTGTCAGTCAAGAGCATCACTAAACGATCTATCCCTATTCCAAGGCCAGAAGTTGGTGGCATCCCGTATTCCAAGGCGCGCAAGAAATCGTGGTCGATAAACATCGCTTCGTCATCTCCTTTCTGCGAAAGTCTTAACTGCTCTTCAAATCTTTCTCGCTGATCAATGGGGTCGTTCAGCTCCGTATAAGCGTTAGCAATCTCCTTTCCATTGATGATCAACTCAAACCTTTCGGTTAAATCTGAATTGTCTCGGTGTCTTTTGCAAAGAGGAGACATCTCAATAGGATAGTCAATAATGAACGTTGGCTGGATCAAATTACCTTCACACTTCTCTCCAAAAATCTCATCGATCAACTTCCCTTTTCCCATTGAAGGGTCAGTCTCTATGGAAAGATCGGCACAGACTTTTCGGAGCTGATCTTCATCCATTCCAGTTATGTCGACACTTGTATACTCTTTGATAGCATCAATCATAGTAAGCCTTCTGAACGGTGCCTTAAACGAAATGGTCTTGTCTCCAACTTTCAAATCGGTGCTTCCATTTACCTCAAGCGCAACCTTCTGAAGTGTATTTTCAGTAAAATCCATCATCCATTTGTAATCCTTGTAGGCCACATAGATTTCCATGATGGTAAACTCAGGGTTGTGAGTTCTGTCCATTCCCTCATTTCTGAAGTCTTTGGCAAACTCATACACCCCTTCAAAACCGCCCACAATCAATCTCTTGAGATAAAGCTCATTGGCAATTCTCAAATAAAGCGGGATGTCCAAAGCATTGTGGTGAGTGATAAATGGTCTCGCGGAAGCACCACCAGGAATGGGTTGAAGTATTGGTGTTTCAACTTCCAAATACCCTGCGTCATTAAACGCTCGGCGCATCGTGTCAACCACCTTGGTTCTTTTCACAAAAGTCTCTCTCACCTTTGGATTCAGGGTGAGATCAACATATCGCTGCCTGTATCGCTGCTCGGGATCAGTAAAAGCATCATACACATTTCCTTGATCGTCCGTCTTTGGAAATGGCAGCGGCTTGATCGACTTGCTGAGAAGCGTAAATTTTTTTACATGAATTGAGACCTCCCCGACTTGGGTTTTAAACACATGGCCCTCTACAGCTATGTAGTCTCCGCGGTCGATCAGTTTTTTAAATAGATCGTTGTACAGGGACTTATCCTCTCCTAGACAGAGCTCGTCTCGATTGAAGTATGCTTGGAGTTTCCCAGAATGATCTTGAAGCTCCGCAAAAGATGCTTTTCCCATGATTCGTTTACTCATTAGCCTTCCGGCGAGCTTCACCCCCTTCCATTTTTCCGCTTCAACATCATTAAAATTGTCCAAAATGTCCTTAGCAAGGTGGGTTACTTCGACTTCTTGGGGTGGATAAGGGTCAATGCCCATTTTGCGAATCGACTGAAGGGATTGTCGGCGAATAATTTCTTGCTCATTCAGTTGCTTAGCGGCCATTTGTGGGAAAAATTTGGCCAAAGATAATCAATTGACATAGTGCGTAACATTGGTATCTTCGAAGCCGTTTAAAGCATAAACTCAATCCTTAGGATTTATGAAAAACCAAGAAGCTACTCAGGAGATGGAAAGATTGATCGATGCCTTTCCTAGAAACATGGTAGAGGCAATAAAAATTGGTCAAGCAGCGATTAGAAGCTTCAAGGCAAAACCAGTAAGGAACGTCCTAGTATCTGGTTTGGGGGGGTCTGGAATCGGCGGAAAGTTTGCTTCTCAATTGGTCTGGGATAAATGCTCAGTGCCTGTTAATGTAGTAAATGACTATCGAATCCCCGCATGGGTCAATGAAGAGACTCTATTCATAGCTTGCAGCTACAGCGGAAATACCGAAGAGACCATGAGTACGCTCGAAGAAGCCATAAAGCGAGGAGCATCAATTTCTTGCGTAACTTCAGGTGGAAAGCTGGAAACTCTGGCTAAAAAGCATGGTTTCAACATGATTAAAATCCCCTCTGGCCAGCCCCCGAGAACCAGCTTTGGATATAATGCCCTTCAACAACTTTTCATCTACCTAGCTTACGGTTTGATTGACGATAGCTTTGTGACTCATCTTTCAGCCGCAGCCAAATTGCTTGTAAGTGAAAAAGACGCCATTCGTAAAGAGGCGAAAGAAATAGCAAATACAATTAGTGGAAGAATTCCGGTGGTTTATTCAGAAACATACTGGGAAGCAGTTGCTGTAAGATTCCGTCAGCAAATCAATGAAAATGCGAAAACTCTTTGCTGGCATCACGCTCTCCCCGAAATGAACCACAATGAGCTTGTTTCCTGGGCGGGAGGAAGCAAAGACTATGCGGTTGTTATGATTAGAACTCCTGAGGACCACCCAGGAACAGCGAAAAGAATGGATTTAAGCAAGGAAATTATTGAGCGCTATACTGATATTATCATTGAGCTTAAACCGAAAGGCTCTTCTAGGGTTGAGATGTTTTACTATTTGACTCACCTTGTCGATTGGATTTCTTATTACATGGCCGTTGAGAAGGATGTAGACCCTATTGAAATAGACGTTATAGATTACTTCAAAGCCAAACTGTCAAAGGGTTAATGAACAAAAAGCCGCTAGTTCAGCTCGTAGATGCTGGCCTGAAAGGGTATAAGGCTACCTGGGATTATCAGGAAACACTTTTCTCAAGTGTGGTTCAGAGAAAAATCGATCTGCGGAAGTCGGGGAAAAAGAAGCCTGTTCCCCCCAACTATATAATTTTCGTCGAGCATCCACACGTGTACACTCTCGGTAAAAGCGGAAAGCCTGAAAATTTGCTCCTTAACGAGACGCAGCTCCGTGAGCGATCAATTGAATACTATAAAATAAATCGCGGGGGTGATATTACTTATCATGGTCCAGGCCAGATTGTGGCCTACCCCATTCTAGATCTTGAACAGTTTTTCACCGACATCCATAAATACCTGCGATATCTCGAAGAATCAATCATTAGAACCATTGGAGATTATGGTATTAAGGGGGAGAGGTTTGAAGGTCTCACTGGTGTTTGGCTTGACCCAGATATCCCTGAAAAAGCTAGGAAAATTTGCGCCCTTGGAGTACGCTGCAGTCGGTGGGTTACTATGCACGGCCTAGCATTTAATGTGAACTCAGAGCTGAAGTATTTTGAAAACATTATTCCATGCGGAATTGACGACAAAGCCGTTACATCAATGGAAGCAGAGCTCGGCAGAAAGCTGGATATGGAAGAAGTAAAAGAAAGGCTTCAATCTCATCTCACCGATTTATTTGGATGGGAGCTTATTTTCTAATTTTGTCGCAAATGTAATTTTGTGATTAAAGACATTGAGCAACCTAAGGTTGAAGACATTGCCTTGGCCGCGGTACCAGAAAAAAATCCAGAATCAGGCGTCGACGAATGGAACGTTTACTTGATCAACTTAAAAAAAATTGAAATCTCGAATGTGCTAATTGCTTCGCGTGGATACGGAGTTGTGGATAAAGAAAAAGTAGAAACTTCACAGTTGAGGCATTTCGTAGAATCCATTCCACCTCAAAGCTACGTAAAAGTGGAGCCGATTATGGAGAATTTGTTTGCTCTTAACAATCAATATTGGGTAAGCTTCTATATTGACCGTGAAATATTTGACAAGAAGTATGTTTTCTTAGCAGAAACTATTCAAATAGAAAATACTACCGAGATCCCTTTGATGGAAAAAAGGGGGGTCTTACTTAAATGATACTCGATATTTGCATTTTAACACCCCTACTCTGGGGCATGTTTAAAGGTTTTAAACGCGGCCTAATAATCGAATTATGCACTCTGATGGCGCTAACACTAGGTGTTTACAGCGCTGCTACTTTCGGAGAAATGGGAAGTGAATATCTTCAAGAGACCTTCAACACAGATCCTCGTGTGAGCGGGGTTCTAGGTTTTGCACTGCTTTTCTTAATCATTGTTGTCCTTGTTTTTGTTTTCGGAAAAGCTCTTGAAGGTGTTGTAAAACTGGTTGCTTTAGGCTTAGTCAATAAACTATTCGGCCTACTTTTCGGAGGGTTTAAATTTGCCTTAATACTGAGTGGTATTCTTTATTTAGCGAATGGATTTCCTTTAACTGAAAACCTCATCTCCGACAAACAAAAACAGGACTCATATCTCTACAACCCAGCTGAAATGCTGATTCCGTCTATATACCCGATGCTCGATAGAACTGATTGGCGAAAGAGTTTAGAAGAGACCTTTGAAAATATCAAAGAAGGCATTGAGCCCAACTAGTCCTCAATTGCCGCAATACCCGGTAGAGTCTTTCCTTCCAAATATTCAAGCATTGCCCCTCCACCGGTGGAAACATAGCTCACCTGTTCGCTCAACCCAAACTTATTGATCGCCGCCACAGAATCTCCTCCGCCTAGAAGAGTATATGCCCCCTTTTTGGTTGCTGTTGCTAAGGCCTTAGCAACAGCAACAGTTCCTTTTGCGAATGTTTCCATCTCGAAAACCCCCATTGGGCCGTTCCAAAGAACGACTTTGGCATTCTCGATCAAAGAAGAGAACGAGTCCATGGTCTTTGGTCCTATATCGAGCCCCATCCAGCCATCTGGGATTTCGGTCGTTAGACATACATCGGTACTGGCATCATTTCTAAATTCGTCGGCAATCACTGTATCGCTAGGAATGTGAATGTTTACCTTTTTCTCAACCGCCTTTTCGTAAAGCATCTTAGCTGTTTCAAGGAAATCTTCCTCAAATAGAGAATCTCCTATCCTACCTCCTTTTGCCTTCGCCATGGTATAAGCCATGCCGCCACCGATAATGATATCATCAACCTTGTCAAGGAGGTTCTCTACAACAGTGATCTTTGTACTGATCTTGGCCCCACCGATAATCGCCAAAACGGGTTTGTTTTCACTGTGGAGTGCGCGATTCATGTTTTCGATCTCATTCTGAAGTAGTGCCCCGAACATCTTGTCTGTGGGGAAAAACTTAGCAACCGTTGTAGTAGATGCATGAGCTCTATGGGCTGTGCCAAAAGCGTCATTGATATAGCAATCACCATGTTCGGCTAACTGGCCCGCGAAGAATTCATCTCCACTTGTTTCTTCTTTGTGGAATCTTAAGTTTTCCAGAAGAAGTACTTGACCCGCCCTGAGCTTTGAAGAAGCTGCTCTTGCATCTTCGCCAATACAATCAGTGGCCATGGTAACTTCTCTTCCCAATTTTTCTGATAATGTATCAATTATATGCTTCAGCGAAAACTTTTCGCTTGGCTCACCTTTGGGCCGTCCTAAGTGCGACATCAAAACAACAGCCCCTCCCCCATTCAACACCATAGTAATGGTTGGTAAAGCCGCCTCTATTCTTGTAGCATCAGTTACCTCCATCCTCTCATTCAGTGGCACATTAAAGTCTACCCGAATTAGGGCTCTTTTCCCGCTGAAGTCATAGTTGTCTATTCGAATCATCTTAATCGGTTTTGCAGCAAAAATATAAATCTTACTTGCTCTCGGGAGTCTTCAGCGGAATGAATATTTCTAACTTTGATGTCGCAAATAGAAAGAATTGCATTTTCGGGATATTGTTGGACATAAAAACCTTAAAACTGCGCTCAAAAAGCTTGTTTGGGACGACCATGTGAGTCACGCGCTGATGTTCGCAGGGCCTGAGGGAAGTGGTAACTTGGCTTTTGCGATTGCCTTTGCTTCATATCTTCTCTGTAATGATAAAGACAAAAACGAACGGTGCGGAATTTGTCCAAATTGCAAGCAGCTTGATCGACTTGCGCACCCGGACCTTCACTTCTCTTTTCCCTTTGTAAAGAGGGAGAGCGTTAGAACCTCTGAGACTTTTCAGAGGGAGTTTAAAAAGGCAGTGATCGCAAATCCCTATCTGTCAATTAAGGATTGGGAAATTCAAATTGCCGGAGAGAACAAACAGTCGATCATCACTGTGGATGAAAGCACAGAGATTGTCAAAAAGCTTTCACTTAAATCATTTGCTGGAGGTTATAAGGTGATGATTATCTGGATGCCTGAAAAGCTCAATCTCGCGGCGCAAAACAAACTTCTAAAAACACTCGAAGAGCCATCGCCTAAAACTGTTATCATTCTCGTTACAACAAAAGTTGAGGAACTTCTGCCAACAATTGTATCAAGGGTTCAAACAGTTAAATGCAGGCCTCTGCGCGATGACGAGG
>JAKVAV010000051.1 GCA_022448105.1 Flavobacteriales bacterium | reverse complement strand
CTTTCTGCTGAATCGATCTCTTCCTTCAAATGCGGCTGAGCTGAATTTTTCTAATTCTTCTCTATTTTGAAGCAGTCGCTCCATGGAATTTGTTAGGCTTGTCAAATCGTTTTTTTCCAAAATTAAGCCATCAATCTCGTTTCGCACTACTTCGCGGCAGCCACGACTATTACTTGTTATCACTGGTACACCCATAGCTAGCGATTCCATAAGGTTCACGGGGAGACCCTCTCTTTCACTAGGGAAAACATTTACATCAGCTAAGGCCAAAAAATCTTGAACATTCTCTTTCCATCCAACCCTTACAATGTTTTCACTCGCGGATAATAAGGTTTCAAATCCTTGTTCTTTAGAGCTCGGGTGAATTCTATCTTTCTCGCCAATGAGAAAGAGTTTCACATTCTTGTGTCGCGCCTCTATGTTGAGAAATGCGAGCACAACCTTATCAAAACCTTTGAAGTAGGTCTGTCTGCCTATGAAAATAAACACAAAATCTTTTCCTTTAATACCATACTCTTTCCTGAGTCTACTTTTTGTGACGTTGCTTATATTTTCAGGATCAAATCGATCGATGTCACAGCCCATTCCGAAGGAATTTAAGGTACTCACGTTGGCTTTTGTAGCCTTTTCTGAAAGGTAGGTTTTGTCATCTTCCGTGAGTACAAATATTTCGCTTGCTCTTTCTGCACTCCATTTTTCGGCTCGGGAAACGGCATATTTTCTCCATCCGTAAATCAGAGGCGAACCCAACCCATGAATTGTTCCGATAGCCTTTGGCCAGTTTGCCTTTTTTCCGAGCATGGCCGTAAAAAGAGCAGCTGAAAAGTGAATGTTGATGAGGTCTGGCTCCAGCCTATTCACTAGCTTATCTAACTGACGGGCGGCTGAAATGTGTTTAAAAGGTGAAAGAGCTCTGGGAAAATCAATATGGTGAACCTTACATTCGATACTTCTGCGATAGGAATCAATCCTCGCAATGTGTTGGCGTGAGGTTGCAAGATGAACCTCATGTCCACGTGAAACCAATTCATTGACCAAATCCTCAAGAAAGGTGAAATAATTAGTAATTGATGGGATGATAAAAAGAAGCTTCATTTGCGGTAGGTGGTCGCCCACGCAAATATAAAAATCACTTTTTTGTGATAGAAGTGTATTGGCTTCTCTAATTCAACCTTAGAGTATCTCCCTTCTCTGCAGTGTAGTCCCAAGGAAGTTGAGAATATTTCAAAATTTTCTTCATTTTCACCCCATAGCGTTGTGAAACCATACGCAAAGTCTCTCCTTCTTTGACTATGTGATAGTCGTAATCTCTATTTTTTCCTCTTTTGGGTTGAAGATAAATGAGCTGACCTTGAAAAATATCATCCCCTTTAGAAATGTCATTGTATTTGCGAATTTGCCAAGGTCCCATTCCCAATCTTGTAGCGAGTTCATCAACAGAATATTCCGTGTCGGTAATGACGTACTTAATCCTGTTAGAACTATTTTGAATTCGCATGTTGCTCTCCAGATTCACAAATATTTCCTCTGAATTTGACGAATCTGTTTTTTTCTTTTTAACGCTTATTTCACTGTTATCTTTCTTTTTTCCTAGTCTGTCGTATTGAGCGAGGTTGTTTTCCTCAATAAGTCGAATGAGAAGTTCTGGATATTTTGGATTAGTCGCGTACCCCGCTTGCTTTAAACCCTTGGCCCACGATTTATAATCGGTTACATTGTAGTCAAAAAGAAACCGGTAGCGGCTGCGCTGAAGGAAAATACTGTGATCTTTAAAACTTTCACGGGCATTGGTGTATTTCCTGAAGCATTCGTTTCGCTTATCGTCATCATGGTAGACTTTTTTTCCAGACCATCCATGGCACTTTATCCCGAAGTGGTTATTTGCTCCTCTAGCAAGTTCACTATTCCCGTCTCCACTTTCCAAAATTGCTTGGGCTAAAGTAATACTTGCAGGTATGCCATATTCCTTCATTTGGTTAATGGCTACATTCTTCCATAAGTCTATATATTCTGACCTGGTGTACCGTTTGGTTGGATGGCTTTTGCCAAAAACTGAAAACGACAAAGTGAGGAAAGTTATTCCTAAAATGTGCTTTCTCAACATGTTATCAACAAATTTTTAAGTGCTGTAAGAGGCTTGTTTCTCAAAAATATAGCTTGTTTCTGCGAACATTGATTCTTACATCTGCACTTATTCACAGCAAGCTGTTTAATTAACAATTTCAATATATTTTTTCGCCAATTTTACGTTCTATTGATTGTAAACCTTGCATTCCTCCGCTGTGTATAAAAAGCCATTTCTCTTCTGAAAAATCTCCTTTTTCTTCGGCTAATGCTTCCATGCCAAGAGCTGTTTTTGCAGTGTAAACAGGATCTAATTCAACGCCAGATTCGGAAGTGAAATTGCGCATGAATTCGATTAGGTCAGGAGTGACTTTTGCGTATCCACCGCAATGATAATCGGTGAGGAGATGCACTTTCGATAATATTTCGCGTTCTGTCTCTTGATCATTAAAGGTTTTGGAAACAAATTTTTTGACATTTTCAATCAAAAATACTCCACCCTTAAGGGCTGAAACTCCGTAGATATCACTACGGGATGTGTTGGCTATCGCCAATCCGCTCAACGTAGTAGCTGTTCCGCATGCTACAAAAATCCTATTGTATGCATGAGTCAACTCTGACATTATCTCTCCGCATCCCTGAACTCCGTAATAGTTTTCACCTCCTTGTGGAATTAAGTAAAAGCTTCCAAATTGATGCCTTAGTAGTTCGATATAGTCCCTGTCATTTATCCTTCTATATTCTTCACGTGTGATAAGTTGAAGCTTCATACCGCAGTCTGATGCTTTAGAAAGAGTCGGATTCTGTAAATCTGCGTCTTCCCCTCGAATAATACCGATTGATTTTAATCCATGAATTTTGGCCGCAGCTGCAGTTGCAGCAATGTGATTGGAAAATGCGCCACCAAATGTTAGTAGGGTATTATTCTCGTTTTGGATGGCATTCGCGATATTCCATTTGAGCTTTCTCCATTTGTTTCCAGATACCTCCGTATGGATGAGATCATCGCGTTTTATCCATAATTCTATTCCTCTTTTATTCAGTGGTTTATAGTTTACCTGTTGCTCTGGAGAGGGAAGCCGGAAGATGCTCATGGCCCAAAGGTAAATTCAAAAATTTATCTTCGTTCTATGGCGCAATTAAAACCCTATTTCTTAGAAGACCAGCTTGAAGCAGGTTGTGATGAAGCTGGACGGGGCTGCCTAGCTGGACCAGTGGTGGCAGCGGCTGTTATATTGCCAAAAGGCTGGAATCACAATTTATTGAACGATTCTAAAAAGCTTAACGAAAGTCAGCGGCTCAAGGTCAGAGAGGCGATTTTGAGTGATGTTGAGCATTTTGCAATAGGTGCCTGTACTCATCATGAAATCGATAAAATGAATATTTTGAAGGCCTCTTTTTTGGCTATGCATAAAGCCTTGGGGAAACTAAATATTACACCAGACTGTATTTTAGTCGATGGCAATCGATTCATACCTTATTTGAAAATTGCGCATCAATGCGTGATCGGTGGTGATGGAATTTACAGGAGTATTGCCGCTGCCTCTATTTTAGCAAAAACACATCGAGACCAAATAATGCAGGATCTGCACGAGGAATTTCCAGAATACGGATGGAATTCGAATAAGGGATATCCGACCAAAAAGCACAGAGCGGCAATAGCTGAAATAGGTCCTTCTCCTTATCACAGATCATCATTTACTTTATTGTCAAAACAATTAGAGTTTGATGTCTAGATCTGTTCACACAGTTCTGTGAAAAGGCTTATGATGAGCCCTTTCTTAGCACTTTGCCCCGCTTTACCTTTACTCCAAAACCTAATCTGTGGTAAGAAACATCATCAATGTAGTCGTATTGGGAGGACTGGTCGTTTTCGCTTTCTTTTGGTTCTCCAAAGATTTTGAAAATCCGGCAGGAGGTGGGACCGACACTCTTCAAGCCATTCCGTCTTCTGCAGCTTTTATATTTGAATGCTCTGATCTCGCTGATGTGTGGAGAGATTTATCAGGAGAAAGTACCGTTTGGAATGAACTCTTGGCCACAGAATACTTTTTCCGGCTGAACACAATCGGAGAAAACCTGGATAGTTTAATCAGAAATGATTCCAAGCTCGAACGACTTATTTCTTCAAAACCCATCGCCATTTCGGCTCACCTTACGGGGGGCGAAGAGTATGGCTTTCTCTTCGCTTTGCGGCTCGATGTAAATGCCTCAGCAGAAGATGTGAGTAGAGCTTTAAGCTCCACACTTAAAACTAGGGAGGATCAGTCGAGAACTTATGATGGTGAAAAGATATTTTCCTTTAACTCTCCTTTATTCGACCGTCGATTATTCTATTACATCAAACAAGATATGCTTGTTTTTAGCCTTTCGGAAGTTCTGATTGAAGAGTCGATTAGGACCCTTTTGAAGGGTGGATCAGTGATGGATAAAGATGAGTTTTTGATAGTTAGAAATACAATCGACCGCGCTGCGCGAGGCCATTTCTACATCCACTTTCAACCTATTAAGACTATTGTCTCAAGTTATGTGAAGGCCGAGGGTAAGAAGTTAGGGCTTTTCAAAAATTCGTTTGCCGATTGGTCTGCTTTAGATTTGATAATTGAGAACAATGCACTTTCCATGAACGGCTTTGTGATGGCTAGCGATAGTTCGAAAGCGTGGCTCGATGTTTTTGCAGAAATTGGGACGCCCCGTGTCGAGTTGCTTGATTATCTCCCTTCAAATACTGCCTATTTTGCCTTTCTCGGTTTTGGTGATTTTGGAGAATATTTGGCCCAACAGACCATCAAACTGGAGAAAAATGGCGAGCTCTTTCGATTTAAGAAGAGGGCTGCAGAATGGGATGAGATTTGCGATTGTCAAACTGAGCAACTCGGTCTTTCATGGATTTCTAGTCAAGCTATTTCGTTCATTACTGAGCCTTCCTCGAAAGATTATTCACAGAATGTGTTCGCAGCCTTCATGACCGAAGATGCTGAAGATGCTGAAGAACTATTGAGAGAATTTGGGGCATATTTTTCGGAAGAAGAATATGGAGAAAAGGGAGATCAAATCTTTCGACTACCCGTTGGCCATTTCTATCGTGACCTTTTGGGTAGCACCTTTTCAGAACTGGAAAATCCATATGTTGCAAGGGTAGAGGATGCCATTGTAATGGCTAACTCTGAAAATGCCCTGAGAAATTACTTGAATAGTATTTCATCTGGGAGGTCATTTACTAGTTCTTTGGCCTATGATGGATTAGAAAATCAACTCTTCAACGAAGCCAATTTGATAGTATACAGTTCTTTAGCTAAAAGTCCATTCATTCTTCAGGATGTTTTGAAGGATGAACATGCTCGGAGTATTGAAAACCAAATTGAGGTACTCAGACAGTTTGAGTCTTTCGTTTATCAAATAAGCCATTCTTCTGGAGAATTGTACTACAACAACCTTTTTCTGAGGCAAGGCTCCAATTATGCGCAAGAAACGGGCACAATTTGGGAGCTCAAGTTAAAAGCATCGGCTATTGGGAAAGTTCATCTGCTCCAAAATCACTACACCGGAGTGTTAGAAACCCTAGTTCAGGACGAGCACAACAGAATTTATCTTATTTCTAACAACGGAAAAATTATTTGGGATAGGCTCCTTGACGGTCCTTTAATTGGGGATGTTAGGCAAATTGATGCTTATAAAAACGGCAAACTTCAAATGCTTTTGAGCACAGATAACTCAATTTATTTGATCGACAGAAATGGAAATGACGTGGAGTCATATCCAATCAACCTGCCTTTCAAAGCAACGGCTGGGGTGAGTGTTGCGGATTATGATCGAAGCCGAGATTATCGAATTTTTGTGCCCATACAGGGTAGTGATGTGCTGTGCTTTGATGTCCTCGGTAAAGCCGTTAAAGGATGGGAATACAATGGCGGAGAGGGTGAGGTTGTAGAGCCTATGCAACATATCAGAATCAAAAGAAAAGACTATCTCTTCTCAATAACCGATGATGGTCGTGTGCTCCTCTTGAATAGAAAAGGAGATATCAGGCATCAAGTTCAAACTAAGCTTGACTCCTTCCAGAAGGGAACTATGCAGCTTGAACTAGGCGATAAGATTTCTTCATCGTCATTGTATTACGCCGATAAGCAGGGGGCAGCCCATCGTCTAAAATTTGATGATCGGCAGGAACGATTTCAGCCCAAACCTGAGCCAGCAAGAGATCACTTTTTTGCTCACCTGAACGATGAAGAATCTCTTGATTTCTGCTTCCTCTACGATCGCGAGTTCTCTGCCTACAGTTTCGCTGGTGATCTACTTTTTGAAATCGACGCGCCGAGTAGCGAATTTAGCTCGATAGCTTTCCATAAGTCGGGAAAATCAAGATTCATCAGCCTCACCAGTCCTGATAAAGAGGAGGTGTCACTTTATACTTCTTTAGGTGAGTTGGTCACTGGTTTTCCGGTTTTTGGGAACTCGGAGCCATCCATTGGTGATATCAACTTAGACGGTTACCTCGAATTAGTTGTAACGGGGAAAGATGGTAGAGTTTATGCTTATTCGATAGAGGAGGAGTAATTAACTCTTCACTCTTTCATTGTACTCAGCTGTTCGAGTGTCTACTTTGATTCTATCTCCGATATCGATGAAAAGTGGAACTCTGATTTCGGCACCAGTATCAATGGTAGCAGGCTTCATAGTGTTGGTAGCGGTATCACCTTTTACACCTGGCTCTGTATACGTGATAGTCGCTTCAATAAATGAAGGTAAATCTACGGAAAGAGGAGTTTCATCGTCTGCATTGAAGATGATAGTTACCACCATTTCCTCTTGGAGGAATTCTGGTTTTTCTACCATATGTTTCTCGATGAATATCTGCTCAAAAGTGTCAGTGTGCATAAAGTGATAGCCGTTGTCTTCTCGGTAGAGATATTGGTAAGGGCGATTTTCAATTCTCACAGGCTCAATACTGTGACCTGCAGAAAAGGTGTGGTCAACAACTCGACCATTTTCTAGGCTTTTCAACTTGGTTCTGACAAAGGCGGGGCCCTTACCGGGTTTAACATGTTGAAATTCAATAATAGAATAAAGCTTGCCGTTGTGTCGAATGCAAAGTCCGTTTTTGATATCTGAGGTATTCGCCATTATTTCTTCGATTTAAGCCAAAAATATAAAATTAGCTAGGCTTGAAATTTTCTAGGTCAATTTTTTCTTGGGTGAAGAAGTATTCGTCAGATTGGCCGTTGGAAGCAACGAATACAATTCTCTCCCTTTTGTATTTCTCAATAAGATTTCTGTACCATTTCGCGGCTTTTTGATCAAGATTACTACTGGGTTCATCTAGAAAGATAGCCGAGACATCACTGAGTACTGCTAATCCTATTCTTACCCGTTGCTTCATTCCAGAAGAGAAAAACTTCACCTGCTTGGAAGCTGATTTGTCAAGCTCCAAAATTGCCGCAAAATCCATTTGCTCAATATCTGGAATAATAGATTTGAAAGAAAAATGAAATTTGACTAGTTCACTTAGCGTAAGCTCCTCGTAAAGCTCCAGATATGGAGCGCATATGCTAAAGTGCTTGTACGCTTCTGGCTGTTTAATGGAGATTCCGTCTTTGGTATACTCAATTGAACCTTCGCTTAAAGGAGCATACCCAAAGATTGATCTGAGCATAGTGCTTTTCCCAGAGCCGTTTCCTCCGAGGATTGCGATGGTATCACCGGAGCAGTAATGTCCTTCAAGTGACCTGAAAATCCACTCGTAATTGTATCTTTTACCAGCGTTTTTGAGGGTGATCTTAAACATCTTGAAGGCCCTTCATGATACCTTTATCTGAAGAACGAATGAAGGAAATAATGTCTTTGACTTCATCAATTTCCGCTACTTGCTCTTCCACCATCTCTATGCCTCGAGTGATATTTCTATTTTGAATATAGATGAGTCGATAAGTATCTTGAATGGCACTTATCACTGACTCTTTGAAGCCTCTTCTTTGTAATCCTATCGAATTAACACCCGCATAAGAAAGTGGCTCTCTCGCTGCTTTCACAAAAGGTGGTACGTTTTTCCTTACCAAGGAGCCTCCGGCGATAAAACTGTGTTTTCCGATAGTGACAAATTGCTGAACTGCTACAATTCCTTCTAGAATGGCGAAGTCTTCAATAATAACATGACCAGCTATGCTTGCAGCATTTGCCAATATGCAATTGTTTCCAACCACAACGTCGTGTCCTAAATGCGTGTAGGCCATGAGTAGACTATTGCTGCCAACCACTGTCTTGCGCTTATCTATCGTTCCGCGATTTATGGTCACACACTCACGTATAGTTGTGTTATCTCCTATTTCGGTGGTCGTTTTCTCACCCTTGAATTTTAAGTCTTGAGGAATAGCTGATATGACTGCTCCTGGGAAGATTTCACAGTTCTTTCCAATTCTCGCTCCATCCATTATAGTGGCGTTAGAGTGAACAATGGTACCGTCTCCAATCACCACATCACCAGAAATCGAGGTGAATGCGTTCACCGTTACGTTTTCTCCCAATCGTGCGCTGGGGTGGACACTTGCTAAATTGTGAATCATCGATCTTTTATAATCTGAGCCATCAGTTCGCCTTCACTCACCGCTTGGCCATTTACGTAGGCTATACCTTTCATTTGTACGATTCCTCTGCGAATAGGGGAAGTTAGTCTCAGATGAAAAACTACTGTATCGCCTGGACCAACTTTACGCTTAAATTTTACTGCGTCAATTTTCATAAAATAAGTGCTCCAACGCTCGGGTTCATCCACGTTGTGAAGAGCCAATACTCCTCCGGCTTGCGCCATTGCTTCAATTTGCAGTACACCAGGCATCACTGGATTTCCAGGGAAGTGGCCTTGGAAGAAAGGTTCATTGATGGTCACATTTTTCACTCCAACTACTTGATTTTCGTCTAGTTCTGTGATCTTGTCGATCAGCAGGAATGGGTAGCGGTGAGGAAGAATGTTCATTACCTGATTGACATCATAAACAGGAGGTTTCGAGAGGTCGAATTCAATGCCTTTTTTCTTCTCTTGCCTGATGAGATTTTTAATAATCTTCCCGAAAGAGATATTTCCAGAGTGACCCGGCCTTGCTGCGAGGATATGGCCTTGTATGGGTTTCCCCACAAGAGCGAGATCACCTACTATGTCGAGCAATTTATGTCTGGCGGGCTCGTTTTCGAATTGGAGCTTGGTAGTGTTCAGCACGCCAATGCCCTCCACTTTGATATCTAAATCCTCTTTACCAAGAAGGCGAGCAATCTCCTGATACTCTTCTTGGGAGCGCAATTTTTCCACCAAAACGATAGCATTGTCTAAATCTCCTCCTTTGATCAACCCATTTTTTGCCAAAACCTCGAGTTCTTTTAAAAATACAAAAGTTCTGCATGGAGCTATTTCCTTTGGAAATTCTCCTATTTCATACATCGAAGCATGCTGTGTGCCCAGAACGGGGGAGTTGTAATCTACCATTACGGTAATACGAAATTCGCTTCCTGGAGTTGGTACTGCCAACATTTCTACATATCCATCTTCATCTTCATAGTAGAGATTTTCTTTAAGGGTGAAGTAGTCTTTATCTGATTCTTGATCGACAATTCCAACCGATTGAATTCCTTCAATAAATTTTTGAGCGCTCCCATCCATGATTGGCACTTCAGAGCCATTGAGCTCGATGAGCGCATTGTCAATTTCACTTCCGTATAAAGAGGCAAGAACATGTTCAGTGGTATTTACCAGAACGTCCCCTTTTCCCAAAGTAGTTCCTCTGTTGGTCGAAACCACATTGTCCAAATCAGCTTTGATTGTGGGTTGACCTTCTACATCAACACGTTTGAAAACAAATCCATGGTTTTCAGGCGCTGGGTGAATTGTCATTTCTACCGCCTCACCTGTGTGGAGCCCAATGCCCTTGAAGTCTAGCTTGCCGGCAAGAGTTTTTTGTTTAACGCTCATTCTAGGTTAGTTGCTTTGAGGTTTTTTATTTCTTCTTTAAGCTTTTTAATTTCCTTCATCAAATTTGGTAGGTTTTTAAAACCGACGTAAGCACGTTTGTAATCTCCTATATCAATTGCTGGAGATCCTTGAACTATTTTACCTTCTTGTTTGATGCTGTGACTAACTCCACTCTGGGCAGCAATCTTTACGCTGTCGGCAATCGTAAGGTGACCAACGATACCAACTTGACCGCCAATCATACAGTTCTTCCCAATTTTGGTTGAGCCTGCAATACCAGTTTGTGCGGCTATCACCGTGTTTTCACCAATTTCTACGTTGTGGGCAATCTGTATCAGGTTATCGATTTTTACTCCTTTACGAACAATGGTGTGACCAAGTGTGGCTCTGTCAATTGTGGTATTTGCGCCTACTTCAACATGATTCTCTATGATCACATTGCCAATTTGGGCCACTTTCTGGTAATTGTTCTCACTATTGGGAGCAAACCCAAATCCATCGCCACCGATAATTACCCCTGAGTGAATCACACAATCTGAACCCACGATGCAATCTGCCAGTATCCTAGCAGCTGGATGAACCAGCGTATTACTGCCAATACTTACATTTTGGCCCACAAAACTTTGAGGAAAAAGCTTTGCACCGTCACCAATTCTTGCCCCAGCATCAACCACTACTCCAGGACCGATGTATACATCTTTGCCCAAGTCAGCGGAATCGTCCACTTGAGCATGCTCAGAAATGCCTTTTCTGTCATACTTGAGTTCATTGTATAAATCAAGTAGCTTGGCGAAGCTAGAGTAGGCGTCGTCTACCTTAATAAGAGTGAGATCACTGGGTAACTCACGCTCGGGCTCAAAGTCTTTTGAAACAATTACTATGGAGGCCTCTGTGCTGTAAATAAATTCTTTATAGGCTGGATTAGCAAGAAAGGAAAGGGTTCCTTTCTTTCCGTCGTCTATTTTGCTGAGCCCGTGTACATTCAGGTTTTTGTTTCCAATAACTTCTCCTTCAAGTAGTTGTGCTATTTGTGAGGCCGAAAATTTCATCGAGCCAAATATATAAATTAACCCATTAGCTTTTTCTCAACAGACTTCAAGCAAAACAACACGTTCTTGTTCACAGGTTTTGTCTGTGCGACAAGCGCTTGATTGTCCGAAGCTTCAGCCAGATCTACTAGTTTACCTGATTTACGTAAGATGAAGATTCGATTTGACGCGTTGTCATAGGCACTGTTGGTCAACTCGTCTACTTGTAGGTAATACTTTAGGTCTCTCTCATCAATGTTCAGTTGGTTTATCGTTTCGGATTTCATCCTTTCCAGATATTCTGCCTGAAATGGGTCATTGCTCAATTTTACCCTAAATAGCTTTCTGTTTACCATTCTTAGACAAAGGTCTGAAAGTATGCGATCACTATGTTGGGTCCAGACTTTGATCGCCCCAAGAATGTCGTAATCATCCAAAAGAACGAAGTTTCGAATCACTTCCTCGTTTGATTTAAAATCGCTCACGCCGTAATCCTGATCGAGAAAAAACCTCAACGCCTGTGAAGCGAAAATATCTATTCCCTCCTTGGCTAATATTTTAGCCCTCGAGAGAATATTGATGAGAAGTTTCTCTGCCGAAACTACAGTTTTGTGCAGGTAAACCTGCCAATACATGAGCCGACGAGCAACGATAAACTTTTCAATAGAATAAATTCCCTTTTCTTCTACGACGAGTCTATCATCATGTACATCGAGCATTTTGATGATGCGCTGGTTGCTCACCACCCCTTCTGATACCCCTGTGAAAAAGCTATCACGAGACAAATAGTCCAATCGATCCATGTCGAGCTGACTGCTTACCAATTGATGAAGGAAATTTTTAGGGTACTCATTCCTGAAAATTTTTATTCCGGTTGAGAGTGCTCCGTTAAAATGGTCGTTCAACTTCTCCATCAACAAACTAGAGATGTGCTCGTGTGTCACTTCTTGCACTAAGCTGAACTCAAGGCTGTGAGAATACGGGCCATGGCCAATATCGTGAAGTAGAATAGCCACCATCGCTCCGCGTGCTTCCTCTTCTGAAATTTTCACTCCCTTATCTCTCAAGGAAAGAATGGCTTCTCTCATTAGGTGCATTGCGCCCAGAGCGTGATGAAATCGAGTATGATTTGCGCCAGGATATACTAAATGAGACATTCCTACCTGTTTTATTCTACGCAATCGCTGAAAATAGGGATGCTCGATGATCTCGTGAAGTAGCTGGTCGGGAATCGTTATGAAACCGTAGACCGGATCGTTCAGAATTTTTCTTTTTCGTAAAATCGAATCGCGATCTACTCCGCTCATTTAATATTATGCTTTAACACACTAAAAGCGCTGTGTTTTTTGTTAATTAGACCAAATGTAAATCAATTTGGCTGAAGCCAATAAAATCAAAACCTAACACGATATATGTCTTCAAGAATACTTTGGGCCGATGACGAAATAGAATTACTCAAACCGCATGTACTTTTCCTTCAAGAGAAGGGCTACGATGTCACCACTGTAAATAGTGGATCGGATGCGGTTGATTTGGTTCATGACGAAAACTTTGATATCATCTTTTTGGATGAAAATATGCCTGGAATGTCGGGACTTGAGACACTTGCCGAAATCAAGTCTAGAAAGCCGTCAATTCCCGTGGTCATGATAACCAAGAGCGAAGAAGAGTCTATTATGGAAGATGCTATTGGTTCGAAGATCTCAGACTATTTGATAAAGCCGGTAAATCCAAATCAAATTCTTCTCTCTATCAAAAAGAATCTTGACAATAAGAAGCTGATCAACGAAAAGACTACTAGTAATTATCAGATGGCTTTTCGAAATATCGGAATGACGCTGGGCGACCGATTGAGCGTTGAAGAATGGAAAGAGATTTACAAAAAATTGGTCTTTTGGGAGCTAGAGTTGGGAAGTGGAAGCGATGGGGTAATGGAAGAAATACTCACTATGCAGAAAACTGAGGCCAACCGATCATTCGGGAAATTCGTAACCGATAATTACCTCGATTGGCTCAATGATGATGCTGAAGAAACTCCAGTTATGTCTCATACGGCATTTAAGGAATTTGTGATTCCAGAAATTCAAGGAGATCCATTATTTGTAATCCTCATAGATAATTTGAGGTACGATCAATGGAAGACGATCGAACCTGCCATCAGTGAGTATTTTCACGTAGAAAGTGAGGATATCTACTTCAGTATTCTTCCTACGGCAACTCAATATTCTCGAAACTCCTTCTTCGCAGGTTTGATGCCTGGCGATATTCAGAAAGTTTATCCCAACTTATGGAAGAATGACGAAGATGAGGGCGGGAAGAATCTTCACGAAGAAGAGCTATTGGGGCATCAACTTAAGCGGCTAGGAAAAAATGTTCGCTTCAGTTACAATAAAGTGACCAAACACGAGTACGGTCGGAAGCTCGCCGATAATGTCTCCAACCTGATGAATAATCAACTCAATGTGATTGTCTACAACTTTGTGGACATGCTTTCTCATGCACGAACCGATATGGAGGTCATTAGAGAATTGGTGGAAGACGATTCGGCATATCGCTCCCTCACTATGAGTTGGTTTGAACACTCGCCGCTGCGAGACATTATGAGGGCTATTGCCGAAAAAGGAGGGCGTATGCTGATCACCACAGATCATGGAACTATTCAGGTAAATGACGATGTGAAGGTTATTGGTGATCGAAATACAAGTAGTAATCTCCGTTATAAGCATGGCCGTAATTTAAACTACGACAGCAAAGATGTTTTTGCAGTAGTTCGTCCTGAAGAGGCGCACCTGCCAAAAAGCAACATGAGTTCTAGTTACATTTTCGCAAAAGAGCGACAGTACTTCGTTTATCCCAATAATTACAATCACTTTCAAAGATTTTACAGGGATACTTTACAACATGGTGGGATATCACTTGAGGAGATGCTGATACCCGTCGTTACTCTTAAGGCGAAATGATTACCGAAAAAGTTTCTTCTTTAGAAGAATTACCGGCTCTAGCCCAAAAGATTATTGACTTTGCTGTGGAGGAGAGAATTTTTGCCTTCTACGGGAAAATGGGAGCGGGAAAGACAACTTTGATTAATCAAATTTTGAAGAGACTTGGAGTAGAAGACCTGGGCAGTAGTCCAACTTTTTCTTTGGTAAATGAATACCTTAGAAGAAATGGAGAAGCCGTCTATCACTTTGATTTTTATCGCATTCAAACCATCGAAGAGGTCTACGATATGGGTTACGAAGATTATTTTTTCAATGGGGAATACTGCCTAATTGAATGGCCTGAGAAAATCGATGAATTACTTCCCGAAGATGTGCTGATGATAGAAATTGAAGTAGAAGATGGAATTCGCAAAGTGAGCGTTTCGCGACACAATTAATCCAATTTTACTAACTTCAGGATTGCAAGGAAACATAATAATGAATGATTAGCTCTAAAGAAGCACTGAGAGCACTCGCTCAGGACGTCGCGCTTCAACCCCAAGAAGAAATGATTGAAGTCGGTCGACGACAGAAGCGACTTCAAATAGGAATTCCTAGAGAGACAAGTTATCAAGAAAATAGAGTGGGATTGGTGCCTGACTCTGTAGCCGTTTTAGTTGCCAATGGTCATCAGGTGATTGTAGAAACAAACGCCGGAAGAAATGCTAATTTTCAAGATAGGGCCTACAGTGAAGCAGGAGCAAAAATCGCCTATGATCGCAAAGAAGTTTTTCAATGCGATCTCGTCTTGAAGGTTGCGCCTCCTTCTACCGATGAGATTGCCATGATGAATGAGAAGAGTACTCTCATTTCGGCTTTGCAGCTAAGCGTACATCCGAGAGATACTTTAAAGAAGCTAATGAATAAACGGATGACCGCCATTTCTTGGGACTTTATACAAGATCGCGATGGAATTTATCCGATCGTGAGAGCGATGGGTGAGATTGCTGGAAATATGGCGGTAGTGATCGCCGCCGAATACTTGAGCAGCGGAAGCAAAGGGCAAGGACTTCTGCTCGGAAATGTTTCAGGAGTTGCTCCAACAGAAGTGGTGATCATTGGAGCGGGAACCGTAGGCGAGCATGCCTGTCGAGGGGCTCTCGGGTTCGGCGCATTGGTGAAGGTGTTCGACTTTTCAACGTACCGGTTGCGGAGACTCCAAAATGATGTTGGCCAAAGAATTTTTACATCAGTCATTCAAACCGAAGAGTTGAGAAAGGCCTTAGCGACCGCTGATGTGGCTATTGGGGCTATTCGTGGAAGCGAAGGAAGAACACCAACGATTGTTACGGACGAGATGGTGGCCCAAATGAAGGAGGGTTCTGTTATTGTGGATATTTCCATTGATAAAGGTGGTTGCTTTGAAACATCTCAAGTCACAAATCACAGCAATCCCATCTACAAGAAATACGACGTGGTGCACTATTGTGTCCCAAATATCGCCTCTGATGTGGGGAAAACGGCATCGATAGCCCTGAGCAATATTTTTACTCCACTACTGCTTGATATGGGCGAAAAGGGCGGTTGTGCCAGTCTTATTAAAAGAGATCGGGGTTTCCGACATGGGGTATACCTTTACAACGGAACACTAACCAATGAAGCACTAGGCCAAGCCTTTAATCTTCCCTATAAAGACATCGACCTACTCTTTGCAGCATTCTAGTGTATGAAATTTACCAGACGACTTCGTCTCTATCTCACCGGATTTCTTTTGGGAATTATTCTAGTCATTCTCTTTTTCGGTGAGCGCGTAAAGGTCCTTACTGCATGGCTTCCGAATAATCGAGTCTTGGAAAGTATTGCGGAGACTTACCAAGGAGAATCAGAAAAGGCTCAATGTCAGATGACCTGTTTTGAGGTTGACACTGCTGCTATCAACTTCTCTTTTGGTGAAGGCGATGTTCAGTTTGGGATGAGCGAAACCAGAAGTAAGCCTAGGATCTATGTTGTGGATGCTCGTTACGAGGACAGATTAATCAGGTTATCCTTTGAAAATGCAGATAGTCTATCCACATTGATAAATATTGAGTTGCCTGCGGACAGCAGGTCCTGTGACTGTCCTTAGGAAATTTTCCTCCTCTTGATCTCTTTATTGATCAAATTGAGCTCNCGACTTGTTTGTCCAGCCACGGAAGTATTCTCCTCTGCGCGTCTTATCAAGTATGGCATCACCTCTTCTACAGGNCCGTAGGGTACATACTTCGCCACATTGTAATTCTCCTTGCTTAAGTTAAAGCTAATGTGGTCACTCATTCCAAATAATTGGGCGAAGAAGATTCTATCATTGCCTCTAGAGATATTTCTTTTGTCCATTTCCTGAGCGAGCATCAAAGAGCTTTCCTCATTGTGAGTTCCCGCGCAGAAATATACGCTGCTTAAACTATCAAGACAATATTGAACAGCTGCATTGAAGTCTCGATCAGTAGCGGATTTATTTGGTTGAATTGGAGAAGGGTAACCCTTTTCTTCTGCCCGGTCTCTTTCTTTTTCCATATAGGCACCTCTTACCAATTTGACGCAGTACTCAAACCCTTCCGCCTTCGCTTTTTGGTGATTTTCTTGAAGATGGGCCATCCGGTCATGGCGGTACATCTGCAATGTATTGAATACGATTCCTCTCCCTCGATTGTACTTTTCCATCATTTCCATGGCCAAATCGTCAATAGCATGTTGAATCCAAGATTCTTCAGCGTCGAAGAAGATAGGTGTGTTGGCTTTCGCAGCCCTGGCACAAAGTCTATCTACTCGCCTCCTTAGTCTGTTATAAGCGTTTTCGTCTCGTTTAGTTAATCTTTTTTTTGCAGAAATCTTTTCGAGTAGGTCATTTTCGGAGAGGCCACTCACTTTGAAAACACAGAAAGGAATATGTGGATTGTTATCCGCCGTTTCGATGGTTCGAAAAATCTCATCGAAACCGGCTTCAAATTCAGCTTCGGAATCTTTTCCTTCTACGGAATAGTCCAAGATAGTTCCAATGTTATAGGCGTCCAAAACTTTTGTTGTTTCAGCGCATTCGGCAATCGTTTCACCTCCACAAAATTGGTGGAAAATGGTCTGTTTGATTAATCCTTTGATAGGCAAACCAATTTTTAAGGCCCAATTAGAGGTGTACTTTCCTAGAACCATCATGCTCCGATTTGACACGAGCCGAAAAAGCATGTGAGCCTTTTTCAAATCATTATTGGATTTACTTGCAAAGGCTACCTTAGTATCTTCAAATGAAACTACTTGGTTCTCGATTTTGTGGGTAGATGGGTTTGATTGTGAACTCATTTTCAAAAAGCAATTCTATCTTCGTTGGCCTTATTTTGATAAATGTCAAAAGTAGAAATCAAACATTTAAAGACCGAAGGGCATGAAGTTGTTTTCGGAAGACACAGTTTAGCTGAAATGGCTGAGCTGTTTTCTGAGGATTTGTACCGCGATGTTAAGGTATTCATTTTAGTTGACGAAAATACACTGAGCAGCTGCTTACCCGCAATGATATCAAAAATTCCTGGCCTCGAAGAAGCTGAGGTAATTGAAGTGGGAGCAGGCGAGGAGACTAAGAATGTAGAGATTGTATCACGAGTTTGGGAGGTGCTCACTGAACTGGGAGCTGATCGCAGTAGTGTTTTAATTAACCTCGGTGGTGGCGTAGTGACAGATTTTGGTGGTTTTGTGGCAGGAACTTTTAAACGTGGAATCCGGTTTTTCAATATTCCGACTTCACTTTTGGCAATGGTCGACGCGTCAATAGGAGGTAAGACTGGTATTAATCACTCGGGATTAAAAAATGAAATCGGACTTTTCAATAATCCGAAATCGGTTTATGTTGACCCCGAGTTTCTCGAGACTTTACCAAGAAATCACTTGCTCAGTGGATTTGCCGAAATGATCAAACACGCTTTGATATTCTCTCCGGGATATTGGAAGGAACTTTTAGAGGTAAGCCTCCTCGATTTATACTCATTAGATGACAGCATTTACAGATCTATTGAGATAAAAAATGAGATTGTAAGCAGTGATCCATTCGAAATGGGACGTAGAAAGATCTTGAACTTTGGCCATACCATTGGTCATGCCCTTGAAGCCTATTCTCACGAAAGCGACACCAAAACTCTTCTCCACGGCGAGGCGATTGCCATTGGGATGGTCTGTGAATCATACATTTCACATAAACTCACCGGTCTTTCAGCTGAGCAGCTGAAGGAGATTTCTTCATTCATTTTTAGTCTCTTTTCCAAGGTGAATTTGGAAGGTTATACCTTTCATCGCCTCATCGAACTTATGCGACACGATAAGAAGAATAGAGATGAAAGGATGAATTTCACCTTGCTTACCGAAATCGGAGATGCCGTTTTCGAAGTCGACACTCAGGCTGATATGGTGATTGATTCTCTAAACTACTACCAGCGATGGGTCGGATAGATAAGGTGGGGTTGGAGTTCGAAAGTTCTCCAAAAGGAGTAGTTCAAATAAATCTGCCTGCTTCAAAAAGCATTAGCAATAGAGCACTTGTCATTCAGAAACTTTCTGAGGGAACCATTGAAATAACAAATCTCTCAGAAGCTGAAGATACAGCAGTCCTGAAGTCGGCTTTCCACAAAGATCATGGAGACTTATGGATGAATGATGCAGGAACAGCTTCAAGATTCTCGATTGCTTATGCCGCAGTTTCTCCTGGGATTCGTGTCATAAAAGGTAGCGAACGATTGTCTCAACGCCCGATGGGCGAACTCATTAATACACTTCGCTCACTCGGAGCCAGAATAGAATGCCTTAAAAGAGAAGGGCGTCTCCCAGTCAAAATTGAAGGGCGAGAATTGCAGGGGGGAGAAGTTGAAATTGATGCTCATGTTAGCAGTCAGTTCATATCAGCCTTGATGATGATAGCTCCCAAAATGAAGCGAGGACTCAAGGTCAATTTTCGCACGAAGCCGACTTCTAAGCCTTATTTGTATATCACTAAAAATGTCATGGAAATGTGCGGAGCTGAGGTAGAGATTGGTGACACCTTTGTTCAGATCAAACCTACCCCGTATTCTGATGGAAAAATCGACGTGGAGGCTGATTGGTCTGCGGCTTCTTACTTTTTTTCTGCGGTCAAGATGAATCCGTATCTCCAGATTTTCATGCCTTTCCTAAGGGAGAAGTCCATTCAAGGAGATTCTGAGCTCATTAACCTCTACGCCCCTTTCGGAGTTAAGTCAACTTTCCAAGAAGGCGGTCTTCTTTTGATGTGTGATGAAAATGCATTTCCTTCAAATCAAATGGATCTAAAGGATACACCTGATTTGGCTCAAACGATAGCTGTCACCTATGCTGGGCTGGGGCTTGAAGTCAATCTCACAGGTCTTCATACGCTGAAGGTTAAGGAAACTGATCGTATTGAAGCTCTAGTGGCTGAGTTGAAAAAGTTTGGTATTCACTCTTCTGGAACGGAAAACTCTTTGTTTGTTAATCCATCTGCGCTAACTGAGCCTAGGAAGGCAGTCGCCACTTACCGAGATCACCGAATGGCTATGGCTTTTGCTCCTCTAGCCTTTAAGTTTCCTATTGAAATAGAAAACCCTGACGTGGTTTCCAAATCTTTCCCAACTTTCTTTCAGGAGTTTAAAAAACTGGGTTTCAGAATTTCATAGGTGAAAGCCTAATTTTGGCAAAATGAATTAATAGTGTTTAATTTACACTAACCGATCAATCTCTTGCTGATGAAGAAGTTTATAGCTTTGAGTATTGTCTTGCTTTTAGCAAAGTCAAAATCTTTTTCCCAAGTTCATACTACGTATCTCTGGCATATGCAGCAGCCAATTTATTGGCCAGATGCGAGTGCTGCCAACCCTTTTCATTGGCAAGCGGTTAAAGAATCTCAGGATATGAAGTTCGGTGGGCAAAACAATTACGCTGACGGATTGGCACATCCATTGAATGACCTCGAAGAAATATTTAGTAAACAAGATCGCGTAGCAGCCTACCAATTTAGGCCGAAAGACGCAGTTCAAACTCTTCTTGGTTATTCTGAAGCCGGAGCCCAGGTCAATTATTCCGGATGTCTTATTGAAAATGTAAATAGTCTGGCAGATGCCAACCAGTGGGGATATTTCAATAACTGGGAAGGCAACTTCATTACCGCAAGGAACTGGAGTACTTCTGGAGGATTTCCCAGGATGGATTTGACGGCATTTTCTTACCATCACGTATTGAGTCCTCTAGTGAGCAGAGAGGTCTTGCGAAAGCAAATCAAGGCTCACCGAATCGCGTATCAGCAAACTTTTGGATTAA
>JAKVAV010000050.1 GCA_022448105.1 Flavobacteriales bacterium | reverse complement strand
CGCTAAGTTGCAACCCTGCGGTAAATTAGACTAGGCCAATTTCGATTTTAGTGTGTTTTGAAAAGTTGCGGAACATATTTTTAGCCATATAAATGAGCCGCAGGGTTATCCAGCACGACCAAACCCGCGTGCAGGATGGAAGCGGCATCCTTTTCTAGCTTGGGCTTAGGGATGCATGCATCCGGAAGGCGACCGCAGGAAGCCCTTGTGGCTGCATAGCCAGACCTTGGCCCAGATAGAAAAGATATAGCGGACAGCCTGAATTTCGCGCCCAGAAAAAGAGAAAACTCTGGGAGCTTCTCATGTACGTAAATAGATTACGTCCTCGCGGATCAGATTTGAGAAAAATTCAAATATGATCAATGCAATTTCCACTTCGGCGCAGGCTACGGCTCGGCCTCCTAGATTTCAAAATCCGTTTTACCTCGATCGCAGCTTTATCAAGTCGCTGGCTTATTACGACTATCCTTACGTGTATCGCTCGCTTTCGGTGGGCGATCCGCTGACGCTCAAACGGGAGCCGAACAACCAATATGACGAGTTTGCCGTGGGGGTGCACTTCTGTGGAAGGAAGTTGGGCTACTGGCCATCGCCTGAGAACAAGGCCATTGCGAATATGCTGGATCGGGAAATCCCGGTGAAGGGCAAGATCATTTCCATCCACCCGAATAGAGAGGAAGTTTACGAGGCACTCTCAGTGGAGGCTTTCGTAAAGATATAGTCGGACGATTGTTTACTTTCGCCGTGAGGTGGAACCGATCGAAATTGCCATTGTTATGGGTTTTCTGATATAATATTAATTTATTGTTGCTGATGTATTTTCACTGGCCGACTCAAAAGATAGCTTAAGAGATACCCTTGAAAACCTGAGAAAAATAATCTAAAAATGCACAGAAGTCTAATCATAGTCATTGTCTCGCTATTTGTTCATCTGCAAGGGAGTTCTCAAACAGACGGACTTGTGTCTCTATTGATTAGTGATTTGGATGTCTATAATTTGAAAGGAAAGGTAAAAAGTATAAAAGTTAATATTGATCGTTTATACCCAGACACCACACCTGAGGAAAAAAGAGCAGAATTTGAATTCTGGAATTTTTATGACAATAGGTATTTTCCTGTAGGCTATTGTGAATTTGATTTGGATGGATATCTGACCTACCATGATAAAAGAGCGGATTCGCTCGATTATGGCTTTGGCAGAATTGCCGCCCAAAATAAAAGGAAAGTTAAGTTCATTTACGAAGGTGTAGAGACTCAGAATAAATCTCAATTCTACGGGAAGTACTCTTATGATTTCCCTGTTTATAATCCATATGCAGTCTATAAAAACAGAAAAAGAAAAGAAACAGGAGCCTTAAAGCATAGATCTGCTGTGGCGGATTTATATGAATATAAAGTTGATGAAGAGAGTGGCTCAATTACCGAAGAAATCTATTCACATTCGGATTACTCCAGAAAGTATACTTACCGATATGAATACAATGACAAACAACAAATTATTCGTCAAGAATTCAAATTTACTGAAGGTGCTTACGGTTCGGGATCTTATGGAGCTCACATTTATCCAAGAACAGGCTTATGGAGTAGAAATATTATAGACGCAGTGCTGCTCGGGGAAGTATACTATTCCTACCAATATGACGAACTCGATAGGCTTGAAGCATTCAGTATACACATTGCGGATGACAAGATGTATGAAGAGAAATACTTCTATGAACCTGGAAAAAACAAACCCACAAAACTTGGCCGTTACGTGAAAATATTGGCACTCAATGTAGAGGATGTTACAAATTATAAAAACGAATGGTTCAATGATTTTGGCGACCCAGTGAAGTGTCAGTTTTATGAAAGTGGCTTTGATACAGAGCCATACAGCACTCAATATTACGAGTACTTATACGATACTCATCAGAATTGGGTCCAGTGCAATATGTACCTGGAGGGAGGCGAGGAAAAAACTGAGCAACCCACCATGGTGTATCGAAGAAATATAATTTATTACGAAAATTAGTTTTCCTGATTCCTTGAATTAGTAAAATAATAGAATAAAAACAGAAAATATGCCAACTCAAATCATGCATCCTACCTTAAGCCAACTCCTACCACTTGAGTTAATTCCTAATGAGTTGGAAGATTTAAAAGTAGCACTCTCAGTGGAGGCTTTCGTAAAGATATAGTCGGACGATTGTTTACTTTCGCCGTGAGGTGGAACCGATCGAAATTGCCATATCTGTTGGAGGAGGATTCCTGGCGGGCGTTATAAACACGTTGGCAGGAAGCGGCTCGGTGATTACCCTGGCCATCCTTACCGAACTGCTAGGACTTCCGGGAGCCATTGCCAATGGAACTAACCGCATCGGGATAGCTTTGCAGACAGCATCCTCGTCGCTAGAATTTCAGAAGGCAAAGATCCTATCCTTTAGCGATCAAAAGAGACCGCTATTTCTCATGATAGCCGGCGCCATCGGCGGAATAATCCTGGCGCTCAATATCAGCAATGAGCAATTTATGGATGTGTTCAAGTACATGGTGGTAGCGCTCTTTTTTGTGATCTTGATTAAGCCAAAGCGGTGGATTCACCCCGACCAGACCAAACCTACTTGGCCGAAACCTATTTTGAATCTTGCCTTCTTCGGGTTGGGCGTTTACGGTGGTTTTATCCAAATGGGAATGGGTGTGTTCTTCCTGGCCATCGCTGTCTTGGGCGCTCGACTACCGCTTATCAAAGCCAACGTGATCAAGGTATTGGCCATCGGTCTTTACACGGTTCCGGCGATAATTCTCTTCGCAATCGATGGGAAGATTCACTGGATGTATGGACTCACCATTGGTGTGGGACAAATGACGGGCGGCTGGATCACGGCCAAGTACGCGGTGAAGTTTCCGAAGATCAATACTTACGCGTATTTCGCGCTTCTGGTGGCGGTGATACTGTCGCTTTCTTCACTGTTTGATATCATTTAAGGATGGGGCATACAAGCCGGCTAACGATAACGAGAAAAACCACCTCCAGCGACCAACAAGCCTAGTAAATCTCAACAGACTTGATCAACCTCTGCCCTATTTCACGATTGATCATTTGCACGATCTTCTCTTTGGAATAACTGAGCTCTTCACGCAACGGAGCGGAAGTGACTTCTACTTTGAGGACGCCCCGCTCTATGGTTATTCTTCCGGTCCGCTTAGCGACAGCCGGTCCCATTAAATTTTCCCAGTAGGTGGAAATGGCTGCGGCGTAGTAACCTTCTTCCAAGCCGTAAGCTTTGAGCAGCCGGTCAATTACTTCTCCTAGGTTCTCTTCGTTTTGATCTCTACTCATGGACTGCTCCTTTTTCGATGTGAAATACCTTCACGCTATCCGTAATCTCAGAGAAGATCTTCTCAATGCGCTCCGAATGCGTATCAGTGATGAAGATTTGGCCAAAGTTGTGATCGCTCACTAGCTTCATCAAATGCTCCACTCGCACATCATCGATCTTATCGAAGATATCGTCGAGCAATAGAACAGGTACTTTCTTCGTAGCTTCTTTTACCAAATCAAATTGAGCGAGCTTGAGAGCAATCAAGAAGGTTTTCTGTTGACCTTGGGAGCCAAATTTCTTTAAAGGATGGTCTCCATTGATGCCAAACTTCAAATCGTCTTTATGGATTCCCACGTTGGTGTACTGGGTTCTTCGATCCTTTTCGACGCTCTCGGCAACCACATTGGCAAAATTGGCTTCGTTGAGATGTGAACGGTAAGTAATCTTCACATCCTCAGCATTCCCACTGATAGCTTCATAATGCTTTAGGAAAATGGGCTCAAAAGACTCGACAAACTGAGTTCGAACTTTATGGATTTTTTCAGCTAGTTCTATTAGCTGAGTACTCCACACCTCAAGGTTATCGGGATCGTAGGTTCTGTTTTCCCAGAAGTATCGGAGCAAACTGTTCCTCTGCTTCAATACCTTATTATGGGCAATGAGATGATCTAGGTACCGCCGATTATACTGGGAAATGATACTGTCCATGAACTTCCGGCGCATCTCACTGCCCTCGCTGATCAAGTCTTTATCGTATGGAGAAATAATCACTGATGGATAACTGCCGATATGCTCAGAGAGGCGCTCATATTCCGTTTTATTCTTCTTGAAGACCTTCTTCTGCCCCCGTTTTACTCCACAATAAAGCTTATCTGATTCTCCATTCTGCGCAAAAATGCCTTCCACCACAAAAAAATCTTCACCATGCTGAATATTTTGACTGTCTACTGGATTGAAATAGCTCTTGCAAAATGACAAATAGTAAATAGCGTCGAGCATATTCGTTTTGCCCTGCCCGTTGAGGCCTGTAAAGATATTGACATGCGGATCGGGATAAATGGTGGCCTCTCCGTAGTTCTTGAAATTCAGTACACTTAGCTGTTTTACCTCCATGATCGAAACGCAAAATTATCAATTCCGNAAAGTGCTTATGCATTGGCAATTAAAAAAGTATATTTTTGCAGCTTGAAAATTAAATAGCCCCTAATGGCGAAGAAGAAAAATCAAAGCGACGAAACGATTGTAGACGTACAGGAAGTTTACTCTAAAACAGAGAAGTACGTTGAGGATAATCGAAACACAATCATCATAGTTGCTGCTCTTTTGGTAGCGCTTTTCGCAGGGTATTTTGCTTTTACGAGACTCTACTTGATGCCTAAAAATGAAGAAGGAATGAACCTTCTTTGGAAAGCAGAATACTGGTACGAAATCGACTCTCTAGACAAAGCATTGGTCGGTAACGAATCTTATTACGGTTTTGAATACATTGCCAGTGAGTATGGAGGCACCCAAGCTGGTGAGCTAGCCTCTTATTACACAGGCGTCATCTACATGCAGCTAGGTGACTATGGTTTGGCTATCGAGTATTTAAAAGATGCTGATCTGGATGATGACCTCACTGCGGCTGTAGCGAAGGGAGCTATAGGAGATTGCTACATCGAGTTAGGAAACTACGCTGATGCTCTGAGCTACTTCGAAGAGGCTGCAGGAATCTCAGCCAACCTTCTTACTGCGCCGATCTACTTAAAGAAAGCAGGATTGGTTCATATTGAAAACGGAGACTTTGACAAGGCGCTGACCAACTTTGAGAGAATTAAGGATGAGTTTCCAACGAGCACAGAGGCTAGAACTATCGATGCTTACATTGCGAGAGTAGGAGGCTAATATGGCTACTGCTGGAAAAAATTTATCACAACTTGACAAAAGGAGTACGCCATCGGCTGCTCCTTTTCGTTTTGGAATTGTTTCTGCAGAGTGGAACGCAGAAATCACAGACCCTTTGACAAAGGGAGCAGGAGAGACTTTAATCGAGCTTGGAGCGCGTCGATACCATGTAGATGTCAAGAAGGTTCCTGGTAGCTTTGAACTTCCTATTGCGGCGAAGATGCTTATTGAATCAAACGACTACGATGCGGTAATCGCCATCGGTTCAGTTATTCAAGGCGAAACACGGCACTTCGAATTTGTGTGTCAGGCTGTGGCTCAAGGAGTAAAAGATGTTAGTCTAGAAACAGGAGTTCCCGTAATCTTTTGTGTATTAACTGACGACACCCTAGAGCAGGCCAAAGCGCGCTCTGGAGGTAAGCACGGCAATAAAGGTGTTGAAGCGGCAGTTGCCGCCGTTAAAATGGCACATCTCAAGCATCAACTCGGTCAAAATTAGATCAGCTCAGCCTTAGTTGTTGAGTATTGAGACTATATCTGGTTTAAAATACAACTCACTCTTCATCACTTTTCCATCTTCCCGGTAAATGGGTTTTCCTTCAGCATCGAGCTTGCTCATATTACTTCGCTGGATTTCCTGAAAGACTTCAGCGATTTTGTCTTCAAGCCCGTGTTTAAGTATTGTCCCGCAGAGAATGTAGAGCATATCACCTAAGGCATCGGCCACCTCAACCAAATCTCCATTTTCAGCAGCTTCAAGGTATTCTTCGTTTTCCTCCTTCATGAGGTTAAATCGAAGCATTATGTCCTCCTGTGACAAATCGGCAGTTGGATTTTCAGCGTTGGCAATTCCAAAAGCTTCGTGAAAGGTTCTCACCTTTTCAATGGTATCATTAATCGTCATTCGTGAAATTTTAGTCGAAATGTATAAAATGTGCCCGTCCATTCTGCGCGATGTGAATAAGTGCCATGGGATACGAGAAACCTTCTTCTCACTGGAATGCTTAACATCTTTTAACTGTGCGGATTTGCTTCAAAAACGGCTTAACTCTCATTTTTGCATTGTTCAAAAGTCGCTTCTTAACTTTGCGGCGCAAAATCAAAAATTTCACTAACGAAACTTAAATTCGCGGTATGAATACCGAAGAGATTAATGATACCACTGGAACGACAATAAATCAGAGTTCCACGTCTGGAACAGTTGACATAAAAGCACTGAACGAAAAAATTCAAAAAGAGAGTGCATTTGTGAAATTGGTGACCTTAGAAATGGAAAAAGTCATCATTGGTCAGCGCGATATGGTTGATAAACTGTTGATTGCTCTCCTAGCAGACGGACACATTCTTCTAGAGGGTGTGCCAGGACTGGCTAAAACATTGGCCATTAAAGCGCTTGCTGGATGTATTGATGTTGACTTTAGCCGGGTTCAGTTTACCCCAGATCTGCTCCCAGCAGACGTTGTTGGAACAATGGTATATAGCCCAAAAGATCAGGCATTTAGCGTAAAAAAAGGACCTGTCTTTGCCAACTTTGTGCTGGCCGATGAGATCAATAGGGCTCCGGCTAAAGTGCAGAGCGCATTACTCGAAGCTATGCAAGAGAGACAGGTAACCATTGGTGGAGATACCTTTAAACTCCCTGAGCCGTTTTTAGTCTTGGCCACTCAAAACCCGATTGAACAGGAAGGGACATATCCACTCCCTGAAGCCCAAGTAGACCGCTTTATGATTAAGGTTGTATTAGACTATCCCAAGAAGAATGAGGAGAGTCTAATCGTCAGAAATAATGTCTCCCTCGCCCCTTTTCCAAAAACCAGAAAGGTGGTGGAACCTGATCAAATCATACGAGCGCGGCAAATTGTTCGTGAAGTCTACATGGATGAAAAGATCGAGAAGTATATTGTGGATTTGGTCTATGCTACGAGAAATCCAGAGGATTACAACTTAAAAGACCTCAAAGAATTGATTGGTTTTGGTGCTTCGCCCAGAGCCAGTATTAGCATGGCCATGGCTGCTAAAGCATTTGCATTCTTGAATCAACGCGGTTTTGTCATCCCAGAAGATGTTAGGGCAGTTGCGCCAGATGTAATGCGTCACAGAATAGGCCTTACCTACGAAGCCGAAGCTGAAAATGTCAGTGTAACTGATGTTATTCAACAAGTACTGAACACAGTAGAAGTACCATAGATGGCAGCAGATACCGCAGAACTTCTCAAAAAAGTTAGGCGCATTGAGCTAAAGACCAAAGGACTCTCCAATCAAATTTTTTCAGGAGAATACCACTCGGCGTTTAAAGGCCGAGGAATGGCATTTAGCGAAGTACGCGAATACACAGTGGGCGATGAGGTGCGCACCATTGACTGGAATGTTACTGCGCGATTAGGCCATCCTTACGTGAAGATCTTCGAAGAAGAACGAGAGCTAACAGTGATACTCGTCGTGGATGTTTCTGCGAGTGATAGCTTTGGAACTTCCGAACAAATCAAAAAGTCTTTAATTACTGAAATTTGTGCAGTACTTGCCTTTTCAGCCATCACTAATAATGACAAGATAGGTGTCATTTTCTTTAGCAACAAGGTGGAGAAATTCATCTCACCAAAAAAAGGTAAAACCCATATTCTCAGAATTATACGAGAGTTAATTGAATTTACTCCTGAAGACCAAGGAACCAATATAAGCGAAGCCCTCCGATACTTAAATAATGTGGTTAAAAAACGAAGCATCGCCTTTTTAATAACCGACTTTATGGATACTGAGTACGAAGATTCACTGAAGCTCGCAAACAGGAAGCATGACTTAGTTGCCCTTCGCATTCACGATAGACGAGAGGGAGAAATGCCCAATGTGGGAATGGCTCAATTCTACGACCCCGAGACCGGAGAAACGCGCTGGGTCAATACTTCTTCACGAAAAGTGAGAGAAGCTTACCGAGAGGCAGCTTTAATTAGGGAATCAAGAGCCGACAACGCCCTGCGACGCGCTGGAGTTGATACTGCCGCTATTGCCACTGACGAGTCTTATATCAAACCATTGAGAAACCTATTCAGCAAAAGATCTTAATGAATTGGATGAAGGACATATCAGCTTTGGTAGTTTTTGTTTGTGCGTTTGGCAATGCAAATGCACAAACAGCAGATGCAGTTCTGACCCCACAAGAGATCCTTATTGGTGAACAAGCAGTGCTAACTTTAAGTGTGAGCTATCCAAAAAATAGTCTTCCCGGTGTCGCTTTTCCGCTATTTGGAGATACGATCATTACGGATCTAGAGATCGTAAGATCTACGGACATTGACACATTGGAAACGGCAGATGATGTTGCCGAAACAAGAATTGAGCAAAAGCTTTACCTCACAGCTTGGGACACCGGTTACTATGCCATTCCGCCGCTTGAAATAACCGTAAATGGGGAAAAGCAGCTCACCGAAGCTTTCTTATTGACCGTTAAAACGGTAGAAATTGATACCACCGGAGGAATCAAACCTTCACTTGACATTTACGAAGTCGAGGTGGGATGGCAAGATTATCTAGCAGTTTACTGGTACTATCCCGCTGGAGCTTTAGGACTTTTGGGGCTCATTGCCGCTACCCTACTGATCTTGAGAGCCAGAAAGAAACGCCAAGCCGATAGGCCAATTGTAAAAAAGGAAGAACCTCAACGGCCTGCAGACCAAATAGCTCTAGAAGCTCTTGACCAAATCAAGATGGCTCAAATTTTTAAAAGAGGAAAGATCAAACAACACCACACAGAGATCACTGACGTACTTCGGGATTATTTGGAATCTGTTTATCAGATTCCAGCACATGAGCTCACTTCGAATCAGATTCTGACCAGGTTGCGGTACGTAGGTCTTACAGAAATTGAATCTAGACACCTACGAGAAATCCTAAATCGGGCAGATATGGTAAAATTCGCCAAGGATAGACCTGACGATTTGGAGAATCAGGAGGCCGTGAATCAAACGATCGAGTTTGTAAAGACAACAGCATCAAGGATGCTAAGCGACAAAGAAATTCATGAGTAGAAGTCAGAAAATAGGGTCGATTTTTGCAGTCGTTGCCTCCATTGGCGCAGCAGGACTCTGGTTCTTTTTCAGATCTGAATACAGCTACGCGCAGCCATTGCTCTTCTCACTCCTTTTCTTGATCCCGGTATTCGGAGTATATCATATCTGGTCCCTGCCTGAAAAAACCCCGAAAGTCACTCTCTCAACCCTCAATCAGTTTCCGTCTGAAGGTGAGCTACTTAACGAATTATTAATTCATATTCCGTTCTTATTGAGGTCGTTAGGGCTTTCAATGATAATCATTGCTTTAGCTAGACCTCAATCTAATTTGAGCTGGCAAAATGTAAGTACTGAGGGAATAGACATAGTTGTGGCTATGGATATTTCTGCATCCATGCTGGCGCAGGATTTTCAACCCAATAGATTGGAAAGTTCGAAACAAGTTGCCATTGATTTCATCGAAGCACGACCAAATGATAGAATGGGATTGGTGGTTTATGAAGGTGAGAGCTTCACTCAAAGCCCACTGACCACTGACCATCGCGTTCTGGTAAATCTCTTTAAAGATGTTAAAACTGGCATGGTAGAAGGCGGAACGGCCATTGGAATGGGACTGGCCACCGCCGTAAATCGCCTGAAAGAGAGTGACGCGAAGAGCAAGGTAATAATACTCCTCACCGACGGCGTTAACAATGCTGGCTCAATCGCCCCAATTACTGCCGCCGAGATCGCGAAAGAATTTGGTATAAGGGTTTACACAATAGGTGTGGGCTCTGAAGGGAGAGCCCTCTCCCCCGTTGCGGTCTTCCCTGATGGTAGATATAAATACGATTACATAGATGTGAAAATAGATGAGGCTACCCTGCAAGAAATTGCCAAGCTCACAGACGCAACTTATTTCAGAGCAACCGATGAAAAAGCACTTGCAAAGATTTACGCTCAGATCGACCGTTTAGAAAAAACAAAGATCAACGTTACTGAGCACAGCCGAAAGTCTGAGGAGTACTACCTCATTGCGTTGATTGGAAGTATTCTTCTGATTTCAGAATTCTTTTTCAGAAAAACGATACTGCAGACATTGCCCTAAATGAAAAACACCTCAAAATATAATTTCACTGGCATCTTAATCGCCGCAGCGATTCTCGAGGTCATTTTTTGGGTACTCTTCGGGGTTGTATTCTTGGTGGTGATAGATGCCATTCCGGGACTGAGGATTGGAAAACCTGAGCTTTGGTATCTATTTCTACTCGGGCCTGTAATGCTCTTCTTTTTCGCAGTTTCGATAAAATCGAAAAACAAAAGGATGGATCGCTTTGGCGAGAGTCAGCTATTAAACTCCTTGGTTTCAGAGCTTTCAAGTGTAAATACCGCCATGAAATATATTCTTTGGAGACTTGCTGCAGGATTTTTAGTTGTTGCCTTGGTGAATCCCCAATTAGGCTCAAAAATGGCCGAAGCAAAAGTCGAAGGGATCGACATCATGGTAGCTCTTGATGTAAGCAACAGCATGATGGCCGAGGACTTGGCTCCCAATCGATTAGTGAGGGCCAATCGAGCCATCTCAAAGATGCTCGAAGAACTTCATGGTGATCGAGTGGGAATAATCGTCTTTGCTGGACAAGCATTCGTTCAACTTCCAATTACCAGCGATTATGCCGCAGGAAAGCTTTTCCTTTCAACGATTGATACGGATGTTGTTCCAGTTCAAGGCACGGATATAGGCGCTGCCATTGATTTGGCAATGAAAAGTTTCACCGAAGACAGCCCAGCCCAAAAGGCTATTGTGATCATCACAGATGGTGAAAACCATGAAAATGATGCAGTAGTGGCAGCTCAAGAAGCTGCGCAAAAAGGCGCAAAGGTATTCACCATCGGAATGGGTTCACCGGACGGAACTCCTATACCTCAATACAATGGAAGAACGCGCACGGGTTTCAAGAAAGACAAAGATGGAAATATCGTGGTCTCAAAACTTAATGAATCTATGCTGCGCGAGGTTGCTAAGGCTGGGAATGGCACCTACGTCAGGGCTTCAAATGCCGAAGTAGGCCTAGAACCTCTCCTGGCCGAACTCAACCAAATTGAAAAAACAGAAATGGGTTCGGTGGCCTACTCAGAATACGAAGATCGGTTCCAAATCTTTTTAGCTCTTGCACTGTTTTGTTTAGTGGTCGAATTTTTCATTGGCAATAAAAAGGGACGAATCGCCAAGAAAATAAATCTATTTGAGAGATGAAAAAATACCTCGTAATCATATTGGGCATCTTTCTCCACTCTGTGGCCATGGGCCAAATTGAGAAGATTGGCACCGAAAAAGGCAATAAAGAGTATCGAAGCGGCAGGTATGAGGCGGCCATTGAGGCTTATACGAAAGCATTGGAAAATGATCCGGAATATCCGGAGGCCATTTTTAATACGGGCAATGCACTCCAGCAAATGGCTCGCAGACTGCAAGAAAAAGCCCAAAATGCAGAGACTGAAGAGGAAAAAAAGGAACTCATGGAAGGCGCCGTTACTGCGAGTAAAAAGGCAGCCTCTCAATTTTCTTCAGTGGTTAAGCTTGCTAAGACCAACGAGGAGATCAATAAGGCTCAGTACAACCTTGGAAACTCGAAGTTAATGAGTGGAGAGCTCGATGAAAGTATAGAAGCCTACAAAGAGGCGCTACGAAAAGTTCCCACTGATGATGACGCACGCTACAATCTTGCCTACGCCAAGCATTTAAAGAAACAGCAAGAACAGCAGCAACAGGAGCAGCAACAGGATCAAAATCAAGATCAAAAAGATCAAAACCAAGAGAAGCAAGAACAGGAACAGCAAGAACAGGAGCAGCAACAACAAGAACAGCAACAACAAGAACAGCAAGAGCAGCAGCAACAGCAGAAAATGTCTAAAGAAGAAGCCGAACAATTATTACAAGCACTCATGAAGCAAGAAAAGGACTTGCAAGAGGAGCTAAAAAAGAAAAAGAGGAAAAAAGCACAACGGGTAAAAATTGAAAAAGACTGGTAGACATATGCGGGCTCTGATTGCCTTATTTTTTTTACTGCTCCCACTTGTTTCGGCTAGTCAGGATGCTTCATTGACTGCTACCGTAGACAAGAATCCCGTTTCGATCAATGATGTTTTTACGCTAAAACTTACACTTGTTAACAGCAAGGGAAATATAGAAACACCAGACCTTGGTGATTTCCGCGTAGTATTTGGCCCTTCAAGGTCCTCTAGTTACCGCATTGTCAATGGCCGTCAATCGAGCAGCGCCTCCATTTCTTACACGCTACGCCCGAAGCAATTAGGAACCTACGAAATTGGTGTTGCAAAAGTAAATGTGAATGGTAAAGTTCTTACCACAAAACCTATAAAAATAAAAGTAATTAAAGGGGCAAGCTCTGGCACTTCGTCCACATCAAGAGAATCTGCGAGTTCGAGCAATTACAACCAAAATCAGAATACGCTCAAAAACTTAATGGTTCGTATTCAACTGTCTAAAAACAAGGTGTACAAAGGAGAGCAAGTCATTGCTTCCTATATACTATTGAGCCGCTACAATAATATTGACTTGGGAGAGATGGACTTTCCTGCCCTAGATGGTTTTTGGAGTGAAGATTTTCCCGAACAGCAAACTAGCTGGGAACCAAATCTTGAGATTATAAACGGAGTCCAATATCGAAAAGCCATTATCAAAAGACAAGTTCTTTTCCCTCAGCGATCAGGAGCCAACGAATTGGAACCCTTCGTATTGTCAGCTAACGTGAATAGATCTTTCTTTAATCCAGGTGAAAATATTACGGTGAGAAGCAATACTCCTACCATCACCGTAAAGGAATTGCCTGAAGGCGCACCTGAGTCTTTCAAAGGTGCAGTTGGTGAATTTGATTTTGCAGCTTCCGTAGATAAGAATAAACTCAAGGCTAATGAGGCAATTAACCTCAAGGTGAAAGTTACTGGTTCAGGAAATTTGAAGTTGATTGACGCCAATCCCTTCCAATTCCCTGAAGATTTTGAGGTTTATGATCCAGAAACCAACGATCGAATTTCGGTAACGGCAGGAGGCGTGAAAGGCTCGAGGAGTTTTCAATACTTAATCATCCCTAGATATCCCGGCGAATATAGTGTTCCCGAAATGGAGTTCTCATTTTTCAATCCAAAAACGGGAAAATACCAAATCGCAAAGGCCGGTCCTTACAATTTCAGCATCGCTGATGATGAAGGAAATGTTCCTACGGCCGGTGCTAAGAGGCCCAAAAATATTGTGGAGCAGTCTGGGTTAGATATTCGGTACATCATTACCGATAAGAATCTACTTTCAGCAACTAGGAGTCAGTTTTTCGGCACAACTCTTTTCTGGTTGGGATCGGCTGGCCCATTTGCCTTCTTGCTTATCTTCCTAGGTTACAGAAGAAGGAAAGAAGCGCTCGATAGCGATGTGAAAGGAAAGAAACGAAGAGGTGCTAACAAAACAGCGCGAAGGCGCTTAAAGGCAGCTGAGATAGCTCTGAAGAAGAACGACTCTTCGCTATTTTATGAAGAAATATCTAAAGCCCTATTTGGATATATCAGTGATAAGCTGGGTATTCCGGTTGGTCAATTATCTAGAAGTAGAATTCTGAGCGAGTTGGATAAGAACGGAATTGATACCTCTGTAGTGAATGACGTGACCTATGTTATAGACACCTGCGAAATGGCACGCTTCGCGCCCGTTACGGAAGTAAGTGATGACATTTTCTATAAACGCACCGCGGAGTTAATCGAAAATCTAGAAGGTAAACTGAAATGAAAAAGCTATTTTTCCTGTTGATCATTATAGGTTTTAGCTACGAACTGAGTGCTCAGGGTATTGACTATGCGAAAGATCAATTCTCACTGGGGAACGATGCATATATGAAAGGGGACTATGAAACCGCTCTCAATCACTTTCTTGAAGCCGAGCCCAACACAGAAGGATTGGCCATCAATTACAACCTTGGAAATGCTTACTTTAAGCTTGGTCAAATACCTGAGTGTATTTTGCACTACGAGAGAGCTTTGCGATTTGATCCATCCAATGAAGACGTGCAATATAATCTGAGCATAGCTAATGATCTCATTGTCGACAAAATTGAGGTATTGCCAAAAAGTAAATTTCAAATTTGGTGGAGGACATTTCGCTATAGCTTGGGCCCAGACGGTTGGGCCAAATTATGCATTGCTTTGGCATTAGTCGCGGTACTGCTATTCCTATTATACTACTTTAGCCACTCCACCAATGTTAGAAGACTAGCCTTTTTTGGGGGGCTGATTGGTTTCCTACTTCTCGTTTTTGCATATACGCTTGCCGTGTCTGCTGAAAATTACCGATATGCCGAAAAATCAGCAATCATCTTTACCGACAAAGTAGATGTCAAGAGCGAACCTAGAGGTGGAAGCGTTAATGTATTTGTCCTTCATGCGGGTACCAAAGTTGACATACTGAGTCGAGAAGGAGAATGGTATGAGGTGAAAATCGCCAGCGGCGCACAGGGCTGGATTTACCAAGATGAGCTGAAATTAGTCTAGTCTCCGCGCAAGAAAGTATCATTTACCATATAATTTGAATCGGGGTTTAAGGGAAAATTATAGAAGGGATGATCTACCCAGACGAAAACAAATCTCGTGTCATAAAGCAAAAGGCTACTTTGACTTGATTTCTTGCCCTACTCGTATAACTACAAGAAAGAATAACGGCTTATAAATCCCCTATTTCATCCAAAAAGACCTTAATGGCATGACAAGTTCTGTTTAAGTGTACCTTATCCAGAAGCTCTGGAGTTCGCTACATGGCCATACTCTGATTCTAAATAATAATAGGTCCAACACCCAAATTTAGGACGTAGATAATACACCCCTATCACTAATCAAAGACAAAGCTTCAAAGTGGTATTCATGGCAAAGCTCAAAGGACCGGAGAAACTCCTTTTCTCCTTTTGAATCATTTATAATAGACTCCAATTAATCGATTCTAGTTTAATTATCGTAATATTGCAATAAACAAATTATATAATTTTTGGGAATCACGAAAACTGAAATTTTTACGGAAAGGCAGAACAAGATCTCCGCTCTTGCAAAAGCCTTCGCACATCCCGCTAGGGTGGCCATCCTTCAGCATCTATTCACTATAGAAAGCTGTATTTGCGGTGATTTGGTTGACGAAATAGGACTAGCCCAACCCACCATTTCACAGCACCTCAAGGAGCTCAAAAACTTGGGCCTCATCAAGGGCAATGTGGAAGGAACTAGCGTTTGCTACTGCATTGACAAAGAACGTTGGAGTGAAATGAAACAAATCGTTAATGAATTTTTAAATCAAGACATAACCTCGGTTGACTGCTGTTAGCCTCAACCGCAAAATCTCATATCATGAAACTCTCAGAAATCAAATCTCACCTCAGCCATTTAGATACTATTTCCTTTGAACTTCCAAACGGGACATTGGTACCCGGCCATTTTCACGTGACCGAAGTTGGAAAAATCACCAAGCACTTCATCGATTGTGGTGGAAGTATAAGAAAAGAAGAAGTGGTCAACTTCCAGCTTTGGGAGGCCAATGACTACGACCACCGTTTACATCCAGAAAAGCTTTTAAAAATCATCGAGCTTTCTGAAGATAAACTGGGCATAGGAGACTTGGACATTGAAGTAGAATACCAGAGCGATACCATCGGAAAATACGGTTTAACTTCTGACGGTGAAAAGTTCTATCTAACCAGCAAACAAACGGATTGCTTGGCAAAGGACAACTGCGGAATACCGCAGGCGAAGCCTAAAGTTAGAATATCAGAAGTCGGAGTGCAAAGCACTTGTGCTCCGGGAAGTGGTTGCTGCTAGTATTTGATTTGAAAATCGAAGAGGTGATTGCATCTTTGCCCCGATAGATCTGTAATCGCGAATGGAACAAAAGTCTAAGATTATCATCGGCTGCATGTCCTGGGGTGCTTGGGGTAAGAAGCTTTCGAGAACGGAGCAATCGGCTCTACTAGAATTCTGTGCGGAACAAGGAAACACCACCTTTGACCATGCGGATATTTACGGAGATTACACCACTGAAACTGAATTTGGTCAGGCTTTGAATGAATCTTCAATAGATCGAGAGAGTATTCATCTCATCACCAAATGCGGAATTCAATACAAAGGATACACGCGGAATAATCGAATAAAGCACTACAATCTTTCGAAAGAGTACATCATTTGGAGTGCAGAAGAGTCATTGAGAAATCTCCAAACTGATTATCTCGACACCTTTTTGATTCATCGTCCCAGTCCATTGATGCATCCAGAAGAGATTGCTCAAGCTGCCAAGCCCCTTATTGATAGCGGAAAGATCAGGTCATTTGGAGTTTCAAACTTCACTCCCACTCAGCTTTCGATGCTATCAAAGCACATTGAAATCTCCACAAACCAAATTGAGTTTTCGTTAACTCAGCATTCAGCGATGTACGATGGGACTTTAGATTTAATGATCGACAAGGGTGTATCGGGGATGAGCTGGAGTCCTCTCGGAAGTTATTTCAAGGAAAAGGATGAGAGGAGCAGTCGAATTAAATCTGTCCTGGCAAAGCTGACGAAGAAATATGAGGCTCCAGAAGATGTGATTCTCTTGGCATGGATTCTGAAACATCCGGCCAACTTCTCTCCTGTGATTGGCACTACTAATCTTGAGAGAATCAAAAATGCCAATTACGCACTCAAAATTGATCTAGATCTGGAAGATTGGTTCTTTTTGCTCGAAGCAAGTCAGGGATACAAAGTTCCTTAGTTACTCTTCATTCATTACATGCTCTTGCTGAGTTATACTCTCATCGTGCACGGCACGGAGATAGTTTTGAATAAATAGCTCACTAAGACCATGTAAATGAGCATATTTCTTTCCTTTCTCTAAAATTTTGTTCCATCTAGCCTTTTGAAGAATTGTAATGTTATTGGCCTTTTTGAATGCCCCTATATCACGAGCAACCTGCATTCGATTGTGCAGCAGATTGAATAGCTCATCATCAATATGATTTATCTTCTCTCTTAGTTGGTCAAGCACTCTATGGTCAGCGTTATCAGAAAATTGAGGTTCCCGCACTACGATAGACTCAATGAGCGCATTTAGCGACTCGGGTGTCACTTGCTGAGCGGAATCACTCCAGGCATTGTCAGGGTCTATGTGTGACTCCAGCATCAAACCGTCAAAGTCGAGGTCCATTGCTTTCTGAGAAATGTGCAGGAGCAATTCTCTCTTTCCACAAATATGACTTGGGTCGTTGATCAGCGGAATCTCAGGCATCGCGTCCCGGTAAGCGATAGCCAATTGCCATTGAGGACGATTCCTGTACTTGCGCTCTCCCAGATTCGAAAAACCGCGGTGTATCGCACCGACTCTCTTCAACCCGGACTGAATCAACCTTTCAGTGCTTCCGATCCAAAGTGCGAGGTCGGCATTGATCGGGTTTTTTATCAAAACAGGGATATCCACTCCTTTAAGGGCATCTGCAATTTCTTGAACGGCAAAAGGATTTACGGTAGTTCGAGCTCCAATCCAAAGCATATCAATTCCGTGTTTTAGCGAAAGTTCCACATGCTCTGCCTTAGCCACTTCAATCGTTACTGGAAGACCAGTTTCTTCCTTCACCTTCTGCATCCAAGGCAGCCCCTTCTCTCCTACTCCTTCAAAAGAGCCAGGTCTTGTGCGTGGTTTCCAAATTCCCGCCCTGATAAAATCTACCTTTCCGGTAGCCGCCAATCTTTTTGAAGTCTCTAGGGTTTGCTCTTCGGTTTCGGCACTGCACGGACCACTGATAAGGATTGGACCTCTTCCGGTCGAAATCCAAGTTTGCCGTTTCGTGGTACCTCTTCTCTCCTCCATATCTCTTCTTTTACTTTTTTTCTTTATTAAATGCATGCGAAATCCGCTCGAAAGCCAATTCAAATACGTCAACTGGACTACACAAGGATATCCTCAAATAGCAATTTCCCTGACTCCCGAAGATCATCCCCGGGGTGATAAATACTCTAGATTTATGTAGAATTTCTTCTGAATAATTCTCAGCGCCAGCCAAATGTTTTGGGATTCTACCCCAAACGAAAAGGCCTGCTCCCTCTTTGTCGTACTGGCAACCGAGGAAATCCATAATCTTCCATGCCAACTTCCTTCGCTGCTTGTATTGTTCATTAAGCTGCTCAAACCAATCTTGGCCATGGGCTAAGGCAGCAATGGCCGCCTCTTGAATGCCTTTGAACATACCTGAATCCATGTTGCTCTTGAATTTCAGAACTGCGTTAATATTGGATTCACTGCCCGCCAAGCATCCGACTCTCCATCCAGCCATATTGTAGCATTTACTCAACGAAGACAATTCAAGGCAAAACTCCTTCGCACCTTCTGTTTCCAAAATCGAAAGCGGTTCTTCATTCAAAATAAACGCATACGGATTATCATGGCATATCAGAATATTGCGCTTGCGTCCGAAAGCAACCAGTTTTTCAAAAAGTTCTTTGGTAGCTCTAGTTCCTGTGGGCATGTGAGGATAATTCACCCACATCAGTTTCACACCGTCAAGGTCTTCTTTGCTCAATTCCTCTATATCGGGAATCCATCCATTCTCAGCATTCAAAGGGTACGGTCGAATCTTTCCACCTGCAAGTTTACAGCAAGCTGCATAGGCCGGGTAACCGGGGTTTGGCACCAACACCTCATCGCCTTCGCTTATGAATGTCATGGAAATATGCATAATGCCTTCTTTTGAGCCGATCAAGGGAAGGAGTTCCGTTTTGGGATCAAGACTCGTATTAAAATGAGATTGATACCATTTTGCGAAAGCTTCCCTCAGTTCAGGAAGCGAGCGATAAGACTGATATTGATTCACATCCAGATCAGAGAGAACGCCAATTAGCTTCTCCTTAACCTGTGTCGGAGGAGGTAAATCTGGGCTTCCAATGCCAAGATTGATCACACTGTCTCCATTCGAATTCATCTCGCGGATCTGCGCTAATTTATTGGCAAAATAATAGGTACCAACACCATCTAACCTGTTCGATAGTTCAATCATCAATCTCCGCTTTTTGGTAAGTCCCGAGAATCTCCAGCGATTCGGTTCTTTCCTTTAATTCTTTCATACAATTATAGAACTGATCTTCCTCATCAAATTCAAGATCGAGGTGGAAATAATACTTCTTCAATTCTCCTAGAACCGGGTAAGACTGAAGCTTGGTCATATTGATGCGATGATTACTAATGGACTCCAACACATTGAGCAGCCTGCCGTGAGCGTCCAGAACGGTTAAGAAAATTGAGGCTTTGTTGAATCCTCTGTCTATAATTTCATGCTGACTTCCATTGAGAATAAAAAACCGAGTATAATTGACTTTTGAAGTCTCAATTCCTTCATCCAAAATATCAAGATTATATATCTCCGCTGCTCGTTTACTGGCTATAGCCGCCATTCCTGCAATTTGGTTCTCTCTTATCCTTTTAGCACTCAATGCAGTATCTTCAGACTCGACCATTTTCATTGGTTTGTCTCTCAAGAAATCAAGGCATTGATTAAGAGCCATGGGATGTGAGTGTACTTCTTTGATGTCACTTCGAGTCTGACCAGGCAATGCCATGAGATTGTGGCGTATTCTGAGATAAACCTCTCCTACTACCTTAAACTTATGCTCTCTTAGTATGCGGTAATTTTGGAGAATGCTTCCGGCGATAGAGTTTTCTATGGCCATTATAGCCATGGCTTCAAAAGACCTCTTATCAAGGTTTCTCGCTAGCTCGGAGAAAGATATAGATGGAATGAACTCCTGTCCATTTCTCCCGAAATACTTGAGGGCCGCTTCTTCATGAAAACAGCCAAGCTCACCTTGGATTATAATTTTATCCTCAATCATCGCATAAAAAAAGAGTCCCAAATTTCTCAGGACTCTCACGTTTTATTTATTTAACCACACGAGTCCGCTCTATTCTATAAAATAGAAACTAAAGTCGCTATCGAATGTGAATATTGTCATTGCCATAGAAAGACTTATTAATTCTGTGCGGTTAAATGTAGGCCAAGTGATTAGGAAACACAAACTAGAATCGAAATTTCTCTAAACTCGGGATAAAAAAATGAAAGGTTTGCTGATAATCGATCAGAAAACTGATCTGAATGGTAGCATCAAGCTTGCTTTCTTCAGTCTCTGGAACAATGAATAGCCTGTGAAACTTAATTATCCATCGCTAGAAGAGTTTGACCGTTATCTCTCAAGTCTTGAACATGTGACTCCCACCTTGATGCTTGAAGGTAAGATAAAGATTCTTGGGTGGTACTTCGATTTTACACGCGAGGAAGAAAAGTGGTTTGGCCTGATATTCGATTCGACAATTCACGGTAAAGGCTATGGAGCCAAAATGATGGAAAGAGCCATGGCCAAGAATAAAGAGCTCAACGGATGAGTTATTGAAAATGATGACTGTTTGCTTAAATTTGGAGGAAGGTATAAGTCACCTCTATGTTTTTATTAGAAGCTGGGGTTCAGCCTAAATGGGGCATTCAAACAGGAGACAGCGATTTTTGAGGCGGTGAAAATAAAGTGGAGGTTAAATCCGGCGAGTTAAATCAGTTATCCTTGACTAATAATGGGATTAGAACCAAGAAGGGAGAACAGTGCCCATCAGGAGCCGCCCTTCGTATTTCATTTAGAAAAGATAACTCACTTATTCCA